>CAZQLP010000019.1:0-21846 GCA_964594225.1 uncultured Methanomassiliicoccales archaeon
GTGGGGCAGGCCGGAGGGGGGTCGGCCGCCAACGTGATCTTTGCCCTAGGAAAAATGGGTTTCAAGACCGGGATTCTGGGCATGGTGGGCAAGGACGAGTATGGCGATTTCATCCTGGAGTCAATGGGCAAGGTGGACGTGAAGAGGGTCGGGAGAGAGAACCGTACCGGCATGTGCATCTCGATCATAATCGACAATGACCGCAGCCTGCTGGTACTTCCCAACGCCAACGACCTGTTCACCACCGCCCCCTGCGACCTGGAATACCTCAGGAATTCCAAGGTGGTGCACCTGACCTCCTTCGTGGGGAAGCGATCGATGATGGCCCAGATCAAGATCGCCAGGGACCTACAGTCGGAGGTCATTGTCTCACTGGACCCGGGGGAGCTCTATGCCCGCAGGGGGATCGAGGTCATGAAGCCGCTGATCGAGAGGGCGGACATCATGTTCCCCAGCGAGACCGAGGTCAGGATACTCACCGGCATGGATCCGATGAGGGGGTCGAAGAAGCTGATGAGGATGGGCCCTGACATCGTGGTATGCACCATGGGGAGAAAAGGCGCGGCCATCGTCACCGCCGAGGGGACTAGTAGAATACCTTCGGAGAAGGTCAAGCCGGTGGACAAGACGGGAGCGGGGGACGTGTTCGCGGCCTCCTTCATCGCCGGTATGCTCAGGAAGTGGGACCTGGAGGAGTGCGGCAGATTCGCCACCATGACATCGGCCCGCAGCATAGCTGAATATGGAAGGGATGGTTATCCAGACCTGGAACTGCTGAAATCGTTTGAAGGGGGGAGGACAGACGCTTAGGATCGGATGGTTCTCCACGGGAAGGGACGAGGCGGCCAGGGAGCTTCTCAGGACGGTCATGGATCAGAAGGAGAGGGGCTTCTTCGACGTCTCTGTGGAGTTCGTCTTCTGCAACTGGGAGCCGGGAGAGGAGCCCGAGCACGGCGATCACGATGAGAGGGAGAGGTTCTTCGAGATGGTCCGCTCATACGATATCCCTCTCTTCGCCCTTTCATGGAAGAGGTTCAGACCCGAGCTCAGGAGGGACGAGAGGGAACTATGGAGGCTGGAATACGGGAGGGCCGTTAGGGAACTCCTCGAGGAGCGCCCGTTCGAGCTGGGGGTCCTGGCGGGGTACATGCTCTGGGTGGACGACGAGACGTGCCTGAAGTATGACCTTATCAACCTCCACCCCGCCCTGCCTGGAGGGCCGAAGGGCACCTGGCAGGAGGTCATATGGCAGCTTGTTGAGGAGCGGGCGGACAGGCAGGGGGCCATGATCCACCTTACGACGCCGGAGTGGGACGAGGGTCCCGCCCTGACCTTTTGTTCCTTCCCCATCGTCGGGGAGGAGTGGGATCCCCTCTGGAAGGGAATTGACGAGAAGATTAGGAGGAAGGGGCTCGCCGCCGTCATGAGGGAGGATGGCGAGTCCGAACCGCTCTTCAGGAGGATCAGGGAGGCGGGGGAGCGGAGAGAGCTGCCCCTCATTGCTCATTCCATAAAGCTGTTCGCGGATGGGAAGGTCTTCATCAGGAATCAGCAGCTCTACGTTGACGGTGAGCCGCTGGACCGGGCCTACGACCTGACCGACGAGGTGAACGGGGAGATAATGGATCGAGGTAATGGATAATGGACTACGACGATATCGGGGACATCACGGGATTTGAGGGAAGGCAGTTCATCACCGATGGCGAGGGACCGGTGACCAAGAACGACAACGCCTATGAGCTCGCGAGCAACCTCATAGAGAACGGAGACCAGTTCTTCAGCATCGTCAGCAAGTACGATGACGTCCTCGCCGATGTGCTCCATCGGCCCAAGTACAAGGCGGGGGACACCCTCAGACTGATACTGCCGTTTCTCAAGGCCTACGGCGCCACGGACAGGAACATGATCGAGTTCTCGAGGGGGAACATACTGATGGTACCGGGGGCGGAGAAGACCATGAGGTTCGTGAACGAGCTCATGCCCTCGTTCATAGTGTCGACGAGTTACGAGCACTACGTTAACGCGGTTTGCGAGGCGATCGGTTTCCCCTTCGAGAACGCATTCTGCACCACCCTGAGAATCGATTCCACCAGGATATCGGACTGGGAGAGGGAGACCCTCCAGAACTACGCTAGGGAGATAGCCTCCATGCCCATGATAGACATCCCGGACAAGGCTCTCTCCCTAGAGGAGTTCGACGAGAAGAGCCGAAGCACGGTGCGTAGGCTCGATGAGATATTCTGGTACGAACTGACCGATCTGACATCGTACCAGCTGATCATGGACGTGAATCCCGTTGGAGGGGAGGAGAAGGCCAACTCCATCCTGGAGATCCAGAGGACGACTGGCGTGGGGCTGGAGAGCACCATGTACCTGGGCGACAGCATCACGGACGTCCAGGCGCTGCAGCTGGTGAGGGATGGAGGCGGGGTGGCGGTCTCGTTCAACGGCAACGCGTACGCGATCAGGGAGGCGGAGATATGCGTCATCTCCCCGAACACCGCGGTCACCTCCGTGCTGGCGGAGACGTTCTCCACCGCTGGTCGGGAGGGCACGATGAACCTTGTCGAGAACTGGGAGGTCGACTTCCTCAGGAGATCGGGATACGTCCACGACTACCTGGTACGGGAGCTGGAAAAGGTCTTCCCCGATGAGCTTCCCACCATGGAGAGGGTGACATTCAGCAACATCGACCGCCTGACTAGGGAGAGCTCCGCCTTCAGGAAGATGGTGAGAGGGGAGCATATCGGGGAACTGGGGTAATCATGAGGAAATCCTGGTATCTGGTCCCCCCTTGGAAATCGTTCTCCGGTTGAGATTCACCCACTCCCTCTTCAGCGTCTCGCCCCCGGTAGGACGACAGCCATCTCGACCAGGAATCCTCTCAATGCCCCATTCATGGCCGCCTCCATCAACTTGTGTGTACTGCCCCCTCTCCTCAGCGGACACGGCGCCACGAGGGCGGCCACGCACGCTCCCGGCCCATCGCGATAGATATCACTGACCGGTCTTGCTCTGCGGTCGATGATTTGGATGGTGATCTCGGGGCAGACGTCGGCGCAGAGCCCGAGGCCGTCGCGCAACTCCTCGTCGACGGTCATTGCCTTCCCTCTGGTCAGCCTTTGATCTCGGGGACCAGGAGGGGAAGGTCCTCCTCCACGGTGGTGTTCTTTCTGATGTTGAACTCCCTCACGAGGACGTCGAGCACGTTCGGGGACACGAAGGCAGGAAGTCTGGGGCCCAGAGTGATGTTCTTGACCCCCAGGGACAGAAGAGCCAGCAGGACCGTTACCGCCTTCTGCTCGTACCAGGCGATGTTGTATGATATGGGCAAGTCGTTTATTCCCACGCCCAGCGCATCCGCCAGGGCCTGGGCTATCGCCACGAGCGAGTAGGAATCGTTGCACTGCCCCGCATCCAGTATCCTGGGTATGCCCTCGATGTCACCCAGGGGAAGCTTGTTGTAACGGTACTTGGCGCAACCAGCGGTCAATATGATGGTGTCCCTTGGAAGGGCCTCGGCGAACCTGGTGTAATAATCGCGATCGGAATGGCGGCCATCGCACCCTGCCATGACCACGAACCTCTTGATCTTGCCCCGGTTCACCAGATCCAGTACGTCCTCGGCCCTGTCGATGACCGCCTTGCGGGCAAGGCCGATGGTAAGATTGCCCGTCTCGATCTGCTTCGGAGGATCACATGTCTTTGCGTATTCTATGATCTCGGAGAAGTCCTTCTCTCCCCCATCGCGATCCGGTATGTGGGTCATCCCTGGATAACCGACGATGCTCGTGGTGAACACCCTGCCCCTGTAGGAATCCTTGGGCGGGACCAGGCAGTTTGTGGTCATCAGGATAGGACCGTTGAAGCTCTCGAATTCCTCCCTCTGGTGCCACCACGAACCCCCGTAGTTCCCGGCTAGATGGTCGTACTTCTTGAGCTTGGGATAGGCGTTGGCGGGAAGCATCTCCCCGTGGGTGTACACGTCGACCCCCTGATCCATAGTCTGCCTCAGCAGCTCCTCTAGATCCAGGAGGTCGTGCCCGCTGATCAGTATGCCGGGCCGATCGCGGGTGCCGATGTCCACGCTGGTGATCTCTGGATGACCGTAGGTCATGGTATTTGCCTTGTCCAGCAGGGCCATTACCCTGACCCCGAAGGTCCCGCACTCCAAGACCAAGGCCACCATCTCGTCCACGCTGAGATCCATCAGGGTGGAGGCCAGGGCCCTCCTCATGAAGGTGGTGATTTCTTCGTCTTCATACCCAAGGGCTTCGGCGTGGGAGTAATAGGCCGCCACGCCCTTCAGGCCGATCGTCAGCAACTCCCTGAGGGAACGGACATCAACGTCCTCCGTGGAGAGCACACCGACAGACTTGGCCTTCTGTGACATGCTCCCCTCGCCGTCCGGCACCCATGTGCAGGCGTCGGGGAGTGACCCGGGGTCATCTACCTTGATGACATCCCTTATGCCGATGCCCCTGACGACGGCATCCCTGAAGTAATCTGGATCGAAGTTCACGTTAGTGATTGTGGCGAACAGTTGCTCTGTAATGAATTTGTTCACATCCTCCAGATCCTTACCCTGGAGTCCAGAGATCTGCGCCCTGTACGACATCCCCTTCATCACATAGATCAAGAGGTCCTGGAGCTCCGCGACCTCGGCCGGCTTGCCGCACACCCCCTTCTTCACGCAGCCCTCGCCCTTGAGGGCCTCCTCACATTGATAGCAGAACATGTTGTCCCTCCATAATATATTTTTGATATTAGGTATCATAAGGATACTAAACTATAAATGCTGTTAGGTTTCTTCGCGGATACCATGATGAACGACTGCACCGTCCGTCGCACGGTGGAGTTCCTTGGAAAGAAGTGGACCCTGCTCATCCTCCTAGAACTCTACAAGGGAGGGGGATCCAGGAGGTTCTCGGAGTTCCGGGGCTGTCTGGACGGCATCACCCCCAAGGTGCTGAGCGCGCGCCTCAGTGAGCTGGAGAAGGAGGAGCTTGTGAGCAAGAATGTGGACTCCTCCAGTTTTCCGGTCAAGAGCGTGTACACCCTCACCCAGAGCGGTGAGGAGGTCATGGATATAATCAGGAACATCAAGGGATGGGCGATCAAGTGGAAGCTGGTGAACGAGGCGTGCGCCCTCTACGACTGCGGCGAGTGCGAGCTCTAGGGCCGCATGGATATTCTAATACTGATAATGACTTCTGGCATTACTATATAAAATGAGAATAATCATATGGGAAAGGGACCCCATGGAAGGAGCCTGACTCAACTAGGGGGCGGATCGGGGGTCTGATCAGGGGATCTAGAAGTGGCATTCTTTCCAGCGCTCACCAGGATGTTGATCATCTACCGGAAGTCGTGGAAGCTACTGGTGCTTTCCCAGGTCTTCGTCCTGCTGTCGGGCCTGTTCCTCATGCTCGTCCCCGCCCAGGTCTCCAACATAGTGAACTACGGTCTGATCTCTGGGGACATCAACTCGGTGCTGGACAGCGCAGCGCTCATGGTCATCTTTGCCTTCATCTCCGGAACATTCACCATGTTGACCCTTCTAATGGCGGTACTCTTCGCCGAGGGATCGGCCAACTTCCTCAGGACCAGGGCGTACCGTAAGGTGCAACGGTTCTCGTTCAAGAACCTTGACGCCTACCCGACAGGGGATCTCATGGTTCGCCTGACCAATGACATCTACCAGATTAATCTGGCGGTCCAGCTGTCCGTGAGATTCCTGCTCGGCGCTGGTTTCCAGATCATAGTGGCGCTGGTGCTGGTCTGGCTGAACAGTCCCAACCTGGTGTGGATATTTCTTTTCGTCATCCCCGCAGGGGGCCTGATACTCGGAGGAATAGCCTACGTCCTGCAGAAGCAGTACAAGGCCAGGCAGGATGCCACCGATGATCTCAACAACATCCTCCAAGAGGATCTCGCGGGCATCAGGGTGGTGAAGTCCTTTGTCCGGGAGAAGTATGAGTCGAAGCGGTTCGATGGGGCCAACAGGAATGTTCGCAAGACCTCGATCAGGCCCCTGCTCTCCGTTGCGTTCATCATACCATCCATATTCATCATACTGGGCCTCGCCACATCCATGGTGATCTGGTTCGGAGGAGTGGATATTATTCAGGGCGGCTCCACGAACATCGGGGAACTGATAGCCTTCAGCCAGTACTTCTTCATAATCCTGGCCCAGCTCTGGATACTCTCCATGGTCCTGCCTCAGATCACCTCCGCCGAGGCCTCGGCTGCCAGGATCGGGACGCTCATCGACATCGAACCCGACATCGAGGATGAGCCCGACCTCACAGAGGTGGACCCCACCACCATCGAGGGACGGGTGGTCTTCGAGAACGTGAGCTTCAGCTATGACGGCCCTGGCGGCACCGAGTCCGTGAGGGACCTGAACCTGGTGGTAGAGCCGGGGGAGACGATGGCATTCCTGGGTGCCACGGGCGCCGGAAAAAGCACGCTTGTCAACCTGATCCCAAGGTTCTACGATGTGACTAAAGGCAGGGTGACCATCGACGGAATCGACGTGCGGAAATTCCCCCAGGACACGCTGAGGAAAGTAGTAGGGATCGCCCTCCAGGAGACCGTACTGTTCAGCGGGACGGTCAAAGGGAACATAGCCTATGGGAGACCGGAGACCACCTTTGACGAGGTCGTGGATTCGGCAAGGGTGGCGGACGCGGATGGATTCGTCACCGCCATACCGGAGGGCTACGACGCGAGGGTGGCCAGAAAGGGGGCCAACTTCTCCGGCGGACAGAAGCAGAGGCTATCCATAGCCAGGGTCATCACGGTGAAGCCAAGGATCATGATACTCGACGACAGCACCAGCGCGGTTGACGTTGCCACCGAGACCAAGATACAGGAGGCCATGGATGACCTGTTGACCGACACGACGAAGCTCGTTGTCGCCCAGCGGATCAGCACGGTGCTGAACGCGGACAAGATAGTGCTGCTCGACAGCGGAAAGGTCGCCGGAATCGGCAGCCACACGGAACTGATGAGATCGAACGACCTCTACAGGGAGATATTCAACTCCCAGCTCGGGGGACTGAGAAAGGAGGACCTGACATGAGGGATGTCGTGGGTGACGGGACGACCAAAGAAAGGGAACCCTCCAGGATAGACGTCATGCTCAGGCTCCTGAGCTACATGACCGTCAAGAAGGCCAAGCTCGTGGCGGTCTTCATCCTGTTCTTCGTGGGTGCCCTGTCATTCCTCTCCATCTCGCTGCTGTTTGGAGTGGCCATCGAGAACCTGACCACCGTCATGGACGAGAACGCCCTGTGGGACACGACCCTGATGATGATCGGGGTGTCCGTGGTGTCGTTCGTGTCCCTTTACATCGCCAACAGGTGGCTGGCGGACATAACCCAAGAGGCCCTCTACCGACTCAGGAGGGACCTGTTCGATCACATACAGAGCCTCTCGCTCAACTTCTTCGACAAGCAGCCCATCGGGGAGCTGATGAGCAGGATCACCAACGATATGGACACGGTGATGGCACTCCTCCAGGCACCGATCGGGTCGATGCTGCTGGGAGCGTTCATGCTGGTGATCACCATCGTGGCCATGCCGCTGCTCAGCTGGCAGCTGGCGGCGGTGGCTTTCCTTGTGATACCCCTGCTACTGGTCCTCGTCTGGTTCCTGAGCAGGTTCGCTGGACCTGCATTCGCCTCCCTTCAGGAAAAGCTCGCCGACCTCAACGGCATCATGGAGGAGACCTTGGATGGGGAGAGGACCGTGATCGCGTACAGACAGCAGCGGAGAGCGGCCGATGACCTGGAGGACGCGAGCGTGGAGGCCAGGAACACCGGGGCCAAGGCCCAGGTGCTCTCCCTGATCATCAACCCCCTGACGATAATGTGCACCTACCTGGGACTCGCGGTCGTGGGCCTGGTGGGATCCGTGATGGTCTTCAGGGGAGACGTGGATGTGGGAACGCTCTCCAGCTTCCTCTCCCTCACGCTGATGTTCATCTTCCCACTAATCAGCATATTCGCCAACTACAATTTCATACTCT
The DNA here is from genome assembly GCA_964594225.1 of uncultured Methanomassiliicoccales archaeon. GTDB lineage: Archaea > Thermoplasmatota > Thermoplasmata > Methanomassiliicoccales > JAAEEP01 > JAAEEP01. Next base: position 8,036 of record CAZQLP010000019.1, read on the forward strand.
CCGCCGCGACCGGGGCGGGAAGGATATTCAGGATAATGGATGAGAAGCCCCAGATCGTGGACAGGGAGGGGACGGTCCCCATCAAGCCGGTGGAGGGTCATGTCGTCTTCGAAGGCGTGGACTTCTCCTACGTGCCCGGGAGGAAGATACTGAAGGGCAACACATTCGAGGCGATGCCGGGCCAGATGATCGGGCTATGCGGTCCGACCGGGGCGGGTAAGAGCACCATAATCAACATCCTGACCAGGTACTACAACATCGACAGCGGATCGATATCCATCGACGGGCAGGATGTCTACGATGTGACACAGGAGAGCCTGAGGAAACAGGTGGGAGTGGTACCGCAGGAGGCCTTCCTCTTCTCGGATACCGTCATGAACAACCTCAAGTATGCTAGAGCCGGTGCTGCGGAAGAGGAGTGTGTGGAAGCGGCGAAACGGGCCAACTGCCACGATTTCATCATGCGCCTGCCCCAGGGTTACGATACCGTGCTGGCAGAGAGGGGGAGCAACCTCAGTCAGGGACAGAGGCAGTTGCTCACCATCGCCAGGGCCATGATAGCCAACCCCAAGATGCTCATCCTGGACGAGGCCACCAGCAACGTCGATACCAGAACGGAGAAGTCCATCCAGGAGGCGCTGGAGGAGCTCCAGAGGGACAAGACCAGCTTCGTGATCGCCCACCGGCTGAGCACCATCAAGGACGCGGATCAGATACTGGTCATTGACAAGGGCGAGATCGTGGAGAGAGGCACCCACAAGGAACTCATGGACATGAGGGGCTTCTACTACGACCTCTATATGACCCAGTACAAGGGGAGGGTGTCCGAGGTCATTCCCTTGGGAGGGGATGGTGAGATTGCATGAGCGACGGAACGGATTACTGCGACGAGGACATGGAGATATTGGCAAGGGTGCCCAGCAAGATAGGGCACGCCGTGATGATCGCCTCCAGGACCCGCTTCTTCGGGGCCAACAGGGAGATGAGGGCCATGGAGGAGGCCATCATGGACCTCGAGGACTTCGGCGATAACGGACTGATCAAGGGCATCGTTGATGAGGCCAGGGCCGAGATGAAGCACGAGGGATGGCATAGGGAACTGCGCAAGAGAAGGGAGGAGTACCACCGGGAGACCATCGGACTCTGCGGAGAGGTAAAAGGCATCCTCAGAAAGGATGAGGAGGGTGAAGGTTTCAAGCGTTGGCTCCTCCATGTAGGGGAGAATGTCGCCAGGGCGTTCCCGACCGACGAGTTCATGGGCATCGGCGGAGTGGTGATCAGCAGAGAGGAGAAGAACCTGTTGAAGTCCATGGCGGAGGCCCTCGGCGTGACCGATTATCACATCGAGAGAGAGTTAACGGAATATCGAGATGAAGGTCATTGAGGATTCCCCCGTAAATATGAAGAGGGGAATGGAACATAGGAATAGGGAACATGTCGTCTGATCGTCGAAACGCGTCCACCCTGATGGGGGCAATGATCATCTTGGCGGGGATCGCCCTCGTCGTGATGTCCGTGGCGTTGACCAAGGAAACGGGTGGGAAGGGGATGGAGACCGAGACCCTCATCTACTACGGGTTGGAGAACCTGATCATGGCGATACTGGGGGGAATGTTTATCAGCGGGGGAGCGTCCTACCTCATCCTCAACAGACCCGGGGAGGTCCGAGATGCAATCTCCCCAATCGCAGGGGTCAAGGAGGAATATCTCCCAGCGAGCGATGACCAGGGATCGGTCCACATGACCGGTCGGGGAGAAGCGAGGCCCGCGAATTCAGATCTCGTGCTGCGACTGCTCGAGGGGGACGAGCGGATAATGTACAGGACCATTCTCGACGGGGGAGGAGAGGTGCTGCAGAAGGACCTCATGGAAAAGGCCAAGATGTCTAACGCCAAGGTGACCCGCATGTTGGACAGGCTCGAGGGCAAGGGTCTGATCATCAGGGAGAGGCACGGAATGACCAACAAGGTCCGCATCGATGAGGCGGAATGACCCTCTCTCGCAGCGGTTGCAATGATACCATAAATGTTCATTGACGTACATTTCAATCCTTATTTTCACCCAGATGAAAAGCTTTTCACCCTTTTCAAGGGAATGTTAAAGGGCTTTTTCAGCTACTGAGGATGATGAAGACGCGGGGAACCGCGTCAAAGGAGATGCAGGAAATGACCATAAAAATAACCAGCATCCTCGCCGTGATTGGCATCGTAGCGGTGGTGGGCATGATGGGGTTGACCGTGGCGGCAGCCGACGGTACTTCCTCAAACGTGACCCTCTCCGACGATATGATGACCGACCAGGGCGGAGGAATATGTGACGACACGCAGCAGATGATCAAGCAGCAGGACATGACCAAGGAGCAGCTCAAGGACGGAACCTGCGAGCAGAAGTTCGCTGGCGAGGGAAACGTGGCCAAGAACCAGTACCTGTGGTCCAATCAGTACCAACACGCCAACCGGAACGGTACCTGTGACGATGTGGAGACCCTGGAAGGGGACCAAGTGCAGAACCAGCACGAATACGCCTGGCAACACGATTGATGCCACCAATACGGCGATGATGGAACCGCTGAATAGTAGCGGAAACCCTTTTTCCTTCAGGGAGTGAACCCAAGGGCACGGCCCTCCATTTTTCTTCAGAATCGAATGATACGGTAGTGCTCCCGCCGGGATTTGAACCCGGGTCCTCGGCTCGAAAGGCCGAAATGATTGACCGGTCTACACTACGGGAGCCCGAATCAAGCGTGGATGCGGGAATCCATACTTAAACCTTGGTGGCCACCTTGGAGACATGACTTGGAGGACGCTATCACCAGTTACCGCATTCGATTTTAAAATGGAATGCTCGGTTCAATATTCACTGCCAGTTGACACCAACGGGGTGGAAAAGGCCGGGGACACACAATCCAACGTAAGGTTATATAACTGGTGCGATTATGTGGGAGTGAGAACGGAGGCATCGATTGGGAGACTACGAAGAGGAGATGACCGAAGAGATACTACGCTGCCGTTTCCCCAACAAGAAGGAAGGCGAGATGCTGGGCATCGCGGATCAGCTCCTCGGGGCATCGAGAATCAAGGTGATGTGCGAGGACGGCAAGTCGCGTATCGGAAGGATCCCGGGAAAGATAAGGAAGAGGATGTGGATCCGCGAGGGCGACCTGGTGATCGTCCGACCCTGGGACTTCCAGAACGAGAAGGCGGACATCAAGTACCGCTACACCAAGACCCAGGCCAACTATCTCAGCAAGAAGAGAATGATACCCAAGAGCCTCAACGTATTCTGAGTTCGGGAGGGGCGATCATGCCTTGGGAGGACACGTACTCCATCCTGGAAAGGAAGGTCGAAGCCCTTCGAAAGAAGGACAAGAGCACCGAGGACCGCAAGGTCATCGACGAGGTGTTCGATAAGGACACACTGCTGGCGGTCTACAAGCTTATGAAGGAGGGCATAATCGACACGGTGGAGTTCACCATCTCCACCGGAAAGGAGGGCAATGTCTTCCTGGCAACCGATCCCGAGGGAGGATTCGTCGCCCTCAAGATATTCAGGATATCGACCTCGACATTCAAGAACATATCCAGGTACATCGAGGGCGACCCCCGCTTCAGGGGCATACTGGGTTCACACCGAAAGATGATCTTCGCCTGGACGAACAAGGAGTTCCGGAACCTTCAGCGCCTTCATGAAGCCGGGGTGAGGGTGCCCGAGCCCCTGGGATCCCATCACAATCTGCTGGCGATGGAATATATAGGTGATGAGAACTCACCCTCTCCAATCATGAAGGACGTGGAACTCGAGGACCCCGGTTCCGTTTACGAGGAGCTGGTGAAGTTCGTCAGACTGGCATATCAGCGGGCAAGGTTGGTTCACGGGGACCTGAGCGAGTACAACGTGCTGATGGACGGGGGAAGGCCGGTGCTCATCGACTGTGGGCAGGCAATGCTCACCGAGCACCCCAACGCCATCGACTTCCTAAGGAGGGACTTGAAGAACCTCAATCGGTACTTCCTCAGCCTGGGCGTGGACGTGATGGACCACAAGAGCGCGATGGAAATGGTCATGGGGGTTAGGAAATGAGCATGTTGAAGATCCCTACGGACCGAGTGGGCTCCCTCATAGGGAAGAATGGAGAGACGAAGAAGGCCATCGAGAAGAGCACCGGGACCGCCATCAAGGTGGATGTCGACGGGGATGTGAGGATATACAACCGTGAATCCGAAGATCCGCTGATCACCATGAAGGTCATGGACCTGGTGATGGCCATAGGACGCGGTTTCTCTCCGAAGCGGGCCATGAGACTCCTGGAAGAGGACGAGTACTTCGAGGTCTTGGACATCCGGGACTACGTGGGGAAGAGGAGCAGTCACGTGATCAGGATGAGGGCCCGGGTCATAGGGTCACAAGGGAAGACCCGCAGGCTCATCGAGGACCTGACCGGCGCCTGCATCTCGGTGTACGGTTCATCGGTGGCTATCATTGGCAACTCCATACAGATGCCCGTTGCAAGGAAGGCTGTGGACATGCTGCTGAGGGGGAGCGAGCACTCAACGGTGTACAGGTACATGGAAAGGCAAAGGGGTCATCTCCGCATCGCTGAGATGGGTTTCGAGTGATCAACATGAAATGGCTGGAGGATCTCGATCAGAGGATAGTTTCCACGGAAGAGAGGGAGAGCAAAGTCTCCTTGACCAGGGGCATGGTGGAGATCTCCCTAAATCTCCTGTCCAGGTTCGCCCTTACCACGGACTCCCAGATGAGAATGCATCCCGAGCAGTGGGACGTCGCCCGCTACCATGGTGACAAGAGATGGGAGATCCGTGAGGGTTTCGACTTCGGTGAGCTGGGGGAGATCCTTCTCATGGACGAGTCCCCAAGGGGCGCGGGCATGTTCTTCGAATTCACGATGGTGAAGGGGAGGAACACCATCAGGAGCGGGTTTATCATTCCGGAGAGGATAGGTGAGGAAAGCGTATACTGGTTCTTCGTGGCCTTTGAAATGCCCGTTAGGAAGGCGAGCCTGGGTGAGGTGTGGTCGGCCATGAGACCGGGAATCGGGTCATGGTATGAATCCCTAATAAGGGGGGACATGACGCCCTTGGCGCAGTTATGCGAGAGGGGGCTGGAGAAGAGGGTGTGTCCCTCCTTACCAGGAAAGCTATAAGTGGGGAGGCATCTTGAACCGCCTGATGAACGATCTCGTAGCCAAGGCGGACGCGGCCCTGCGGAGAGATCTGTGCGATCATTGCCTGGGAAGGCTGTTCGCCCTCAGAGGGACCGGCCTTGCCGACGAGACCCGAGGGGCGAACCTGAGGGCGGCCGTTGCCTTCGTGAGGACATTGGAGGACCGGGAACCTCCCCTCCACGAGAGATGCTGGCTGTGCGACGAGATATTCGAGAACCTGGAGAGGTTCGCGCTTGCCGCAAAGAAGAAGCTGGAGGAAGTGGAATTCTCCAACTACCTTCTGGGAACCAGGGTGGACCCGGCCATCGCTGAGAGAGAGGAGCGCATCTGGTCCGAAATCGGCGGAGAGGAGGCGGAGCCCATCAAGGCCGAGCTGAACAGGGAGATCGGTAAGGTCCTGTCGAACATGACCGGGTGGGAGGTGGAATTTTCCTCCCCAGATGTGGTCTCGATCGTGGACACGAGATTCTGCCACGTGATCCTGGACATCTCCCCTGTGTTCATCTATGGCAGGTACAGAAAGCTCAGCAGAGAGATCCCCCAGACCCGATGGCCCTGCAAGAGATGTGGGGGAAAGGGGTGCGAGAGATGCGGCGGTACGGGAAAGATGTACCAGACATCAGTGCAGGAGTTGATTGGCGACCCGGCCCTCCAGGAGCTGGAGGGAAAGGAGCACCTGTTTCACGGCATGGGCAGGGAGGATATCGACGCCAGGATGCTGGGCACCGGTAGACCATTCGTACTCGAGGTGAGGGACCCCCAAAGGAGGACTCTCGATCTCTCTTCATTGGGGGAGAGGATCAACCGCGAAGCGGAGGGGAGGGTGGAGGTCCTTGGCATCCGACTCTCCTCCAGGGAAGAGGTCAGGAGGGTAAAGCTGGCCACGCCCGACAAGAGCTATTTGGTAACTGTCGGGCTGAATGGAAAAGTTGATAAGGAAAAACTTAATGAGGTTGTGTGCTCATTTAAAGGAACTGCTATAATCCAGCAGACTCCCTTGAGGGTCACGCACCGCAGGGCCGACAGGGCCCGGGAGCGGAGGATAATCGATGCCAGCATCGAATCCTTCGACGGTGAGAGAATGTGTCTGGCCCTGACCACCGAATCGGGAACGTACGTGAAGGAGTTCGTTCACGGTGACCAGGGCAGAACCCAACCGAATCTCTCCCAGGCGCTGGGAATCCAGTGCGATGCGATATCCCTTGACGTGACCGCAATCGCCGATGACGCTAACGAGGAATACACATGGTCAAAGCATCGAGAGGAATGAGGCGAAGGACCAGACATGTATTGAGCAAGAGCCCCCGCAGGAGAGGGCTCTCTCCAATCACTTCTGAGTTCCAGAACTTCGAGGTCGGTGAGAAGGTGAACATCGTCCTCGATTCCAGCATCCATCGAGGGATGCCCCATCCCAGGTTCCACGGTAAGACAGGGACTGTCGTAGGAAATCAGGGCAAGGCCTTCGTGATCAAGGTCCGTGACGGCAACAAGATGAAGGTCGTGGTGTCCCGGCCAGAACATCTGAGGAAATCTGCTTGAGGCGGTGTTTTTCATGAGTCACGATCGATATGTTTCACTCTCCGAGACCCTTGAAATGCTTGAGTCTGAGAGTGAGAGCAGGGAGCTCAGCACGGATCAGAAGACTGCCTTGGATCATGCCCGAAGAATGGCGCGCATCTCGGTCGATGAGGCAAAGAAACTTCAAGAAGAGTTATCTAGCCTCGAGTTCGTATCTGATGCGATGGCATGCAAAATCGTTGACATTCTCCCTTCCCATCCAGATGACGTTCGGGTTCTCTTCGCCAAGGAGAGGCTGATCCTTGAGAAGGAACACGTGGACCAGATACTGGAGGTCGTTCAGGAATACCTGTAGGTGGGTGGGAAAGTGGAGGACTACGCGTACATTCTCGACTATCTACCGGAGGGGCTTCCGGTCGAGAGGGTTTTCAAGAGGGAGGCGGTAGCCTACGCCATGGGGCAGAATGAGTTCAAGCTCTTCGAGCTGGTCCCCAAATCCGATACCGTCATCATGATCGGGGAGAAGGTGTACATAGGGAAGGACATGGACGAGAGGGAAAAGATACAGCACGTCAAGCGAAGGGTGGGCTACGACGAGCTCACCAGCGCGTCCCACAGCGAGCTCCCCTACATCGTCCAGGACGCGGTCAACGACAACGAGGAGCGGTTCATTCAGTTCTTCAACTCCGCCCAGGCCATCACCACCCGCTACCACATGCTCGAGCTCCTCCCCGGACTGGGGAAGAAGACGATGTGGGCCATCCTGGAGGAGAGAAAAAAGGGCGAGTTCAAGAGCTTCGAGAACCTGGCCGAGCGCATTCCTTCCGTGAAGCACCCCGAAAAGCTTATCGCCAAGCGCATAGAGATCGAGCTCTCGGATCCCCACCAGAAGTATCATCTGTTCGTGGCCAGATGAGGTGGCGATGCAACCCTCGGAGATCAGGTTCCTCCTGGAGCGTTATGGGATAAGACCTACCAAGGCCAGGGGACAGAGTTTTCTCATCGACGAGAGGGTCGCCCAACGGGAGGTAGAACATCTCAATCCCGGCTCACGCGACACCGTTCTCGAGGTCGGTCCCGGCCTCGGCATCCTGACGGACATTCTGCTGGAGAGGGCTGGAAGCGTAATCGGGATCGAGATGGACAGGGGCATAATGGCTTACCTGACAGAGAGGTACGGGGATCGCATGATACTCATCGGGGGGGATGCCCTGAAGGTGCCATTTCCCGAATTCGACCGCTTCATCTCAAACATGCCCTACAGCATCTCCTCCCCGCTGATATTCAAGCTTCTGGAACACAGGTTCAGGAAGGGTGTCATCATGGTCCAGAGCGAATTCGCCGATCGGATGGTCGCCTTGCCTGGTACGGGGGATTACTCAAGGTTATCGGTCAGCGTCTACTACAGAGCGGGCTGCGAGATCGTCGAGAGCGTGCCTAGATCCAGATTCTGGCCCGAACCGGAAGTCGACTCGGCCGTTGTGATCCTGAGGCCCAGAAGACCCCCATTCAGGGTCGAAGACCAGGAATTCTACCTGAAGCTGGTTGACATGCTTTTCCAGAACCGTCGGAAGAAGATCGGCACTATACTCAAGATGAGAAAGCTCGCCGATAAGAACGATCTGAGTTCGCTGCCCTTCACTGATAAGAGGGTCGAGGTCCTGTCGCCGGAGGAGATAGGCGAGCTGGCAGACGCCCTTGCTTCGCTGTGATCAGGGAATCCTTTGCCGGTGAAATGTCATGGACCACCTGCCCCGAGGAATGGTCCATCCCCTGGCGATCCAGCTCAGCGATTCAGATGGGGGAATCGATCCAGGACTGCTCCCGCTATCCTGGTGGCACCCTCAGAATAGACGTCCACGGCGGGTATGCCGAACTGTCTCTCAAGGTTTGACATGATGTCCCCGATCTCCGACAGATTCAGGTTCTCATGACTCAATCCCAGCGCGATCACCTGCGCGTTGGAGAAGGTCTCCAGCAGGGAGATCTCCTCCTCCAGATCCGGAAGGGGTATCTTGAGTGACGGATCGTAGTTCCGATACTTCCTCCCCGGGGCGTGCTGAAGGACGATGGCATTCGGTCTGGAGGCGGATATTATTGCTCTGGTACCGCACACGTAGGCGGGATGGGTCAAGCTTCCCTGGCCCTCGATCACGATCACCTCCGGATCCTCGTTGACATACGCCTGATGGATAGCGGTCTCCAGCTCTCCCACCATGTAATCGCCCTGTATCGAATCCAGAGGTACCCCGTACTTCGCACCCTGGAGGATCCCTGTCTGGCCCGTGGCAACGAACTCGGCCCTGACCCCCATCTCCTTCAGGGCGAGTGTGAGGTCGATGGCGGTGGTCCTCTTGCCCACCGCGCTGTCCGTCCCCAGGACGGGTATCCGGACAGCATGGATCTGGGAGGCGAGGTTACTGAACCCGTGCATCTTCTCCAGCGGAGGCTCCCTCCTGATGTCGTGGATGCGGGAGTCGTTGCTGGCCGCGAGAGCGGAGAACTCCGGATCTTCGGATAGGAACTGGTGAAGCCCAGATACCACATCCATTCCGCTCTTGAGGGCGGCACATATCACCGGTCTGAAATTCTCCGGCAGGCGTCCTCCAATCGTTGCCACGCCGATTATCAGGACGTCTGGCCTAGATTCCATCGAGCAGAATGCGTCGTCGAGGGAGGCGAACACCGGGATGCCCCTCCTTCTCCCGTCGACCACCTCTCCCGCGTCCGCTCCGGAATTCGTGCTGTCGATGATCCCGGCGATCCTGTACTTCCTCGAGTACCTGACCAGTCCTCTGGCGGTCTTTCCCGTGGATTCTGCCAGCTTTCCCTCGCAAAGAACGATGGCTTCCTGCATTCGACCTACCAAGGGTCCATTACCTTCGGGATGAAAAACCTTGCCTTCGACCGAATGGGTTGGGAGGTAGGCAATTTTTTCTAAACCCAACTCGATATAGGTATCTGAGGAGAATGCAGATAGGGATAGTTGGCAAACCGAATGTGGGCAAGTCGACGTTCTTCTCGGCGGCCACCCTTGCGAGCGTTGAGATAGCCCAGTATCCATTTACCACCATCAAGGCCAACAAGGGGGTGGCCTACGTCAGGGCGAAGTGCCCCCACGAGGAGTTCGGGGTCGAATGCAACCCGAAGAACTCGATATGCGAGAACGGAACACGGCTGATACCGATCGAGCTGCTGGACGTGGCCGGTCTGGTCCCTGACGCCTGGCAGGGGAAGGGGCTCGGTAACCAGTTTCTGGACGATCTCAGGCAGGCGGACGCGCTCATCCACGTGGTCGACGCCTCGGGCGGCACGGACATGGAAGGGAATCTCGTGGATCCTGGTTCCCACGACCCTCTCGAGGACATAGCTTTCCTGGAGAGGGAGATAGACTACTGGATAAGGGGGATACTCCAGAAGGGGTTCGACAAGATCGCCAGACAGGCTCACATAGAGGGCACCAAAATGGACAGGGTGGTGCACGGCCGCCTGACGGGGCTGGGGGTCAGCGAGCACCAGATTTCCGCCGCGATGAGGACCGCGGATATGCCGGAGAGCCCCATGGACTGGGGAGACGATAACATGCTTACCCTGGCCTCTGCCATCAGGGGCATCAGCAAACCGATGTTGGTGGCTTTGAACAAGGCGGACGTGACCGACGAGGACCAGCTCAAGAGGCTGAACGGGGTGAATGGATACGTCACCATACCGACCTGCTCCGAGTCGGAACTCGCTCTCAAGAGGGCATCCAAGGTCAATCTCATCAATTACGTGCCCGGGGATCAGGACTTCACCGTTGTGGAGGGGTCTTCCCTGAACGAGGGTCAGATCAAGGCCCTGAAGTTCATAAGGAAGGCCATTGGGAGACACGGCGGCACCGGGGTTCAGAACTGCCTGGAGAGAACCGCCTTCGATCTCCTTGACCTGTTGGTGGTTTACCCTGTGGAGGATGAGCACAAACTGACCGATCACGACGGGAACGTGCTTCCGGACGCCTACCTCATGAAGAGGGGCAGCACCGCCCGCGACCTAGCCTACCGGATTCATACGGACCTTGGGGAGAACTTCATCAGGGCAGTCAACGTTAGATCGAAGAGGACCGTCGGACACGATTACGTCCTCGAGGATGGAGACATCCTGACCATCATGTCAAGACGGTGAGTATATGGATCACTGGGACGTAAGACTGCTGTCCGTCTCCTACCGAAGGGAGAACGGGAACGACCTGGCCATGCAGATGTATGGCAAGACATCCGAGGGGGAGTCGATCACCATCAGGTACCTGGGGTTCGAGCCCTACTTCCACCTTGTGGAACCCACTCCAGACGTCGTAAGGGAGCTGGAGGGGGATCCGAACGTGAGGAGGGTGGAGAGCATCAGGTTGCTCCTGAGAGGGGAGTGGAGGGATGCTGCCAAGGTGGTGGTGACATTTCCCTGGCTGGTCCCGGATTTCAGGAAGAGGCTCAAGGAGAAATTCGAGGTGCTGGCCGCCGACATCCCATTCCATCACAGGTTCATCTACGACATGGACATGGGGGCTTGCATCCGGGTCTTTGGGGAGAGGAGGGAGGGCCGGTTCACCACAGACCTGGTGGTGAACATGGATGTGGAGGAGGTGAGCGAGGGCGGCAGAACGCTCAAAAGACCGAGATTCGAGAACATCAAGCCCTTCAACCCCCAGCTGAAAGTGCTGGCATTCGACATAGAGACCAGCATCAAGGAGGGGAGCATCTACACCATCTGCTACGTCGTCAGGGACAGCGGGGAGCTGAGGTCCGGGGAACCCATCCACGGCGGCGAGAGGGACATCATCAAATCATTCAGCAGGATCATAGCGGAGGAGGATCCGGACGTCATCACTGGTTACAACATCGACAACTTCGACATTCCCACGGTGATGGAGAGGGCGAGGGAGAACGGGATCGAGGAGCTCGACTGGGGCAGGGACCACACTGGCCCGAAGCACATCATGGGGAGGTTCTGGAGGCTCAACGGCCGCCTGGTAGCGGACGCATGGTGGGCGGCCAAGATAGAGCTCAGGCCTAAGCAGGAGACCCTCAATCACGTGGCCAAGCTGGTCCTGGGGGAGGAGAAGCTTGACGTGGACCCAAAGCAGATGGACTCAGAGTGGGAGCGGGACAGGGAGAAGGTGATGCGCTACTGCTTGAAGGACGCGGAGCTCTCACTCCGTATACTGGAGCACGTGGACACCCTGCGGAAGAACATGGACCTGGCGGCGGTCTCGAAGCTCCCGGTGGAGGACGTGCTCACCAGCGGCTCCTCCACGCTCATCGACTCGATCCTGATAAGGGAGGCCGACCGGGAGGGGATCGCCGTCCCCCTTACCAGCAGGTACGAGCGGACGAATGCCATCGAGGGAGGATACGTCCACACCATCGAACCGGGACTGTACCACTGGGTCTGCGTGCTGGACTTCAAGTCCATGTACCCCTCCCTGATCATCGCCAAGAACATCTGCTTCACCACCCTGAGCGAGGACGGGGAGATCGTGGCCCCCAACGGCGTCAGGTACATGAGCAGGGAGAGGAGGGAGGGGCTGCTGCCCCGCATCCTCGGGAGGCTCATGAGGGAGAGGGATGAGACCAAGGTCAGGATGAGGGAGGCGAGGACGCCGGAGGAGCACAGGTACTACGACGGCCTACAGCAGGCCATCAAGGTGCTGATGAACGCCGTCTACGGCGTCTTCGCGTCCTCGTTCTACAGGTTCACGGACAAGAGCATAGGGTCCTCCATCACGGCATTCGCCAGGGAGACCGTGAAGGGCATCATAGGCTCCCTCGAGAGGGAAGGACTTACCGTCATCTATTCCGACACGGACTCGCTGTTCGTGCAATCTCCACACGAAGGTCTGGAGGAGACCGTTGAGTTCGGGAAGAGGATGGCGTCGCGATTCTCGCAGGAAGGGGGCCTCTTGGAGTTCGAGAAGGTCCTCGAGCCGCTGTTCTCCCACGGGAAGAAGAAGAGATACGTTGCTAAGGTGATCTGGCCCGAAGAACAGCTCCTGATCAGGGGTTACGAGGTCCGGCGCACGGACTCCTTCGATCTTCAGAGCGAGGTGCTCATGGAGGTGTTCAAGAACATTCTGGCGGGGGAAACAGAGGAGGCCGTATCACTGGCAAGGAAGAGGGTCATGGAGACATTGAACGGCGAAGTACCCGTGGAGAAGCTAGTGATATCCAGGACGGTGAGACAGTTCTCATTCTACAAGGATCCGGACACCCAGGTAAACGTGCAGGCGGCCAGGAAACTCATGGAGTTGGGGTACGAGTTCATACCCGGGATGAAGGCCTCTTGGGTGGTGACCAACAGCATGAGGACGCCCCAGGAAGTGGAGCCCTATGTCTCGGGCAGGGAGTTCACCGCCACCCCCGATCACAGGTACTACGCGGAGAGGTTGGCCCAGACTATCGGAAGGGCCACGGAGGTGTTCGGGTGGGATGAGAGGAGCCTGATGATGGGGTCCCAGCAGTTCACGCTTTTCGATCAGACCTTCGAGGAGACGCCCAAGAAGAGGAAGAGAAAGCCGGAGGTCAACAGGAGCGACCGATCCATGTCCCTCGAGGACTTCATGTGAGGCCAGCAAATCTTAAATAGGGCAAGTGATTGACTAGCCTCAAGCAACGAGAGATGACCTCTCGTCGGAGATGTGCCTGTAAGGGTGAATCCACAAACGCCGCGCGGGCGGCAGGTGATGACTATGGCCGAAGAGACCGGTGATCGGAACAGCGATGATGAGAAGGGGGAACCGACCGCTCCCTCCGGGAAGAGCTTTTACAATTACATTGCGGAGGCTTGGAACGACCCCAGCAAGTCGTATGTCAATGACCTCAGATTGACTAGACTCATAGAGTGGAGGAAGGAGGAGAACTTTCTCCGCATCGAGAAACCCACCAGACTGGACAGGGCCAGGAAACTCGGCTACAAGGCCAAGCAGGGCTACGTCATGGTGAGGGGAAGGGTCCGCAAGGGCTCGCTCCGGAAGAGACAGATCAAGGGCGGTCGCAGACCCAAGAGGAAGGGCATCAACAAGATCACCATGGGCAAGAGCCTGCAGAGGATCGCCGAGGAGAGGGGCTGTAAGCGATAC
>CAZQLP010000020.1:0-21338 GCA_964594225.1 uncultured Methanomassiliicoccales archaeon
CTGACATTGTCGTAGGCGATGGTCATGATCGGGATGTCGTTGAACAGGGCCAGGAGCACGATCATCACCGCGTCGATCGGATAGGAGTTGAACGCTAGGATGGCCAGCGAGACGAAAAACAGCACCCGGATGGTCTCCGCGATCCTGTATATCACGTAGTGGTTCATCCTCTGGAAGATCCTGCGGCTCTCCTTCAGCGCATCGATGATCACCCCGAGGCCCGGCCGCGTGAGCACGATGTCCGCGGCCGACTTGGCGGCGTCGGTCGCACCCTCCACCGCTATCCCCACATCCGCCTTCTTGAGCGCCGGAGCATCGTTCACCCCGTCGCCGGTCATTCCCACGATGTGGTCGCTGGACTGGAGGTCCTCGACGATCTTGAACTTGTGCTCCGGGAACATCTCCGCGAAACCGGATGACTCCTCGATCACCCCCATGGCCTGGCTGTCAGGCTTGTCCTGGAAGGAGTCGGGGGTGACGATGTTCGTGCCCAGGCCCACCTCCCTGGCGATCTCCCTGGCGATGGAGATGTGATCCCCCGTGATCATCCTGATGTCCACGCCCATTTCCCTGGCGGTCTTGATGGTCTCGGCCGAGTCCTCCCTTGGTGGGTCGCTCAGCGAGAGCAGCCCCATGTACACCCATTTTCCTTGGTCATCGGTCCTGGCCACACCCAATGACCTTCCTCCCTTGGATGCGAAGGACTCAACGCCCTTGTCGAGCTCCTTCCTGAGACCCTCGCTGTCCTCCATCAGACCAAGGATGACCTGGGGGGCGCCCTTGGAAACCTTGAACTCCTTTCCTCCCTTCGTGACGGTGACCTCGATGCGCTTCGACACCGGATCGAAGGGCTGGAACTCCCTGACCTCGTGGCCGGAGAGTAGCTGATCCATCCCATCCATCGACCTCGCCTTCTTGATGACCGCGTCATCGATGGGGTCCTTGTTCTCCTCTCTGGAGGCGAGGGCGGCGATCATGAGTATTTCCCTCTCATCGAAGCCGCCCATTGGCCTTATGATCGACAGGGTGAGCTTGTTCTGGGTGATGGTGCCCGTCTTGTCGGAGCACAGCACGTCCATGCCCGCCATCTCCTCGATCGCGACTAGCCTGCTCACGATCGCCTCCTTCTTCGCCAGGGCCATGGCGCCGACCGCCATGGTTATCGACAGCACCGCGGGAAGGGCGGCGGGGATGGCCGCCACCGTGAGCACCAGCGCGAACTGCACGGTGTCGGTGACCGGCTCCGCCCTGAACAGGGAGGCGACGATGATTGTGGACACCATGATGATGACCATCACGATCAGGTAGTCGCCAATCTTAACCACCGCCCGCTGGAAGTGGCTCTGGGTCCGGGCCTCCTCGACCAGCTTGGTCGTCTTCCCAAAGAAGGTGTTCAGACCGGTGCCCACCACCAGCCCGTCCATCTCCCCCTGCTTGACCGCAGAGCCCGAGTAGGCGACATCCCCCTCCTTCTTATCGACGGGCAGCGATTCACCGGTGAGCGCGGACTCGTCCATCTGGAGGTATTTTCCATCGACGAGCTTGATGTCGGCCGGGACGATGTCCCCCGGTCTCACCCGCACCACGTCCCCTGGCACCAGCTCTCGAGACTGGACGCCTATCCAATTCCCATCGCGCTTCACCCTGGCCTCGAAGGCCAGGCTCTTCTTCAGCATCTCGATCGCGTTGTCGGCCTTCCGCTCCTGCCAGTAGCCCACGACCGCGTTGATGAGGAGCAGCAGGAGGATGATGCCGAAGTCCTCCCAGTGCTGTATGATCGCGGAGAGGATGATCGCGGCCTCGATCATCCAGGGTATGGGGCCCCAGAAGTACCCGAGGAACTTGAGCAGGGGGTTCTTCTTCCTCTCCTGTATCTCGTTAGGACCGTATGCCTGGAGCCTCTTCGTCGCCTCGGAGGTGGTGAGGCCACCTCTGCCCGAATCGAGCATGGAGCAGAGATCTTCTATGTCCATGCCCATTGCATCGTCGGTGGTGACCTTCTGCTCCATGATCCCGTCAGGCATCCCCGCACCCTCCTTATTCCCCTCACGGCCCATGGGGGCCCGAGCGAGCCCCCCAGTTCTCGCTTTCCACGGCCAGGTCGCTCGCCCGTTATAAGTGCGCTGGAAGGAAACACACCTTCAAACCGGCACGAGCTTTCTTGATCCGTTGCTCGATCGTGATTATGGGCGGTCCATATACTAAGAGCTTCCCAGAATTCAACAGGGTTCGAACGCCAACCACCCCTCCCCGGGGAGAAGGGGTAACGACGGAGGTGTTCCAGAATGCCCGAAACGGGAACCCGCTGCATTCGGCTCGTTGACGAGGGGCCCACGCTGAAGGCGACCGTGGAGGGGGAAATGTTCGAGGCGGAGGTCCTGGAATCCAGGGAGGGGGTGATGGCTGGTCTCCGCCTCTGCCTGGACAGCCTGGGGATGGCCAGCACCTGGTCGGAAGGCCATCCATCCTATGATAACTCCAATCAATATGTCCCCCCAGAGAATGAACAACCCATCCCGATCAAACCCAGTTACGCCACCCAGGCATGAGAGATAAGATGAAGGGATCTGTCATTGGCCTCTGAATCTGCTCATCGAGGCGAAGGAAGGACAACAAAGTTGATATCTTTCTGAGAACTATCACATTCCGTCGTCAGGCAACGATATTTTCCGACCTTTGTTGGACGGCGTCCGGACGATCGACGGGGGCGTTGGTTTGGCGGGCATGAGTGCACATGGCCGTATCCCTGGGAGGGGAAGGGATTCTAAATCCATATCCAAGGGGACCTCATGCGCGCTGATTATCCTTATGATGCTCGTTTCCATCATGCCCGTGCTGCCAGTTGATGGAGCCGTTGAGCCCAGCATCAAGTTGACCTCGCCCGATGGGGGGGAGGATTGGCTGGGAGGGAGCGACCACGCGATAACCTTCACCACATCCGGTACCGAGGGGGCGGTGGTTCTCTTCTACTCGACCGATGGGGGGATGACCTTCCCCAACAAGATCGGGGAGAAGGTGAACACCGGGGGAGGCCAGACCTACCTGTGGACGATCCCGAACAACATCAACTCCACCAAGGTCCTGGTGAAAGCAGAGTGGCGCTCCCAGCCCACCGGCTTCTTCATGATACTGGCCGAGGACATCAGTGATAGCTTCTTTACGATCACCCCAGGGATCCTGCTCCAGTTCGCCGAGCTCCCCGCGCTCATGAGCAGCGGGAGCTACTACCTCATCACATGGGAGCTTTATGATGGAGTAGGTACGGTGGGCTCCCTGGACTTGATGGTCCGCTATCAGGTGGGGGATACATGGGGCGACTGGACCGCACTGGGAGGAAGCTACTACGACATGAACATCACCCAGGGCGGTTGCTGGTTCAACCCTCACTATTACGAACAGGCCTATGGGCAGCTGAAGATCAGGGCCTGGACCGAGCTGCCCGGCGGCTCCCTGGTGACGGAAGCTGAAAGCCTCGAGTTCGAAATCGATTCCCCCTGGATACAGCTGGTCTCCCCCAACGGAGGAGAGACCTTGGTGAGCGGGCAGATCTGTACGATACAGTGGGCGACCGCAGATGACCCCGAGGGGGTCATCACCGGAATCTCGATCGAATACTCGGTGAACGCAGGCGTCGATTGGACCATCATCGCCGGGAGCACCGAGAATGACTTCACATACGAATGGACCGTTCCCCTGGGAGACTACGACCAGGTACGGGTCAAGGTCATCGCCCTGTACATTGAGTTCGCCCATCTTGCCAGTGACAGCAGTGACGCCGATGTCAGGATCATATCCAACGATGATATCCCATCGGTGAGCCTGATAGCTCCCAACCCCTATGTCCGAGGGGCGCTAATCTTCCGGGGTGGGGAGGAATGCATCATCGAGTGGGGAGCCACCTGCTTCTCCGGGGGGATATACGATTTCAGGATACTGCTTTCCCTGGACAACGGTACCAGCTGGAGCCATCTGATGTATGCATCAGCCGATTCCCGCTCCAAGTCATGGACCGTACCGGAGGTGGACACCTACCAGGCCAAGATCAGGGTCGAGTTGGAACTTTACGATATGAATGTGGAGAGATCGCAGAGCGCCAACCCCTTCTACATCTTCACCGAAACGATCTGGAACAGACCTCCGCAGGCCGAGGCACCTGATACCATCACGGTCTGGGAGGGAGCGACGGTGACCCTTGATGGTTCCAGAAGCAGCGATCCTGACCACGATCCACTGCTGTACCTCTGGGAACAGGTGGACACCACCGGATTCTCCGTGACGATCTCAGACCCCACGGCTGCCTCACCCACGTTCGTCCCGAGCATCCTGGATTACGAGGTGGTCCTGATATTCAGGCTGACGGTGAGCGATGGCGAGGAGATCACGGTGGAGCATTACGTGGGTAACATCAAGTGCACCAGCGTGAGGGTGCTTCCAGCTGGTCCAACCATCGACGGCTTCACCCCCAGCGGTGGATGGGAGGGGACCCAGGTGGGCATCAGAGGCACCAACCTCATGGGTGCCCAGATCACGATCGGCGGCGTGCTGACGGCCACCGTTCCCACCGCTCCCACGATCTCGAACCCCGATCCCGACAGCTGGTTCAACTTCACCCTGGCCCCAGGGATACCGACCGTTCCCTCCTCCATCACGGTGACCACTTCCGCGGGAACGGTGGTCTCCTCGGATCTGCTGGAAGTGTACCCCGTACCCTGGTATTGCCTGGACTACGGGTTCAATATGCGAAACACGGGCAAGGGCTCACTGTCCTATCCCTGGCTGGTCTGGGAGGACGGGGATTACCGGCGAACATTCGGAAACGACGTCTACATCAGCCTGTGGATATGTCTGGGGCTCCCCTACTGGACCCCCTGGGACGGGTGGGATTGCTGGGGATACCTCATCGACGAGCCTATATGCCCGGACCCCTTGGCCGCCATCTTCTATACAGCGGGTTACTGGTATCTTGCCAGGAGCGGGGAGTGCTTCGGGTTCAGTGCGGTCACCCTGCAGCTCTACCATGACCTGATCGAGACCTATGAGATACAGCCGGGGGTATACGACATCGATGATTTCGTGCTAAGTGGGGCTCTAAGGGAGCGAGTGGACTACATGCATGGCTCCCAGGTCTCGGCCGAATGCCTGCACGGCATCATCGGCGAGCACCTCGGTAACCTCGCCCCATCAATCTATGGTGTCTCCGGCATGGGTAGAGTACTGTATATGATCGAGGAGGCTGTCGACAGCGGGGAGCTGGGGGTGGTGATGATAGTGGACGGAACGGCAGGGCATGCGATAGTTCCTTACGAGGTGGTGGATATGGACTCGACCCATACCCGGATCTACGTTTGGGACATCAACAAGCCAGAATGGTCCACCATGGGGAATGCCACCACCTCGCTCAACGGTACGGATGAGCGGATGAACCATCCCCCCTACATAGAGATAGACAAGAGCGGCTACTACTGGGAATGGTCGTATTACACGGGATCGGACTCAGGATGGTGGGGAGGACCCATGGGGCTAACCTTCCTCCCATCCGGTGTTGTGGTGGGAGATCGCACCCTTCCGACCACCCTGGATGGAGTCTTCGAATTGATCTTTGGTTGCGCCTCCGGTTCAATGGAGGATGAGGACGGGAATGAGCTGACCATAGGTGATGATGGAAGCTGGACCATGGAGATCGAGAATGCCACCCCACTCGCCCTCTACGCCGACCTTGTCGACTCCCCCTTCAGCGCCTACTACATGCCTCCGGGCAACTACACCACCCACATCGTGGGAGATCAGGAGGGAAGGTACAACTGCTCCGTCTTGAGTGGAGGAAGGGCGGCCTACGCCATAGAGAACGCTGAGGGGTGGGAGGGCACCCTGGATTCCCTTGGTCTCAGGCAATTGGAGGGAAACCCCTTCATGGGGATCATGACCTATCAGACCTCGGACGAGAGCAAGGAGTACTCTGCTTCACAGATCAAACGCTTCGGGGAGAGGGAGCGCGTCTACAAGATCATCAACGCCACGATATTCGACGACACGCAAGCGGTCATCAACACCACCGCTGACTACGATAAACTGGTCTTCTACAACGACGGCCCACATAGTTTCCGCTTCGATGTCGAGTTCCAGGGAAACGTGATGAGTGGTGAGGCTTGGGAGAAGCTGAACGGCACCATTGAGAGCCTGCCCAGCTGCCGCAGGAATGGAATCGAGATAGGCCCCTATGAGACCCTGATCATCTACCCCAGCAACTGGTCGGATCTGATGAACGCGGAGGTCATGGTGGAAGGGGGGAGCGAGGACTCGGATCTGACATTACCGCTGGTCGGGATCGTCGCTCTCCTTGTAGCATCGGTCATCATTCTCTGGTTCGTTTGGAGGAAGAAGAGGGTGCGTTCCTAACCTCCATCATATCAGGTATATGGTTGGGGTGATATGATCAAGGATCTCACAATGGTAAGACATGAATTCATGTCTAAATCATTTCATTTTTGGGTTGCTGGTCGATTCAATCTTGGATAGGTCCTGCGATTCTTTATTATTGCTTCCATACCCCCCCAGACCCAATGGCATCCTGCTCATCTTGAGAATATTATCATGACTCAGCGTATCTTCTTGTCCACGAGATTCCCGTTCGAATCGTATATGCGGGCATCGAGGGCCACGCTTCCCAGCGTGTGCGTGGAGCAGCTCAGACACGGGTCAAAGGCGCGAATGACCGCCTCCACCCTGTTCAGCATCCCCTCGCTGAACTTGTTACCGGTAAGGTACCTCTTGGCGACCTGGGTGACGGCCTTGTTGAAGGCGGTGTTGCTGTGCTCCGTCGCGATCACCAGGTTGACGGCCTTGGTAATGCCCTCTCTATCGACCGTGTAATGATGGACGAGCGTTCCCCGGGGAGCCTCCGCCACGCCTATCCCCTCACTCTGATTCACGGATGCCTTGGCCCATATTCTATCGGATAGAATCTCTGGATCTTCGAGAAGGTCCCTCGCGTGCTCGATGCAGTAGAGGATCTCGATCAGCCGGGCGTAGTGATAGTGGAAGGAGCTCTGGACGACGCCGTTCTCTCCCAGCTTCTTGAACCCCTTCAGTTCCTCGTCGGCGAGGGGCGTCCCACAGTGCGTTGAGATGTTCAATCTTGCCAGAGGACCGACCCTGAATGTACCCTTTGGATACCCAAGGGGCCTGTAGTAGGGGAACTTCATGTACGACCACGGTTCGACCGCCTCCCCAAAGTACTCGAAGTACCGATCGGGGTCGAGTTGATCCGCCACGATCTCCCCCTTAGGATCCATTATCCTGATCTTGCCGTCGTAATGCTCCAGTCCGCCGTCAGGGGTCACTAGACCCATGTAGTAGGACGGGAAGTCCCCTAGTGTCTTTGTCCCCTCGTCCATGTTCTCCAACAGGTCCTTGAACATGGAGATCGTGTCGAGGGTGATGTTCAGGGCCCCAGGCAGTTCGGAGGTTATGTACTCAGCGTTCTCCGCACTAAGCGGCCACTTTACCCCACCGGGCACGATCCAGTCGCTGGAGTGGATCTTCTTTCCCGCCAGCCTCTCGATGATCTCCTGCCCGAACTTCCTCAGCATGATGCCGTTCTTCGCCTCCTTTGGATGCGAGTCTATCATGGCGAAGATGTTCCTCTTCTCCGGGTCGGCGTCCAGTCCCACCAGGAAATCGGGGGAGGAGAGGTGGAAGAAGCTCAGGGCGTGGGATTGAATGATCTGCCCCATGTGCAGCAGGCGGCGGAGCATGATGGTGGTTTCTGGGACCCTCACTGAATTAATCTGGTCACATGCCTTGGCGGAAGCGAGCAGATGGCTCACCGGGCAGATGCCGCATGTCCTCGATGTGATGCTGGGCATCTCGTAGTAAGGGCGGCCTTCGCAGAACTTCTCGAATCCCCGGAAGAAGATGACCTGGAACCGTGCGTCCCGCACGGCGTTCTCCTCGTCCAGGAAGACCGTGACCTTGGCGTGTCCCTCGATCCTGGTTACAGGGTCTATTATGATCGTTTTCTCCATCATCAATCCCCCTTAACCGTACTTCGACCTGCCCTCCATGTCGGGCTCCCTTCCGGCCAGCAACTCCATGATGACGTAGTTAATGAGGGAGGCCGGCGGAGGACAGCCGGGAATGAAGTAATCCACCTTCACGATCTCGTGCACGGGATGCGCCGTCTTCAACAGTTTCGGTACCTCCGTGGGTATCTGGGGGTTCACATCGACCAGATCGATGTATGCCTTCTTGAGAACCTCCTCATCACTGTCCTTCCAGGCGTTCCTTAGGGCGGTCACGTTACCGGTGACGGCGCAATCACCCATGGCGATCAGGACCTTGGTCCTGTCCCTGACCATTTTGATGAAAGCAAGCTGCTCATCGTTCCCCACCGCCCCCTCGACCAGGGTGACGTCCACATCGTCCGGGAACACCTTCACGTCCACGAGCGGGCTGTAGACCAGCCTGACCTTCTTCGCGATGTCCAGGAGGAGCTCGTCCTGATCCAGGAATGACATGTGACATCCCGCGCACCCGGTCAACCATATTGTGGCGACATCGACCTTCTCACTCATTGACCAGCTCCCTCCTTTCCATAACGAATTTCGCGATGTCCTTGTCCTTCGTGATCGAGAGCGGTTCCCCCTCGACGTAGATCGCCCCCACGGGACAAATCTTGGCACACTTTCCGCAGGAAGTGCATGAGGAGGAACCCCTCCACTCCTCATCGATGTCCACGATGATCTGCGATTCAATTCCCCTCATCTTCAGATCCAATGTGTGCACTCCCTCGATCTCATCGCAGACCCGGATGCATCGGGTGCAGAGTATGCATCTGTTCCTGTCTATCACCAGGTTGGCATGAGTGGAATCGATCTCGAATCTGGGCCAGTCTCGCTCGAAGGCAACGTGGTCAACGCCCAACTCCTTCGCCAGGTCTTGGAGTTCGCAGTTGCCGTTGGCGACGCACACCGAGCAGATATGCGTCCTCTCTGAGAGCAGCAACTGAACGGTCATCCTTCGGTATTCCTTCAACCTGCTCGAGTTGGTGATGACCTCGAAGCCCTCTGCCACCGGTGTCGTGCAGGAGGCGAACAACTTGGGCGATCCTTTTATCTCCACGAGGCAGAGCCTGCATCCACCGTAGCTGCTCAGGCCCTGCTGGTAGCACAGATGGGGAATATCGATCCCGTTCTGAAGGGCGGCCTCTAGGATGACCATGCCCTTCTTGGCCTTGATCTCCTTGCCGTCGATCTTCAGGCTGACCGTCATTCTTTCCCCTCCTTGCCCATCGGGCAGACGCCGGTCGGGCACTTCTTGTCAATGACGTGGGCCTCGTACTCGTCCCTGAAGTATCGTAGGGTCGTAAGGATGGGATTCGGGGCCGTCTGGCCGAGGCCGCAGAGGCTCGCCTCCTTGATGTACTCGCTGGCCTCCTCCATCAGGGCGATGTCATCCTTTGTACCATACCCGTCCATGATCCTGGCGAACATCTTCTTCAATTTGTAAAGGCCGACCCTGCACGGGATGCATCTTCCACAGGATTCGTCCACGCAGAAGTCCACGAAGAAATGGGCGGTGTTCACCATGCACGAGCGGTCGTCGATGACCACTATGCCTCCGGACCCCATTATCGCCCCCGCATTGGTCAGCGATTCGTAGTCTATGGGAAGATCCAGCTTGGGTTCGGGCAGGCAGCCGCCCGATGGGCCGCCGACCAACACCGCCTTGAACTCCCTCCCGTTTGGAACGCCGCCACCAATGTCGAACACCACCTCCCTCAATGTGGTCCCCATCGGGACCTCAATGAGACCGGGGTTGCTGACCCTGCCTGTGAGAGAGAAGCACTTGGTGCCGGTGCATGTTGGGGAGCCAATACCCGAGAACCACTCTCCCCCCTTCAGGATGATCAGCGGTATGTTGGCAAGGGTCTCCACGTTCTGGATCAGGGTGGGCTTGCCCCACAGACCCTCGTTTGCCGGGTAGGGGGGCCGGGGACGGGGCATGGCCCTGTACCCCTCGATCGAGGCGAGTATGGCCGTCTCCTCTCCGGCGATGAACGCCCCCGCGCCCAGCCTGAGATCGATGTCGAACTTCATGTCGGTCTCCAGGACACTCCCTCCCAGCAGTCCGAAGGACCTTGCCTGGTCCAGCGCCTTCCTGAGGGTTTCGATGCCGAGCGGATACTCCGCCCTTATGTAGATGTAGCCCTGCTCCGCGCCAAGAGCGAAGGAGGCGATGAGCATGCCCTCGATGATCGCGTGGGGATCCGCCTCCGCGAGCGTCCGGTTTGCGAACACGCCCGGATCTCCCTCATCGAGGTTGGCTATGATGTATTTCGGGGATCCAGGTGCCTTATTGACGAAATTCCACTTCTGACCGGATTGGAACCCGGCCCCGCCTCGTCCCCTGAGACCGCTCTTGGAAATCTCATCGATCACCTCCTGGCGCTCCATCCCGTTCAGGCACTTGATCAGGGCGGAGTACCCTCCCTCCGCCATGTAGTCCTCGATCCTGAACGGATCGATCTTGCCTGCGTTCCTGAGCACGAGCCTCTCCTGCTTCTCGAAAAAGCCCACACTGGTGTACAGGAGGTTCTTCACCGGCTCGCCTTTCACGATATGGCTTTCAACTATCTCCCGGGCCGTCTCGGGAGTGACCCTCATGTAGAGGTAGTCACCGGGTTCTACCACCACGGCCGGTCCTACCGAACACGTTCCCACGCAGCCAGTGCGTGCGACCTTGCATTTATCCTTCAGTCCCAGCTCCTCAACGATGTTCTCGAAAGCCTCCAGAACCTCTAGCGCGCCCACGGGGATGCAGCCGCTGGAACAGCAGATGTTGATCCGATGCTTGAAGCCCTTCCGGTCCTCGGACTCCTTCTTGGCTAATGCCTGGATCTCATCGATCTTAATCCATATCACCTCCGAGCAGATCATGGAGTCTTTCGATCACTTCCGCCCCAGTCGTGTTGCCGACCACTTTCCCATCGATGACGACGGTGGGCGCCATCGCGCATGCCCCTATGCACCGCGTGACAAAGAGGGAGAGCTTGCCGTCGGCCGTGGAACCCCCACGTTCGACCTCGAACTCGCGCTCGATCGCCGATACGATGTCCTCGGCGCCCTTTACGTAGCACGCGGTGCCCAGGCATGGTGTAACGATGTGCTGCCCCGGTCTTTTCAATCGGAAGAAGTTGTAGAATGTGGCCGCTCCGTACACCTGACTGGGCGGCAGATTGAGTGAGTCTGAAATGTGTGTCAGCGTGTCCTTTCCAAGGTACCCGTAGATCTCCTGGGCCTTCTGGAGCACCTCGATCAGATTGCTCCTCCGTGATCCACGCTTCTCGATGAATCTATCGAGCATGACAAGCCGCTTATCCCGAGTCATAGTACTGCTGTCCACCATCTGATTCGCCTCGAACCGGCTATGCATTGCGTAGGGTCAGTATGCATAGTGCTCCTTCATGCATTGATAACCTTGCAGGAAGGAGTAACATGGGAATGCAGCGCACTCTTCTGCACATAACTCACGGCCGCTTCTCTCCGCGCAGGCTCTGATGGGGCAATCCATTCTTTCCTCACACCCAGGACAACCGGATCCGCTGACGCTGTTCATCTTACCGTAAACACACCATGCACAGTTCAATCCACAAGGGTTGAGATGGTCCAACAGTTTATCAGTTCCCATTTGGAATCCCTCGCCTCCCTTGTATATGAATAGTGTACGAGGGACTATTTGTTCCTTCCGAGTTGTGTGCGTACGGTCATAATCGGGATGAATGTGAGGATGAGGCATTGTGCTCTAATTCCGACCGCGGTGCTGTAAGGGGCTGATTCCTTTATCACGAGGGATCAATCCATAATGAAGGATGTTGTAGGTGAGATCAGGGACGAACATGTTCTGCAGACGGGTCCTAAGGAACATGCCATCTTCATTCTGTTAATCTTGACACAGTACACCGTGAATCGTCCTTGCCATTCTCCATAATATTGGCGGATGCACCGCCGACCATTCGTTCTGATGGGGGGGTAGAGCTTTTGATGAATCGATCACCGGGTACATCTATCAGAAACATCACGCCCTTCCCGGGCTCCCCTTCCTCCGTGATGCCCATCATGTTCATGTTGAGTATGTTCTTCAATAGATAAAGGCCGTACGAGCTAGTGGCGGGGGTGTTCTGGAAGAGGTCCGGCCTCACCTCCTCAGATATACCCGGTCCATCGTCCGAGTATATGATGCTTATCCTGTCTTCATGTATTTCAGGGTAAATCGAGATGGTGGAGGCACCCTTGGCGTGTCGCAGGGTGTTGTGCATCAGGTTGTAGAATACCTTCCACATCATGGTGTCGGAAAAGATCCAGATATCATCCAGTTCATCATCGATATTCACTATCAGATCCCCCAGATTAAGCTCGGACAGGGCCCTGTTCGCGGGCTCGGACGCCCTCATCCAGATGAATAGTTCGCTGCCAAATGCCTCTATCTCCTTAGTGAAGTGCAGGTGATTCTCGATGCTCTCCACCGCATCCTCGATCTTGGTCATGTAGACGGAGTTCGTGTCACCCTCGATAGACGCCTTGATGAGATCCAGATAACCACACACTACCGTCAGCTGGTTGAGGATGTCGTGCCTGGTCACGCTGACCGCCAGGTTCAGCTTGTCGTTGGCTATCCGCAACGCCTCCTCCATCTCCTTCTGCTCGGTGATGTCGAGGGCGACTTTGATATGGATCTCACGCCCATCTATCCACTGGATAACCTTGTCCGTGGCCTGGTAGTGTCGGTTTACCATCGGGATGAAAAACTCCGATTCGTGGGGGCCTTCGTCCGTCGTGACCGCATCGGCAACGCAGGGGTCACATGGCCTGTCCCGACCTCGAAACGCCTTGTAGCAACTCCGACCCACGACGTCCTCGCCAAAAATATCCCTCATCTCCTTGTTCGCGAACAGGATCTCGTAGGTGTCCATATCTGCCGCGTATATTGGAATATCTATGTCGTTCAAGAGGGATAGGATCTGCTCTTGTTCCTCCATCAGGATCTCCTCCGATCTCTTGATCTCGGTGATGTCGGTCGCGGTGCATACGATCCACTTCACCTTTCCCGTCTCATCGAAGAACGGACGCTTGGACACCTGCTGGTATGTGAGCTTGCCACTGGAATCGGTGGCGACCTCCTCCGTCACCACCTCCCGGCCCTCGAACGCCTCCTTGTTGCCCTGGAGGCAGACGCGCCATTCCTTCTCCCTTGGGTTGATCTCCCACAGCTTCCTGCCCTCGATCTGCTCCCGCTCGAGGCCCAGGAACTCGATCCTGGCCCTATTCGCGAATCCATAGGTCTCCGGGTCCGTTGTGTACCACACCTGGACGTCGATGTTGTCCAGTACCTGGACCAACTCATTGTCCCTGGCGAGAATCTCCCCCCTCATCTTCTTGACTTCGGTGAGGTCTATGACGGAGACTATACTCTGGTCCGTTTCGGGCACTAGAGATACCGTAACCTGGCAGTCCTTGTACTCCCCCTCCTTGGTCATCAAGCTGCACTCGTACTTGATGGGCACGAGGGAGGACTCCCCCCTCCTCAGCGTGTGGTACTCCTTCAGCCTGGGCCGGTCCTTCTCCGCCACGGAGTCCACGAAGCTCATCTTGCCCTCGACCTCCTCCTTCGACCATCCAAAAAGCCGGACCAGCTCATCGTTGACCAGCGATATGGTCATGTCCTTCTCGATGACTATAGTGGCCGTGCCGGTGTTCTCGAAGACGGCGCGGTAGCGCTCCCTCTCATCATTGAGATTTTCCTCCATCCGCCTGCGCTCCGTCACATCGCGGACGTTGACGATCACCTGCGAGTCTCCCGCACCGGGATCGGCGGTCATGTTGACCTCCATCACCCGCCACTCCCCCCGTTCATCTTTGATCCTGAGTTCCTCCCTCCCCACCGACCCGGGTCGATCGAGGACCCTGGAGATCAAATCATGAATGATCGGGACATCGTCGGGATGGGTGAAGGTGGCAAAGTTTATACCCAACAGGTTATGATATCCCTGGTCGTATATCCTCCTGACGGATGGACTGATGTACTGGATCTCCCCCTCTCTGTTGATCAGACATATGATGTCCGAGCTGTTCTCTATGAGGGACCTGAACCTGTGGGTGTTATGCTCCAGCGCCTCCTCCGCCTCCCTCCTTGAGACAGCCTGCCGGATCATGTTGATCAGTTCGGCGAATTGGGACCGGGGATCCCCTCCCTTCATGAGATAGAAATCGGCCCCCTTGTTCAGGGCTTCGATCACCACCTCCTCTCGCCCGCGACCGGTGAAGAGGATGAAGGGAATTCTTTCCCCCCTCTCCCTGAGGGACTCGAGCAGCTGGATGCCGTCCATATCGGGCATCTTGTAGTCGGATACGATGACTTCGAACCTTTCCCTCCCCACAGCCTCAAGTGCCTCCGAGCCGGACTTGGCCAGGGACACCTGGAGGTCCTCTTCCATCTCCATGAAATCCTTGGATAACTCCAGAAGGGAAGGTTCGTCATCTACCATGAGTACCCTGATCATCCAGATGTCCCCAATCATATAGTTTAGAACTTCCAGGGATAATTACTGTTCTTCCTGAATATCAGAGATGATACGGAAGATCGATCATCGGTAAATTGGATGAGCGGCTTGATCCAGACGACCAGCGGGCGGACGAACTGAACAACCGTGACCGACCCCGCGATGGCGTTTGCCTTCGTCGTGGACCCGTTGATCGCCGGATTCGCGGCGGTCCAACCTGGGCTACGCATCACTGACCTGGATCGCGGCCGTGTGACGCTCCTTGCGATAATGGTGACCGCCTGGCTGGGACTTGGGCTGAGGAACCGCAAGATCGTGGATAGCATCAGGTCTGCAATGAACCCGATGCGCGGATCCTATCGAATATGAATCTGAGCTGAATCCAAGGTATCGTTCACATTCGATGTTGAATTGTGGTTGAACTCTGCGCATCGGCTGGTTCTCAATAGTGACACTTTAACATTTCATTGCCATATGCGGAATTTATATACGGAGTAACCGAATTGGTACCGCTAATACTCAAATGCCATTCTAGGAGGAATGCACAGATGTTATCAATAGGATTCTTGAGGAACTCG
Source organism: uncultured Methanomassiliicoccales archaeon (assembly GCA_964594225.1). Lineage (GTDB taxonomy): Archaea > Thermoplasmatota > Thermoplasmata > Methanomassiliicoccales > JAAEEP01 > JAAEEP01. The sequence goes on from CAZQLP010000020.1 coordinate 15,136, forward strand.
AGATATCTAGTAGCGGCACTGATAGCCGTGCTGTTCATCACAGTAGCAGCTGGACAGGTCGCCACTTCCGGGGACTGGATGATAGAGACGGTGGACGAAGATGGCGGGGATTGCTGCCCATTGGCCATAAATCCATTTGGCAATCCAGACATCGCATACTGCTGCACAGGTGCATTGGGCCTGATGCACGTATTATATGATGATCCGTGGGCACCGACATTCACAAACACGCCCGTGAACGGGAAGGAGACTGTGGCGTATGAGTACCCGCCAACGTTCAACGAGACGGTGACCATCGTTGCCCACTCCACGAACGCCCCGTTCCTTACCTGGAACGGAACCGCGTATGTGGGCACTCCGAACACGACTGAGTCGGGCACGTACTGGATAAACATCTCGGCCACGAGCGTGGCGGGATCATTGACGGCATACCAGAACTCCACATTTGCCTTCGAGGATGCTTGGGCTCCCACCTTCACGAACACGCCCGTGAACGGGAAGGAGACTGTGGCGTATGAGTACGAACCAACGTTCAACGAGACGATCGTGTTCGCTGGTCATTCCACCAATGCTCTCTTCCTTACATGGAACGGAACCGCATATGCGGGCACTCCGAACACGACTGAGTCGGGCACGTACTGGATAAACATATCCGCCATCAGCAGGGACGGTTTGCTCACGGCATACCAGAACTCCACATTTGCCATCGAGGATGCTTGGGCACCGACATTCACAAACACGCCCGGAGACGGGCGGGAGACAGTTGCATACGATTACGAACCAACGTTCAACGAGACCGTCACTGTGACGGCGTACTCCACAAACGCTCTATTCCTGACATGGAACGGAAGCGCATATGTTGGAACGCCTAACACCACTCAAGCGGGTACATACTGGATAAACATATCTGCAACAAGCACCGCTGGTCTCCTTACGGCGTACCAGAACTCGACGTTCACCGTTGACCAGGCATGGGAACCGACCTTCACCACAACACCCAGCGAGTACGGCCGGGAGACGATACAGTACACCTACGAACCAGGGTGCAATGAAACGGTCACTTGGACCGTGAACACCAACGCTCCGTTCCTATCGTGGAACGGTACCGCGTATACGGGAATACCGAACACAACCCAGGCTGGGACGTACTGGGTAAACGTGACCGCCACCAGCGTGAACGGACTGCTGTCGGTCTGGCAGAACTACACTCTGCTGATCAACGACACCTGGACACCGACCTTTACCAACGTCCCAGGAGACGGGAAGGAAACGGTTGCGTATGCGTACGAACCAACGTTCAACGAGACCGTTACCGTGACGGCGTACTCCACGAACGCTCTATTCCTGACATGGAACGGTACCGCGTATACGGGAATACCGAACACAACCCAGGCTGGGACGTACTGGATTAACATATCCGCCACGAGCGTGGCGGGATTACTGACATCCTACCAGAACTCGACGTTTGCGGTGAACGACTCTTGGGCTCCCACCTTCACGAACACGCCCGATAACGGAAAGGAGACGGTAGCGTATGCGTACGAACCAACGTTCAACGAGACCGTTACCTTGACTGCACATTCAACCAACGCTCCATTCCTGTCGTGGAATGGATCTGCGTATATTGGCACTCCGAACACGACCGAAGCGGGAACATACTGGATAAACATCTCAGCAACGAGTGATCTTGGTCTGCTTACGGCATATCAGAACGCCACTTTCACAGTAGACCAGGCGTGGGCACCGACATTCACGAACACGCCCGGAGACGGGCAGGAGACTGTGGCGTATGAGTACCAGTCAACGTTCAACGAGACGGTGACCATTGACGTATACGAGACCAACGCCCCGTTCCTTACCTGGAACGGAAGCGCATATGTTGGAACGCCTGACATCACTCAAGCGGGTACATATTGGATCAACATATCCGCCACGAGCGTGGCGGGATTACTGACATCCTACCAGAATGCCTCGTTCACCATCGGGGAGACTTGGGCGCCGACGTTCACGAACACGCCCGGAGACGGGCAGGAGACCGTTGCCTACGCTTACCAGCCGACGTTCAATGAGACCGTTACCTTGACTACCCATTCAACCAACGCTCCCTTCCTGTCGTGGAACGGGGCCGCTTACGTTGGAACGCCCAACAAGACCCAGGCGGGAACATACTGGATAAACATCTCCGCCACTAGCACCGCCGGTCTCCTTGCAGCGTACCAGAACGGGACGTTCACGGTGGACCAGGCGTGGACGCCGACCTTCGAGAGCGTCCCGCCCGATGGACCGTTCTTCTCCACCCTGGAGTACGAGTACCAGGTCGGGATGAACGAGAGCTGCTCCTACGCGTTGGAGACGAACGCCACCTTCCTGTCGATTTCCGGTGGGCTTCTGTCGGGCACGATGGTCGCCGGCAATTACTCCGTGCACATCGGCGCCACCTCCGACCTCGGTCTGCTGACGGAATGGCAGAACTACACCCTGGTCGTCAAGGACGACCACGACCTGCCGGTCGTGAACATCTCCGCACCCGAGGACGGGGCGTACCTGAACCACACCACCGTACAGGTGGAGTGGACCGGGTACGACGGCAACGGGAGCGGTATCATCGGTTTCTGGCTCAGGATCGATGATGGCGATTGGGAGGTGATGAACATGTCAACCAACGCCACCCTCGAGTTCGTTCAGGGAACGCACTCGATTGCCGTGAAGGCGATGGACGAGGTCGGGAACGAGGGCAACGACTCGGTCGAGATACACATCTCCACCTCGATCCCCACGGTGGAATCGGCCACGCCGACCGGTGACGATGTGCCGCTCTCTGCCCAGCTGAGGATCACCTTCTCCAAGGAGATGAACCACGATTCCGTCGTGGTAACGGTCAACGGCTCGGAGATCGCGATCTTGTGGGCCGTGGAAACGGTTACCTACTCTCCCGCAGGAGGATGGGCGGAGGATTCCGCCTACGCGGTCACCGTCGACGGCATGGACATCTACGGGAACCACATGCAGCGGTACAGCTGGCAGTTCAACACCGAGATACTTCCGGTGCTGGTTGGAGGGACCGTCGTCGACGACAGGGGAAACCCCGTCGACAACGCCTCGCTGATTATCGGTTCCACAGAGGTCACCGTGACGGACGAGAACGGACACTTCTCCTTCGAGGTGATGCCCGGGACGTACACCCTCACCGCCAGCAAGGACGGTTACAAGAACTGCACCCAGGACGTGACCGTGGACAAGGACACCCCCGTGTATCTGGACATCGAACTGGAACCCGAGTACGAGATGTGGCCGGGTCTTCTCATAGTGGGTATCTTCGCGGCGTTCATATTGATTATGCTGGCAGCGAACAGAAAATGGAGGGGCTGACCCTCCCCCTTTACCCCTTTTTCTCTTTTTCATTCCGGTTCCGATCAGGGTATCATTCTAAGGACCACGCCGGCCCCCTTAGTGACGATGGACGATGTGTGCACCTAATACTTGGGACGCATGCGAGAGGTTGAGAGATAACATCGGTGGAGAGGAGCGAGAACCTGGAGAGTAAGTGCCGTTCAGGAGATCAAGGTACAGGGGCGAGGATGGAGGTTGGTCAGGTGATGGACATGCGCCACCGGATAAGATCTCGATGACCGATTCACTGATGACCCGGGATGAAGCTCATGAAGAACGAGATCTCCTTCTTGGAGAAGCCCTTCAAGGCGAACAGGACTGCAAAGTAGACCACGGCACACATGATTATCTCGATCAGCACCATCAGAAGATCGGTCGTCTGCCAGAGGAGCAGTATCAAGGACATCACCAGGGAAGCGAGGACGCTCTTGGCCACGAAGTTCACATTGAGCTCTATGACTATCTCCTTCCTGGCGTAGTGGAAGACGACAACGGAGGCCAACCCGAAGGCGAGCAGGGTCGTGATCGCCCCCCCGATTATGCCGATTACGGGGATGAGCACAAGGTTCAATCCGAAGTTGACGATGGCGGCGATTATCCAGATGGCTCCGATTATCCTCGTCTTCTTGGCCACCATGATGACCTTTGACAGCAGAACGAACATGCCCCAGAAAAGGCATCCCAAGCAGACTATCGGGGTGATGTAGTACCCATTTATGGCGATCTCGTACGTGGTGAGGATGTTCAGCAGCGGAAAGGAAAGGAACGACAACCCGAACAGAGTGGGGATGCTCAGCGCCAGGTAGTACTTGATCGAGTGGGACAGGGTCCGTTCCAAGCTGTCCAACCTCTTTTCGTCGTAATACTTGGAGAGGGTCGGATAGAGTATTATGGATATCGGGACCGTATACATCACGATCACGTCACCCAGCGTGTATGCCGGGGAATAGAAGCCGACGAATGCCGCCCCCAGCATCAGGCCTATGAGGTACCTGTCGCTCGACCTCACCACCCAGGAGGATAGATCGCTTGGCACCATGGGCAGGCTGAATCCGAGATACTCCCTCACCTTGCTGAATGATGGAAGCTTGATGCCGATCTCCATCACGACCATGCCAACGGCAAGCAACACAACCAACCCGTCAGAGATCGCCAGGCCGATCACCGCTCCCGTGATTCCGTGACCTTCCCCGATGAAAATACCGATGAAGAGCAGGTTGAGAACGTTCTTGAGGATGACTATCAGCGAGTACTTCCTGATCTTCAGGATCCCATTGAAGAATGAGACTGCCAGGGAAAAGATGCAGTTGAAGAAGATTATCAGGGCCAGCAGCTGAGCTACGATCAACTCGCTCTTGAGAAGGGAGGCGGATATTGGACCGGCCAAGGCAAAGAGCACAATGGTCGCGAGACCGGAGGTGATCAGGATGACCAGCATCATGGAGTAGAAAACTTCCTGTTTGCTCTCCCTGTCCTTGGCGGACGGGAGGTACCTTATGAGGGCACTGGGAAGGCTGAGATTGATGAGTGAGGGAGCCAGGCCAATGGTCGCGACTATGATGACCCACAGACCGTAATCATCCACGGTTAGGCTCTTGGTGAGGATCGGGACCAGGAGGATCATCGTGATTCTGCCGATGATGTTGGAGATCCCTACCAACCCGATCTTGCCCACGAGCCTCTTAGAGTCGTTCATGTGGTTGTATCCCGTAAGCCATCCCAATTAAAAAAAAGGCTGTTTTAGGAGAGCCTTCGTCAATAAATCGCCGGGGAAGCCTCCATCCAACGATAATCACTCCCAGGAAGAGGCTTCAACCGCATCAACTTCCAGTACCTGTATATTCCGAGCGTTTCCTCATCTCCAATCTCCGCACGACTCGATTCCTCATCTGGAGATGGGGTCAAGACTGATCAGCGAGGCATGAGAGATCATGTTCTCGTAGAACTGTTCCCATTTGGTCATGACCGCCCCCATCTCGGCATTGTCCCTGATATACTCGATCCCTCGCCTGGAGAGTTCCTTATGACGTTCCTGGCCGGTCATGTTAATGATCGCCTTGGTCCTCTCGTTGATCATCCCCTCCATCAGATTCCAATCCATGTTGTATGTATCCTTATCGACATCCACGAATCGTGGCGTCGCACCGCAGTACATTACCGCATGACCAGTGGCTGGGAATGTGAAATCCGATACCAGTACCTCGTCCCCCGACCCAATTCCAAGGGACAGCAGAGCCACATGCAGGGCGGATGTGCAGTTCGTAACAGCTATCACCTGCGACTTCTCAAGCCCCAGGTAATGAGCCAGTTGAGATTCAAATTCCCTGACCATCGGGCCATTGGAAACCCACCCAGATGCCATTGCTTTTTCAACGAAAGCTAGTTCCTCTTGTCCGAAATGCGGTCTAGCTTTGGGTATCATATCCATCCCATTCACCGTGTGGTGCCTCTCCCTTGATATCAATTAAGTCACTAATAATCGTGTCTATCATGATTCTCTTTCCGCCTCCCCAAACGGCCCGTGACCGAACATGCCGTACGATCCAGGTGGTGATGATCTTCATCATGTGCCATAATATTCCACTACCGTTGAGCTACCTTCATCAAACCCATGGATCGGGTCGTGGGATGGAAAACAGATGCGAACATCATATGCTCTGGAACTGAACCGATGTCGATGCCAGTGGAAATCAAGAGATTCATATTCGATCTAGCATCATATTACACGGGTCATCGCGTGGGATGGTCTGAACCCAACGTCACTCCTTCGCCCATCCGTAGTCGATCTCGGCCATCTCCCTGTAGATATTCCA
>CAZQLP010000021.1:0-20863 GCA_964594225.1 uncultured Methanomassiliicoccales archaeon
TATGTGTTGCCCGTCTTGGTTGTTATGCCCGAGGCTCGCCCTGTCTCTGGGTCTCTCGAAGGGGACATCGAAAATCTCCTTGATCGTGGCGGGTCTGGGGTTCATGACCACAACCCTGTCCGCCAGGTAGACCGCCTCATCGACCGAGTGGGTTATGAACACCACGGTCTTCCCAGTCTCCGACCAGATGCGGAGTAGCTCGCCCTGCATCATGTTCCTGGTCTGGGCGTCAATGGCCCCGAAAGGCTCGTCCATCAGGAGGATGGCGGGATCATTGGCCAGTGCCCTTGCGATGCCCACCCTCTGCTTCATGCCCCCGGAGAGTTCGTAGGGGTGGGCGTTCTCGAACCCCCTCAGACCGACAAGGTCGATGTACCTCTGGGAGATCTCGTTCCTGGTTCTCTTGGGAATCTTCTTGACCTCGAGGCCGAACTCCACGTTCTTTCGCACAGTTCGCCATGGGAACAGGGCGAACTCCTGGAAGACCATCCCCCTGTCCGATCCAGGTCCGGTGATCTCGTTGCCGTTGAGAATAATGCTGCCGCCGCTTGGCATCTCCAGCCCAGCGATGATCCTCAGCAGGGTGGTCTTCCCGCAGCCGGATGGACCCAGGATGCACAGGAACTCACCGTCCATGACCTCGAGGCTGAAGTCCTCGATGGCCACTAGGTCCCCCTCGTCCAGGGGGAATTCCTTGCTGATGTTGCGTATGGACATGATTACTTCAGTCCCATCCATTTGGAAACCCTCCTCTCGATAACCCCGCTCAGCTCGGTCGTCAGCAATCCCAGGATGGCTATCACGATCATCCCGGCGAACATGTAATCATACTGCGATGTCTGGCCCTTGAATATTATGTACTGTCCCACACCACCGCCTATGGCGATGATCATCTCCGCTGCCACAATGCACATCCAGCCTATCCCCAGCCCGATCCTGATCCCGGTCATGATGTAGGGGATTGTGTAGGGAAAGATCACCTTGGAGAACGTGTCCCTACGATGGGCCCCAAGGGTCCTTGCCGCGTCAGGCAGTATGGGGTCGATGCTCTTGACACCGAAGATCACGTTCGAGAGCACTGGGAAGAAGACACCTATGAACACGACGACCACCGGTCCCAGTACCGCTCCCAGCGCTATGGCGGTTATCGGCACCCAGGCGATGGGCGGTATGGGTCGGAAGACCTCCACTATGGGCCTTGTGAAGTTCTCCGCGGTGCGCGAGAATCCCATGAACAGTCCCAGGGGCACAGCGACCACGAATGCCAGTATGAACCCGAGGACCACCCTCTGAAGGCTGGCGACGATGTTGTTCCACATCACCCTTCCCGTGATTGGGTCCGGCGTCCTGAAGGAATCCATGAACGCCCTGTAGACGGAGTCAGGAGGCGGCACGTAGCTAAGGTTGAGGTAGATGGAGATCCCCCACCATACCAGAACGAACGCGGTGAGGGATATGATGGTGATGATCAAGGTTCGCAGCCAGAGCTGCCAGCGGTCTTCCTTGGAGTATCTCCTCTTGCCAGCCAGAAATGCAAGAACGGTGTTCTTCTTTCGGGGTCGATCCTCATCGCTCGAGACTATCCCTCCCTTCAGATTCTTCCTCGTGACAGGTTTGATGAAAGATGTTTGGAAAGGAGGCCGCCTCACTTGGCGACGACCTTGAATCCATTCTCCTTGAAGTAGTCCAGGAATATCAGGTGCTGGATCGATGATGGACCCGGAGTGGCGATGGTCTTGCCATCGAAGTCATCGAGGGTGGTGATTGAAGGGTCGACGAATATCGCGGATCCAACGCTGTTCGCCTGAGCGATTATCAATGTGTTCGTGCCCCCGTTCAGGTGCTTCAGGATCGCCGGAGGATTTCCCAGATAGCCCACATCGACGTACCCCGCAGTGAAGGCGTCCATCTCATAGCCACCGTTGGCGTACGGTCCGCCTTCGGCCGTGGCGGTCGCCACACCGTATATCTCATAGAGGTTCTTGCCGTCTTCCCCCCAGATGGTGTCGTTGCTGGCGGCCAACCGGGCAAAGTGATGCAAGTCACCAACCAGGTATCCCAGCCTCACCGGGTCATCGGGGTTGAGGATGGTATCGCTGGGTTCGATGCCCGTTGCCTCATCGAGCAGCGAGGAGTCCACGTAGTTGTCGACGAAATCGGTGACGTTGCTGTACCCGCGGTCCTCGATAGTCTGGTTGTCGATGATGCCGAGGTCAATGTACGTCTCGGTCACCGTCTCCAGGTACTGGAGGAACAGGTTGGTGATCTCGTATTCGAGCACCATGTGGTTCAGAGAGCTCGCGACCACGGTCTCGTTCCTGGCGGAGAATTTGGCTCCCATCTCCAGGAGCATGGTGTAGTTGGCCCCCTCGGGATCCTGGATGGTCTCCGTGATCCAGTCGGTCGCCACCATATGGGTCTTCAGCACCCTGAGAACGAGCTCCTCGTTGTCCGCAAGGTAATCCTGGTCAACGGCCACGACGCAGCATGGATGGTCGGGCCAGATCTCATCTGACCACTTGTAGATGGAGGCGCTGCCGGAGAGCTGGGCATCGGAAGCATAGGGCTCCCAGGCTATGCCCCCATCGATGTTGCCCGCGATGAGCTGGGCCTTCTGATTCACGGGGGATACCTCCAGCCAGTACACCGTTTTGGCTCCGGTATCCCCGTTGCCGAGGCAGCCAGCCCCAACGATTCCGACAATTGCTACGGCCGACACCATCAACGCTGCCAGCACATGCTTGATCCTCATATCGATCATCTAGTACCTCGGAGCCGTGATGGTATATATATCGTTTTTCCCTACTTGGGAATATATTGTCCTAATTGTACATTAATGTCCAGATAATTGTACTGCTGGAAATCAGGGGGTCATTTGATCATTCGCCTCGCTCAATTCAAAGTCCACGGGTAATTCTTCCTGTCTCTCATAATACCAGCTTGCGACGATACATAACAATTATTATGCTTCATTTCTATAGGTGATAGCGATATTATGTTCGAACTCCACGTGGTTAGCAACACCCCTTTGACGCCACTGAGCGATGTGGACGACGTCGCCCTCCAGTTCCTGCAGCAGATCGGGTATCTTCCCAAGGGGTACGATCCGAAGACGGATGCAAGGAGCATCCAGGAGAGCGTTCCCTACCGAATGTTCGTGGAATGTTTGATGCGGAACACCAAGAGGGCATGGCAGGTCGATGAGCTGGCGGCCTATCTCGATACCACCCGCCCCACGATATACAGGCACCTCAACAAGCTGAAGTCAATGGATGTGATCGAGGAGATGGAAACGGAGAGGGACGGCCAGGTGAAGAAGGGATATCGGATAAGGTACGGGGATCTCAGAAAGGCCTGGAGCTTCACCGAGGCCAACGTGGAGATGGCCATGGAGAGCTACAGGAAGACCATAGACCATTTCCAGGAACTGATAGAGAAGGAGGCGAGATCATGAAGGACATCGAACCGACTTTCACGAAGGGATCGAGGTATAGGATAATGAGCAGGGGACCGAAGAATGACTTTCTCATCACCCTGGGTGAGTTCAGGGGATACAACTCCTTCGGGAACGACAACGCGATCACCATCAAGATGGAATCCGAGGGGGACCAGGAGACGGTCAGGATCATCCCCCTGACGGCGATACTCGCCATCGACGTAATCGAATCCAAGGAACCGGAGGAGGAGGACTCGGAGGCAACCAGGGTCTACTTCGGATGAGGTCCCAGATATCCCATGGCATATCTAGAGTATCACCGACGGCTCATATCCATGATGATGGATGGGACCATCGGGGACAAGGCCCAACTCCAGCGCCGCAAGATGGAACTCTGCAGGGAGCTCGAGCTCTCTCGCGTCCCCCCCAATTCCGAGACACTGCTGCGTGCGGGTGAGGACCAGCTGCCGGTGATCACTCCGCTTCTCCGGAGAAAATCGGTCCGCACGCTGAGTGGCGTGGCGGTGGTGGCGGTCATGACCTCCCCCGCCGAATGCCCACACGGGCGCTGTGTGTACTGCCCCGGGGGGGTGAGCAGCGGATCCCCGCAGTCATACACCGGAAAGGAGCCCGCGGCCAGGAGAGCGGAGCGGAACGATTTCGACCCCTACAGGCAGACACTTGACCGCATCCATCAGCTTGGGGCGATCGGGCACAGAACCGACAAGATCGATCTCATCATCATGGGGGGCACGTTCACCGCCCGGGACGAGAGGTATCAGATTTCCTTCGTCAAGGGGTGCTTCGACGCCATGAACGGTGCGCCTTCCGAGAACCTGGAGGAGGCCCATGCCCTGAACGAAACGGCCGCGCATCGCTGCATCGGGATGACGGTGGAAACCAGGCCCGACTGCTTCGGTCCCGATGAGGTGGAGACGTCCATGGGGCTGGGTGCGACGAGGGTGGAGCTGGGCGTCCAGATACTGGATGACGACATCCTGCAAGGGGTGGAGAGGGGTCACGGTGTGGAGGCGGTGGTCACTGCCACTGGTCTAGCCAAGAGGAGGGGGCTCAAGGTCTGTTATCACATCATGCCCGGCCTTCCAGGGTCATCCCCCGAGACTGACCTGGAGCGCTTCCGCACGGTATTCGAGGATCCCCGCTTCCGGCCGGACATGCTCAAGATATACCCCACCCTGGTGGTGAAGGGCACGAAGCTCTACGAAATGTGGAATAGGGGGGAGTACCTCCCGTACAGCACCTCGCAGGCGGTCGACATCATCACCAGGATGAAGCTTCTCGTCCCGCCATACGTCCGGATCCAGAGGGTCCAGAGGGACATCCCCGTGCCCCTGATAGAGGACGGGGTGGACAAGGGTCATCTCAGGCAACTGGTCGCCGAGAGACTGGAGGAGCTAGGTGAAAGATGCGGATGCATCCGGTGCCGGGAGGTGGGACTGATGGGAATAGACCATTCTCGGGAGGAGATCGAGATCCGGCGCATGGAGTACGATGCATCTGGTGGGATGGAACATTTCATCTCCCTCGTGCTGCCAGACAGCGACGCGCTGGTCGGCTACGTCCGACTGAGGATCGATGGTGAGGTAGCAGGGATAAGGGAGCTGAAGATCCTTGGGAGGATGGCGCCCCTTGATCAGGTCAACGGGGGCTGGCAGCATCGGGGTCTCGGGCGGCGGCTCGTCGAGGATGCGGAAGGCATCGCCATGGAATCCGGATGTCGCTCGATCATGGTCACCAGCGGTGTAGGGGCGCGTGGTTACTACCGGGCGCTCGGGTATGGCAGAAAAGGGGTCTACATGAGGAAGGTGCTGTAGACCTATCCAAAACGAATCAATTAATGTTTTAACATTATCTTGGCATACATCAAGGGAGGGATAGCTTTGCATTGCCTCGGCTGCGGTTCTGGAACATCGGAGGGAGTACTGCTCTGCTCGAGCTGCTTCGAGAGGGTGAGGGATCCGCTCGCTTTCGTGTCCACGGCCCTTGACCCCGCCTCGGACAGGAGATTCATGGCCCTCTCCTCGCCCACGATCAGGGTCGCCCCCTCTCCGTCCAGGGAGATCGTCCTGGGCAAGGCCCCGGAGGCCATTATGCGATTCCGCTCCTCAATCGAGGGGGACCAGAGGGAGGTCCCGTACATCATGGACCGCTACCTCTCATTCCTGGGGCTGGGCGTCGATCTCAGGGGGGATGAGAGGGTCCCCAGGAGGGATATCCTTTCTGAATTCCTGGAGGCCGCCATGAGTCTGGACTACGATCTCCTTTGCTGGGCGAGGGCATCCGTGTGCATGGGTAACCTCATTTCCCTGGGGTTGAGAAGGCTGGCGACGCTCCCCGTGGATGAGGACGCGAGGTCGGCCTTCATCGACCTGTGGTCGGAGAGGGCCAGGGGGCTCTACGAAAGGGGAGACGCATTCCCCCGCATCAGGTGGGCCGCCCTTTCCAACCAGGCACTCCTGGAGTACTGGATAGGGAATGTGGACCAAGGACTCGACCTGCTCGATTACGTGATGAAGAAGAAGCTGGGCAAGGGGCAGTTGATGGAAGCCAGGATCAAGAAGGCGGTAATCCTCAATGACCTGGGCAGGATCGAGGAACTGGACGAGCTGTTATCCCTCATCAAGGGTGGGGTCAGGGACTCCAGACTGGATGATCTTGGGACGAGGGAGGAGGGACCGTGAGGAGCCTGGAGGAGGTCCTCGACGATAGGCGAAGGGAGAGGATCATCGAGGGCCTTAACCAGCTGGACCAGGATCAGTTCAAATCCCTGATGGTCGATCTGCTGGAGAACCTTGGCCTAGAGGTGACTGCGGCGGTAATCACCGACGAGGCCGTTCGCATCGAGGCCTCGGGAGAGGATGGAATATACTTGGTCACGGCCTCGCAGCGAAGGGAGATCATCTCCGTGGGATCCCTGAGGCGTCTGAGGGAGAAGGCGGATTTTGTGGAGAGGCTTCCCGTGCTCATAGTCACGCGTGAAATGGATGCGGAATCCGCATTCTTCGCGGATTCCAATGACATCACCTATGCGGATCTCTCCAAGCTGCTCCTGCTCGTGGCCAAGTTCGGGCTGGAGGACAGGATACTCAGCGATGTGGACCGGCACATCCTCGAGATGGAGGGAGGAAGGTTCCTCCCGAGCATAGGGCGGTATGACCACCTCGTAAAGGAGGCCGAGAAGGACCTCAAGGAGGAACGAGGTGGGGAGGCGCTCGAGAAACTGGACCGGGCCTTGGAGCTCAAGTCAAATCAGGACCATGTCTGGAGGATGAAGGCCAGGGCCCTGCATGCGATGGGTGATGATGAGGGGGCGGTCAGCGCCTGCGGGAGGGCGATCGGGCTGGATTCCAGAAATCCCGCTAACCGATATCTCCTCGCCTTGATGCTGCATGAGTTGGGGGACCTTGAGGGGGAGGTCGAGGCCTACGAATCCGCGCTCAAGCTGAATCCCCGATTCCTCCCGGCCATGATCAACAAGGGTGCCACGCTCTTCGAGATGGGGCTGCTGGAAGAATCCCTGAGGACGTTCGACAGGATGACGAAGCTCTTCCCGAAGGACCCCCGGGGTTTCAACAACCGGGCCCTGATCCGGAGGCAGATGGGTGATTTCGAGAAGGCGCTGGTGGACGTGGAGGGGGCACTGTCCATCGACCCAGATAACCGGGAGGCCCTGATCAACAGGGCGGACATCCTCAGCGGATCAGATGACCTTCACGGGGCGATAGACGCCTGGAGGGACATACTTGCAATGGATCGCTCCCAACCCGACATCTGGATGGAGATGGGAGATGTCCAGATGCGGGCGGGTCTGTTCGAGGAGGCGGCCAGGTCCTACGCCGTCGCGGCCAGCCTCGACCCCGATCTCCAAGATGCCAGGGAACGAAGGGACGCGGCCCTGGAGTCCGCCGGGATCATCGAGGGCGAGGAGCTGGGTGAGACCGTGATCTACAGGAGGTACATTGACGCCTCACTGCTGCTGAGGGCGATCGGCGACCTCGAGGGCTCCCTGAGCGAGATCGATAAGTGCCTGGAGCTGGAACCCAGCAACCCACATGCCCTGTTGGAGAGGGGGCACATACTGCTGGAGATGGGCAACTTCGAGGAGGCCCTGGCCTCCGTCGGCGACAGCGCGAGGAGCGCCGGCTTCCCGCAGTCCACGCTTGATCTGGAGGCCCTCCTTCACCGCATGGGGCGTCTCAAGGAATGCTCCAGGATCCTAGAGGGCGTGAAAGGCTCCCCCGAGGCCGGGAGAAGGAAGTGTCTGCTCCATCTGGAGGGAGGTGATCCAAGCGGATCGATGAACTGCTCTGGAGGTTTGGGGAAGGGAGACCTCGAATCGTCGATCGAGGCCCTCTCGGCGCTCGGCTGTGGTAATGTGGAGAAGGCCCTCTCCCTCTTGGAGAGGCTCGTCGAGAGTCATCCAATGAGCCCCTGGTTGATCAACAGCAAGGGGGTGGCCCTGTGGTCGTCCGGTGATCTCGACGGGGCCGAAAAGGCCTTCAGGGACTCGGTTGAGATGGAGTCCAAGTATGCCGATGGATGGAACAACCTGGGAGCGGTGCTCTACTTCAAGGGCGAGTATCAGGATGCGGAGAGGTGCTTCGAGCAGGCCCTCCTGGTCAGGAGCATGCCAATCTACCTCACCAGCATGGGGACATGCAGGCTGAGCCTCGATGACCTCGAAGGCGCCAGGGAGTCGTTCTTGTCCGCACTCAGGATGGAACAGTCCCCCGAGGCCATAAACGGTATGGGCATCGTGTCTGAGAGGAGCAAGGAGCTGGTCCGGGCGCTGGAGTTCTACCGGGAAGCCCTGGATCGGGCACCCGAGTTCAGCGACGCTAGGATGAACCTGAAAAGGGTATCGAAGCTCCTCGAGGATTAACCGAGAGCAGCGTCAGGCGATGTTCATGACCACGACGTCCCGGACCGCCCTCATTTCACCGAATGGCAGCACGAGCCTACCTTGAGAATCGTTCCTGAAGAGCCTGGCCTCAATCTCCTCGGCCGGGATCACCAGCACGTGCTGGATATCACCGGTATCGGTGTCCACCACGAAGTTATCGATCATGCCCAGAATCTGACCGTCATTGGTCATGACGGTCTTTCCCCTCAGCTCCGTGATAAATTTCCTCATCCCTGCACCTGCCAGCTTGTTATCTAGGAAGACTGGATGAAGAATGAGAGTGTCCGTATATAATTCTGTCGATATCGTATCCTGGCTTTGGACCGGGCGTTTGGATCCTGAAATCGAGAACGGGAGGGCGCGACCTTGGATCACCTGTACGAACCAAGGCCCTCGAAGTCAAGTCGCGCCTTCTCCAGCTTCTTCGAGATCTCCTCGTAGTACTTTACTATCTCCTTGTCGACCGAGGCCCCGATCTTATCAAATGCCGCATCGAAGTGTCTTCCCCCGACCTCAAATGCCTCCGCATCCTCCCTGAGCGCGTTCATACCCGCCTCGCGGCACAGTGCCTCGATATCCGCGCCGACGAATCCATCGGTCCTTTGCACAACGGATTCCAGGTCCACGTCCTCGGCAAGGGGCATGTCCCTCGAATGGATGGACAGGATGCTCCTCCTGGCTTCTATATCCGGGATCGGTACCAGGACCAGGCGGTCGAACCTCCCCGGCCTCATCATTGCCGGGTCGACGATGTCCGGCCTGTTGGTGGCCGCTATGACCGTGACGCGGGCCAGGTCCTCCAGCCCGTCCATGGATGTCAGCAGCTGGTTCACGACCCTCTCGGTAACGTTGCTGTCACCTCCGCTCCCCCTCCTGGGAGCGATCGAGTCCAGCTCATCCAGGAACACGATGGCGGGGGAGACCTGTTTGGCCTTCTTGAACACCCTCCTCACCGCCTTCTCGCTCTCCCCCACCCACTTGCTCATGATCTCCGGCCCCTTAATGGAGATGAAGTTAGCGTTGGACTCGTTGGCCACCGCCTTGGCTATCAGGGTCTTGCCGGTTCCAGGGGGGCCGTAAAGGAAAATGCCCTTCGCAGGCTTGATCCCCATGCGCCTGAAGGATTCCGGTCTCTCCAGAGGGAGCTCCACCATCTCCTTGAGCTGCCGCTTGATCTCGTCAAGCCCGCCGACATCCTCCCAGGTGACCCTGGGTATCTCCACCATCACCTCTCTCATGGCGCTGGGTTCTACCTCCCTCATGGCCTGGTTGAAGTCCTCTAGGGTGACCCTCATTCTCTCAAGGATCTCGGTTGGTATGGGGTTGCCCAGCTCCAGCTCCGGGACCAGGCGGGCGAGGCAGTTCATGGCCGCCTCCCTGGCTAGGGCCGCCAGGTCCGCCCCCACGAAGCCGTGGGTGTTCCTCGCGAACTCATCGAGGTCCACGTCATCGTCCTTGGGCATCCCCCTGGTGTGGATCTCCAGGATTTCTTTCCTGCCGCCCGACGAGGGGATCCCGATCTCGATCTCCCTGTCGAACCTTCCCGGCCGCCGCAGGGCCGGGTCGATGGCGTCCTCCCTGTTGGTCGCCCCGATCACTATCAGCTGTCCCCTTCCGATCAGGCCGTCCATGAGGCTCAGGAGCTGAGCCACCACCCTGCGCTCCACCTCGCCGTGGACCTCCTCCCTCTTGGGGGCTATGGAGTCTATCTCGTCGATGAATATGATCGAGGGGGCATTCTTCTCCGCCTCCTCGAACTTCTCCCTGAGCTTCTCCTCGCTCTGGCCGTAGTACTTAGACATAATCTCTGGGCCCTGTATGGCGTAGAAGCTGGCGCCGGCCTCGTTGGCCACCGCCTTGGCTATCAGGGTCTTGCCGGTTCCAGGAGGGCCGTACAGCAGGACCCCTTTCGGGGGGTCGATGCCCAGCCTGTCGAAGAGCTCCGGGTTCTTGAGAGGGAGCTCTATCATTTCTCTCACCCTCTGAAGTTCGTTCTCTAGTCCTCCCACGTCGTCATACGTCACGGAGACCGTGGGGGTCACGCTCATCTCCATGGGCTCCGTCTTGACCACCAGTTCGGTGTGGTCCCCCACGACCACGACTCCATTTGGGGAGGTGGAGGTGACCATGAACGGCAGGTAACCGCCCATAAGGGCGATGTTGGGGATGATGATCTCGTCCCCCTTGATCAGGGGGCGCTTCAAGAGTCCCTTCTTGAAGAGCTCCTCCACCCCCTGTCCGAAGCGGACCCTCTTCCCATGGGGTATCTTGGGTGCCACCACCACCCTGGTGGCGGGCTGGGTGTCCGCCCGCATCACATTGACCTTCTCGCCTATCGACAGCCCGACGTTGGACCTGATCATGCCGTCAATCCTCACGATTCCCTTGCCCTCGTCCTCCTGGGCCGCCCTGAACACCTTGGCCGCGGTGGTCCTCTTGCCAACGATCTCGATGAAGTCCCCGACCTCGACCCCGAGCTGCTTCCGGGTCTTGGAATCTATCCTTGCCCTCCCCAGACCGACCTCCGACTGGTGATGGGCCCTGGCTACCCTGAGGGTCATGGAATCCGTCATTTCGGTCCCTTCTGGCAAATCCATTGAGTCCCTCATAAACCTATTGTGTTCATTTCCCCGATGAGTCCTGGAGCTCCGATAGAAGGGTTCTTCTCCTCTCAGCCTGTTCAGGCGGGCATGCAGATGGATCCGGAGTGCGTGCCCTGCCTGCTGAGAAGGGTGTTATTCGAGACCGAGATCGTCGCCCCGGAGCGGTCACTCGATGTGATGAGAAATAGCCTAGAGATCCTGAGCGTCGGATTCCGTGAAGGGGTGAACTCGGCCGAGCTTGCCACGGAGATCCACAGGAGGGCGTACCAGGAAATGGGTTCCAGGGACCCCTATGCCGACCTGAAGGAGAGGGCGGACGAGGTGGCCTTCTCCCTCCTTCCAAGGGCGGAGGCCTTCATTGATGGATCGGAAGACAGGCTCAGGGCCGCGATGATGTGCGCGATCGCCGGGAACGTCATGGACTTCGGGATCGGGAAAGGATTCGACGACCCCCAGGACCTGGTGGGGGCCTTCGACTCGATCGTGAGGCAGCCACTGGGGATAGACGACCTGGACGAGACGAGGGAGCTTCTCAGGTCCTCGGACAGAATACTCTACATGCTGGACAACTGCGGGGAGCAGGTGTTCGACAGGCTGCTTGTGAGGGAGATCCAATCGCTGGGGGTGACGGTGGTGGGGGTGGTCAAGGGGGAGCCGGTTCTCACGGACGTGACCAGGGAGGACGCCGCCAGATCCTCCATACTCGAGCAGTTCGACGAGGTTCTGGACACGGGGACATACGCTATCGGTGTGAACGTCGAGGAAATGGGCAATGACCTTCGGAGGGAGATGGAGAACGCGGACCTGATCCTGGCCAAGGGAATGGCGAATTTCGAGGCACTCTCCGACCATTCCTTTCGACCAATCTTATACATCATGAGGGCCAAGTGCTGGCCTGTGGCCCGGTCGATTGGGGCCCTGAAGGACGATAACGTGGTTAAATTATATGGACGAAATTAGACTGGATTCCATCGAGTACGCCATACTCAGGATGAGCAGGGTGCGCCCTTTTATCATCGCCTCCCGCAGCTCCAGCGGCGCAGTCAACATCCTGGTGAGGTTGAGATCGGGCGAGGATCAGGGGATCGGGGTCATCGTTCCCAACCACGTCACCGGTGATACGGAGGCATCCTCCATAGCGTTCCTCGAAATGCTCTCTCCCGCGATCAGAGGGAGGGAGGTCGATCACCGATCGCTGCATGACATCATGTCCGTGTCGGGGGCCAACACCGCGGCCAAGTGCGGGGTGGACTGCGCCCTTCACGATCTCTGGGGGAGGATGGAGGGGAGGCCACTCCACAGGTTATTGGGTGCCACGAGAGAATCCATCCCCACCTCGGTCACCATCGGCATCGATAACCTCGATGGCTCGCTCGAGAGGGCGAGGGAGATCGTGGAAGCCGGGTTCTCCATAATCAAGGTGAAGGCCGGCATTGACATGGAGAGGGACATCGCGGTGGTGGGGGCCCTGAGGGAGCGTTATCCGGACATCGAGATCAGGGTCGATTGCAACCAGGGGTTCTCGGTGAAACGTGCCATCGAATTCTGCTCTCAAGTAGGACGGTTCGGGGTCAGCCTGATCGAACAGCCCGTGATGGCCGATGACCTTGAAGGTCTCTCCAAGGTCGCCCTGGGGACAGAACTGCCCATCATGGCCGACGAGTCGGTGAGCTCTCCCAATGATCTCGAGATGGTCTCTGAACTTGGGGGAGTGGAGATGGTAAATATCAAGCTGGCCAAGACCGGCGGGATACACCCCGCGATGGAGATGGCCAGGAGATGCAAGGAGATGGGAATGGAGGTCATGGTGGGATGCATGTCGGAGTGTCAGGCCTCGATATCCGCCGGTCTTCACTTCGCCCTGTCGCAGGACTGCGTCACGATGGCCGACCTTGACTCCCACCTCTCCCTTGTCGGCGATCCCACCACCGCCCTGATCTGCGAAAGGGGGATACTGGAGCCGGGTCCAGGAACTGGTCTCGGGATCGAGATCGCGCAACCCCGTCATGGGGACCCGATGCAAAGGATCGAATGGAAAGCCATTAGATAGGTGTAATCCAATCATCGGAAGGAGGTTCTTCATTGGTCCGTGAGGTCAGACAGGCGGTCGTGCTTGCAGGGGGCAGGGGAACCAGGCTGAGACCACTTACCAGCAATCGACCTAAGCCGTTGCTGCCCGTGCTGGGAAGGCCGTGCATCGAGTACGTCCTAACTGCCCTGGACGAGGCCGGGATAGAGGAGATATTCATCGCCTGCGGTTACAGGGCAACGGACCTGGTTGAGGCGCTGGGGGACGAGACGCCAGGCGGTACCGGGTTGATCTTCGCATTCGAGGACGAACCGGCGGGCACCGCCGGTGCGGTGAAGCTCCTGGAATCCAGGATCGACGGGACCTTCGTGGTCGCGAGCGGGGACGTCCTGGCCGATGTTGATATGAGGGCCCTGATAGACTATCACGGGTCCAAGGGGGCATTCGCAACAATGGCCCTGACCACGGTTGAGAGGCCGGAGGAGTTCGGGGTCGTGGGCCTGGACGGGAACGGG
This sequence comes from uncultured Methanomassiliicoccales archaeon, assembly GCA_964594225.1. GTDB lineage: Archaea > Thermoplasmatota > Thermoplasmata > Methanomassiliicoccales > JAAEEP01 > JAAEEP01. The sequence continues at coordinate 13,508 of CAZQLP010000021.1, forward strand.
AGGATAGAGCGCTTCAAGGAGAAGCCCTCGACCCAAGAGGTTTTCTCCAATCTGGTAAACGCCGGGATCTACATCCTGGAGCGGGAGGCCCTGGACCACGTGCCCGAGGGTGAGAAGTTCGACTTCTCCAAGAACCTGTTTCCACTGCTCCTGGAGATGGACAAGCCCCTCTTCGGTACCCCTCTGCAGGGCATGTGGAAGGATATAGGACGCCCTTCGGACCTCATCGAGGCGAACATCGATATGGCCTCGAGGAGGGGGGCATCTCATCAGGGGCGGCACCTGATACCGCCCGTGTACCTGGGCAAGAACACCATCTTGGGGGAGGGAACCACCGTGGGCAGATCGGTCCTGGGAGATTCGGTGATCGTCGGCGAAGAATGTCGGGTCGAGGGGTCACTCCTCATGGACTCCTGCGGGGTGGGTGACGGTTGCCTGGTTCAGGAATGCGCCCTTGGCGAAGGATGCGTGGTGGGAGATGGCGTGAGGTTGGTGGGATGCGTCCTGGGGGACGGAGTCGATGTCCCCTCTGGTTCCCGCCTCGAGGACGAGAATCTGGAGAGCTGATACCCACCCGTTATATAAGCGGGAGAATAATCCATCGCCTCATGGCCAGGGGCGGCTACCGTTACGAGGGGTACATCGTGCTAGCCAGCCTATTGTGGGGCACCTCCTTCGTGTCCGCCAAGATCGGGCTCGAGGACATCGACCCATTCCTGTACTCCTTCCTGAGGTTCCTCATCGGGTCCATGCTGCTGTTCCTTATAGTCCTGATGACCAGGACATACGAGCCCCGGCTGTTCAAGGACAAGATCATCTGGGGCATAGCGTTCATCAACGCCATAGCGTTCAACCTCCAGCACGTTGGCATCTCCATGACCACCGCTACCAACGCCGCTCTCCTGGTGGACATCAACGCGGTGTTCGTGGCCATCCTGGCGGTGTTCGTGCTGGGCGAGACGATCAACTACAGGGTGGGCGTCGGCCTGATCCTGGGGATATCCGGCGTTGTCATAGTCACCACCGGAGGGGACCTCTCGACCGTCCTCTCCGGAACATTCCTCGGGAATCTCCTGGTCTTCACCTCGGGCCTGCTCTGGGCATTCTACATTGTGTACCAAAAGAAGGTGCTGATGAGGGAGCCCAACGTGCCCATGATCACCGCGGCAGTGATGCTTCTGACAACGCTCTTCCTGGTACCGCTCGGCATACCCATGGTTTCCGATTACTCGGTCAGCGAGGTGGGCATAGCAAGCGCCGTCTACACCGGGATATTCTGCTCCGGGCTGGCGTTCCTCCTCTACATCGCCGGGCTGAGGAAGGTGAAGGCGAGCATATCCTCGATAATCCTGCTGCTGGAGATAGTCTTCGCGGTGATATTCGCTTTCTTCATACTCTCCGAGGTCCCCACGGTCGCCGTCATCATCGGCGGGGGCCTCATCATCCTTGCCATTGCATTCATAACAATCTGGAACGGGGGCAAGGCGGGTTCATCCAGCGATACCTAGACTAGATACTTCCGCAGTACCTCCCTCGCCTTCTCGTTCTGGTCAACGCCCAGCGCCACCCTCTCCACGGTGGCATCCGTGCACAGGATGCAGATGGACTCTATGTTGATGCCAGCCTTCGCCAGCGTCTTGGTCATCTTCGCCAGTTCCCCGGGTCTATCGGGAAGGGAGACCATGAGTACCTCCCTCTCCGAGAATTCCAAGCCTGTCCTTTTCAGCGATCTCCGGGTAGTGGCCTCGTCGTCGGTTATCACCTGGACCACGCCCTGCTTGGTCCCGAACCCGGTCGATATCCCCCGTATGTTGACAGAATTGCGTCCCAGGATCCCTGCGATCCTGGAGATCTCCCCCGGCTTATTCTGCACACTGATCTCGAACTGCATCAGTGTCATTGTCACCGTTCATGCTATTGTAGATGTATCCTTAAATAGAGTGCGGAGGTTGGGTTTCGCCGGGGGGGAGAGAAAGAGGTTAAGAGCCATTACCTGTATCTACCGCCGATGGACCCAGACGGGACGCTGATAGCCATCACCGTCAACTGGAACAGGGCGGATGACACCATGGAATGCCTGGGGTCCCTTGTGCGCTCGGGCATAGATCCCTCCAACATAATCGTGGTGGACAACAATTCCCTGGACGGCTCCGTGGAGAGGATAAGGGAAAAGATGTCCTCCACTGAGATCATGGAGATGGGGGAGAACTTGGGGTACATCAGGGGAGTGAATAGGGGCATATCCAGGGCGCTCGAGATGGGAGCGAGCATGATCCTGCTGATCAACAACGATGCCACGGTGGAAGAGGGAGCGGTGAGCGGACTTATCAAGGGCGCGGCGAGGCATGAGTTCGCAGGCATACTGGGCCCCAAGATACTTTACTACGGGGAGAACACGGTATGGTTCGCCGGGGGCCGCTTCGATCGGAGGTGGGGGTTTTCCACCCACCCGGGGATGGACAAGCCGGACGGCGGCACCGAGGAGGAGCGAAGGGTGGACTTCATTACGGGGTGCATCATGCTGGTACGGAGCAAGGTCTTCACGGACATAGGGCTGTTCGACGAGAGCCTGTGGATGTACTCGGAGGATCTGGACTTCTGCCTCAAGGCCGAGTCAGGTGGATGGGAGAGCTGGTACATTCCCTCCGCGGTGGGCCATCACAAGGTATCCGCCTCCTCCGGGGTGAAGGGGTCCAATATCATGACCCCCATGCGATCGTACCACTACGCCCGCAACATGCTCGTCCTCGTGCACAGGCTGCCCTGGAATGAGGGGAGGTTCACCAGGCACCTGGGACAGCTGGTGGTCAGGTTACCCTACTACACGGCCCAGATTACCCTGCAGGGGGTGAGGGGGAGCATCAGGGCCTACATCAGTGGCCTCGTGGACGGGTTCAAGTGGATACTGGGGGGCGGTTCGGATACTGGATGAGGGGAGGCTTCTAGGGAAGGGAATCTGGGCCGGTTTGACCCGCTTTCTCGTACCTTCAAGATCGATCATACTATTCATGATAGTGGGCCTTGTCGTGAGGTTCGCGATAGCGCCCTGGACCTCCTGGACCGAGGACATGTATCCCTTCTACAGGGCCGCCACCGACATGCTCACGGGGGCCGGGGTCTACGGGCACGCCTCGTTCACGTACCCGCCGCTCTTCGCCCTGCTACTGTATCCATTCGTTTCAATCCTGGCGGTCTTCATAGATCCCTCTGCGTGGGGCACCCTAGTCTACGGGATGGTAGACGCAGCCCAGATCACGGGCATGATCACCCCGCTGGTAACCAGCCCGGCCTTCAATCTGGCCGTGAAGGTGCCCATCATCCTGGGGGACCTGCTGATGGCCCTTGTCCTTTACAGGTTCACGGCGGAGGTGAAGGACGAGATCTGGGCAAAGAGGGTGTTCATACTATGGTTCCTCAATCCACTGGTAATATGGATAAGCTCTGTCTCGTCGCAGATGGACGTGTTCCCGGCCATACTGACCGTTCTCGCCCTGATCTGCTTCTACAGAAAGAGTTACTTCCTGGCCGGACTGGCCCTGGGGGTTGGCTTCCTCTTCAAGCTCTACCCCTCTTACCTCATACTGTTCTACATCATACTGCTGGTAGGGCTGGAGATGAGGGCCGGCTATCCGAATTGGAAGCTGACCGCCCTGCGGAATCTCTCCAAGATGATCCTGGGGGGGCTGGTCAGCCTTGTTACCGTCCTACCGTTCCTCCTGACCTCCGATTCCATGATAGATTTCATCTTGAGGAGATCCAGCTCACCCAACTTCGGCGGGTTCAACCTCTGGTTCTCGGCCCCTTACATTGAATCAGTGGGTATTCCTCCCAGGGTGCCTTTCTTCTACATCGACACCTCGCTCCTGATGTTCTTAGGCGGGGTCGTGGCCACGTTGGTGATAGCGGTGGTGTTCATCCGGCTTCACGGGAGGGCAAGGGGTGATATTCTTCCCGTCTTCATCATTGGTAACATCATGGTAATAGCGGCCATCCTCCTGCTTCAGCCCGTGACCAACCCTCAGCACTTCCTGTGGTTATTCCCATTCTTGCTGCTGTTCGCCGCCTGGCAGGGCAGAATGGAGAGGAAAGTGTTCCTGCTCACGATACTGGGCATCCTGTACATGATAGGGCTCCAGTCCATCGAGGCGGTACTGTACCCAACAGCGGTCTACACCTCCCTGCTGGATCCCTCCGCCCTAAGCGATTCAATAATCAGGTTCTTCACCTCAGGGGGCATTAGCAGGGCGGCCTGGCTGCTGCCGATCACCGCCCTTGGGGTGGTGACATTGGTGTCGATCTTCCTTCCGGAGAGGTACGATCCACTGGAGCTCGTCCACTCGAGACTCAAGAATTGGAGGTTCCGAGATGAGAGGTGAGAGGTCGATTCTGGTGATGATCGTGGTGGCATTTCTGGTCATATCGATCCTGGTCCAGTCGAGCGGAGGGGGCTTCGGGTTCAGCTGCGATCTGGAGATCTCCCCGGCAGAGGAGATGGATGTGAGCGTACACTATCTGATCAGCGAGTCGAGGTTCTCCAAGACGGTGAATGTGGTGACATATTCCACCACCCTGGTCAGGGAGGACCACGTTTACATATTCAACGATTATCCGGGGGTGAACGGGTCCTACTTCCCCCGGGTCTCGGGCCTCTACGACCACATGAACGCCAAGTTCCAGCTCTACGGATATTCCGGTGACGTTTCCCTGATCAACAGGGAGGAACTGGACAAGGTGTTGCAGGGCCCGAATGCCACCCTCATCATTGCCAGCCAGCCCTCGAACGATACAAGCATCTCACAGGCAATGTTCGATTGGGTCTTCTCCGGAGGGGTGGTGATAGGGATAGGCAACAAGTCAGTGCCCTTCGTCCAGGACCCCGGGGACGGCATCGTGGGAGGCGGGAACATCTCCCTCAGATTCGACGGCCTTTCCTTCATGGACGGGGAGGGGATGCATGCCTCCCCCACTGCGGGCGCGTTCGACTTCGAGGTGGTCGCTCCAACCAAGGGCATCCACGTCCAGGACGTCCAGACCCAGGGCGGATCGATCGTTGGCTACACGTATCAGCGGGGGGAGCTCCTGACCTCCGCCGCTCTGTTCGAGATCGGTGAGGGGAGGCTGCTCATGATGTCCGGTGACATGGTCTTCCCCATCATCACCAGCGGTGAGGAGGCCTACGCCAACGACATATGCAAGATGCTCGCCGGCAGCGCCCTGTGGATGGATGGGGATCCATATTTCAACAGCGTTTCCGCCGGGAGCGAAGAGGTGAGTGGGACGCTGTCAGCAGAGCTTCCCCCATCGCCGTATTTAATGGTACTCGCGTTCGACACTGACGAGTTCCAGGACGTCTTCCACAGCATGGTGTTCCCCGTGGATCAGTCGAACTTCTTCGTGGTACCCACCACGTCCCACACGTACGGGTCGCCCCTGTCGAGGGCCACGTGAAGGGACGCGTAGGCACGGGAGAGCCCCTCGATCCCTATGGCCACTGCCATCTTCGCCAGGTGCCCCCGATTGTCCCTGAGGAACGATATGAGCGATGGCATCAGGAACTCACCTTTCCAGGTCGGGACCTCGAACTCGTACCTCTTCTCCATGTACTTCTCGCCGATATTCACCCGTGTCCTCTGCTTCCAGAAATCGGAGAGGGTCTCGGGCCCCTTGTTCCATACCATGGCCTCCGGCGCGTACTCTGTCTTGAGACCCATGCCCTCGATGCCCATCCGGATCCAGTCCTCGTCGGTGTTGATGCCGGGGGATATCTGCATATCCATGTTTCGGAAGGCCACGAGCTCCCCTGTCTTGGGGTTGATCATGGAAAGGCGGTGGTGCATGTCCCACAGCATGTTGACGGCGAAGCCCACCAAGGTGTCGCTCTCGTTCACCGGGACAGGGTGTCCCCCGACCATGCCCACCCCCGGATCAAGGAACGGGGCCAGCAGGTGGTCGAAGGTATCTGGTTCCAGCCTGTTGTCGGCGTTCACCAGGACCAGGATGTCACCCCTGGCCTCCCGCATGAACTGGTTGACCGCCGAGGATTTCCCCTCCCGCTTCTCTTGCCTGGAGAGCCTCACCCTGTCGTCCTTCGAGTAGTACTCTCCCACGATCTCGTCCGTGCGGTCCTGGCTGGCACTCGAGACCACGACGATCTCGATAATCTCGAACTCCAGCGGAGATTGGTCGGTCACGGACTCCAGGCACTGCCTGATGTTCGCCTCCTCGTTGTAGGCACAGATGCCCACCGATACCCCCGTCACGGTTGAGCAATGAGATTATCGATAAATAAGGTTCCCTTTTCTGGCCTCAGCTGGAAGGGATGGAGCACCCGATGACGTCCCAGCTCAGGGCGATCCCGAAGCCTACGAACATGCAAATGGCCTGCAGGATCTCCACCTCGGTGCCGGCGAAGACCGAGAACATGTAGATGGTGATGAAGTAGCCGACCGCGGCCACCGATATGAGCTTTACGCTCCCCATTATGGAGATATGTGGCTTCCATGTGAACAACAGCTCGGTGGCTATCACTAGGTAGACCACTCCCACGATGAATGAGGTGATAGTGGGGAAGAACGAGTAGATAGTTATGGCCCCTCCAGCCCATCCCAGCAGCGCCAATGTGGCCAGAAGCCCTATGATGAAGGTGGCAATGAATCTCCCCAGCATGTGCAGGAGGAAGAATCCGGTGACCGCCGCGACGGCCTTCCCGGGGAAGCCGCACTGTTTCAGTATGGAGATCACTATCTTCGAGGAGAGCTTCGACTCACCACCCTGCCTCTCCCCGAACACGAACTCGACCTCGCCGAGCTTCAGGTCCCTGGGGGCGAACTTGAGGAGGTCGAAGAGGGCCTTGAACCCCTTGCCCTCGAACTCGTTCGCGTTCTCGTGGATTATACCCTTGCAGATATCCACGTTGCCGCCGAAGAAACCGCTCATGGTGTCCGACGAGCGGGGCTGCCCCTTCCACCACAGGTATGTGTTCGCCATCTTGTGAGCTCCTACCGAGGAGAGCTTCCTGCTCAGGGTGAGCGACTCCCTGTTGACCCTGGCCCCGACCGCTATGTCGTTGCCTCCCATCAGGGAGTTCATTATATCAGCCACCGCTTCTGGAGGATGCTGGAAGTCCGCGTCCAGGACCACATAGTACTCGGTGTGAGAGTTGAGGATTCCTTCCATGATGCTGGCGCTCAGCCCCTTTTCCTTCCCTAGTCTCTCGATCAACCTGACCTTGGGATTGATCCTGGAGTACCTGATAACCTTATCCACAGTCCCATCCGTGGAAGAATCGTCGACCACCACTATGCTGGACAGGGGATAGAGTCCTGTGAGGGTGTCCAGCATCCTCACAATATTGGC
>CAZQLP010000022.1:0-19946 GCA_964594225.1 uncultured Methanomassiliicoccales archaeon
CACTCAAGGTAATCTGGAACTGCTAAAGATGACCGATCTCTCAGAGAAACAGTTAGCGTACGTCGAAAAGGCCATGAGAGGTTCGGTGGAAGGGGCTGAGATCATCGAGAAGGTGGAGATGCTTCAGAAGGTTGGAAAAGAGAAAGTGGAAGACGTCAATCTGGCCTCAGTGATAAGGGATGTGATTGTGGAGTACAAGCCCCAATCCTCTGAAAGAGGAATTGAGATTGAGTATTCGATGAACGAGTGTAGTGTTCGGGGAGGACCGCTTCTGAGAGAGTTGTTCCGTAATTTGATCGATAACTCCATCAAGCACTCTGGTGGAGACAGGATCAGGATCTCTGAAGAAGAACTCGATGATGAGGTCAGGTGTACCATCGAGGACAATGGAAGGGGAATCCCGAAGGACATCATGGATAAGGTCTTCCATAGAGGATTCAAGAGTGGTGAGACCGGGGGCACGGGCATCGGATTGTTCATCGTGATGGAAATCGCCAAGGGGTATGGAGGAAGGGTCGAGGTGAAAGAGTCTGAGCTTGGTGGAGCGAGGTTCGACGTTCACCTCTTAAAATCCTGACCGGATAGGCTGACTTTTCTTCAGGGAATAGAACGATTATATGGAGCCATAGCCGGAGGAATAATGTCCTTCTTGCCATGGGAGTTGGCCAGAGGAACCCCAATTGGCTCATCATGGAAACCTGAACCTCAATCACATGATGCTCTGTATACGCCATCATACTGGAGATGGCTTCTGGGCAGTTGAGGCGTACATCGATACTATGTGGAGACTATACCCACATGAAAGAAGAGCGTCTCCAGGAGAGAGAATCCCCTATCAGTGTCCGATGAATCTTTCATTGAAAATGATGATCATACTGGATACATGTAGTAGTGGACCGAACGGAAAACGGTCATTCAAGAAGCCAGATATTCACTTTTAGGATCTAGTCAAATTGAAAATGTAATTTCAAGATTTCAGATGAAAATTCCTTTTTCTTTTCAGAATGTTAATTAGACTTTGGCTACAAACTCTGCTTCAATCGATATCGGAATTAGAAATCTTGGAATCGAAGACCTATGGATGAATGATACTCCCTTCAACCAAATTCCCATGCAATAATCATATTTGAAATGAAAAGGAAATGTAAGAGATTGATGGTGCATATTCACTGGAAAAGCTCAGTACCTGTTGCGTCGGGGGGGCCGGTGCTTCTGATAGCACTCACGGCAGTAAACCGGCCTGCCCTCAGTGGGCTTGAACGGGACCTCGCACTCCTTACCGCAGTCAGAACAAATAGCTTTCCACATCTGCCTAGGTGGCCTGTCGTCGTACATCCTTTTCACCTCCTTCTACCTATCTAAATACGGATTATTCCTCTAGTTCTCCTGACTACCTTATGAGGTGCTAGGACACCGGGAAATCTCCCATCTAGTCAAACAGAATCAAAGTTTTGGAGTATATTAAATTATTGGGACCAATCGTAAGCTCAGATTATTGATCGCTGCGGTCAGACATCATTGCTCTGAGTGTATGGTACTCCCTCTGATTTCGCATTGAAGGAAGAGATTACCGGGATAAACGACTCCTGAATGCGACCCTTAAAACCTTTCCAATGATTCCAGATAGGATCACGGTACATTAGCAATTCATATCAGATCATACCTTTCCCGGTCGATTGAAGTCCTCAAGCGGCGAATCACATAGCTAAATGGATGTGTGATTCCCAGTAGCTTTCAATGAATTGGAAAGAAATTGATGAGGGCATATCCCAGATGCGTTACCCTACGTTCCATATGAACGCTCAACAAGATCATCGTTCTTCCCATGTTCTGATCCATCAACATTCACTTTCCTTGATTATCCTGCAGAATCTTGTATCAATACAGACGATCTGATAGACACGATCAAGTGCATCTCCGAGAGATTGACCTGGGGAGCAACCTGGATTAACTCGACGAGCCACGATCAGGAAAATGAAATGGATGATGACTTCGAACTCGGGAACGACAGGCGGTATAGGGAACTCCAATCAATTGAAGGAGCGCTACCCGGAAAAGTGGATAGCCATAACGAATGGAAAGGTCGTGATCGCCGTAGAAACGAAACACGGGATCAAAAGGAGCGTTGAGGAAAACGCAGTGGAAAACAAGTGCTCCCTGTGCTTCATGGCGCTGGTCCTTCTCTAGAAAAGATCATTCAACGAGTTCAATCAGGCTGGGAAGAATCATCTCCCTCCGACGCCGCCACCGCCGAAGCCCCCACCCCCTCCGAAACCTCCACCTCCTCCGAAACCTCCTGCCGGTCCTCCCGTTGATGGGGATCTATAGTATATTATTGGGACGAAGACGAATCTCATGCCCAGTGGCACCCCCGCCTCGGGAATGCTCACGTTAAGTGCCCTCATGGCCTTCTCTACGTTATTGCCCACGCCCAAAGCGGTTCCATAGACCAGCCACTCACCCCACATCCTGATGTCAGAGGGCTCATACTGCCTTATCAGCGCCAGATCGGAGAGGAAGTATGCAAAGGCGTCCCATTCCAGCTTCTCCCTGTATCCGTCACCCTTCCAGTGACCGAACAATGTGGAGGGGTAAGCCGTCGCTATCGCAGATTGGACGATGATGACCACACCCAGGATGGCAGCTGGCAACAGAAGTGTCAAGAGGGTGGTCGCGACAGCTATGACCGCAATTGTGGTGAGCAGGAAGATTATACCCAGGATAATAAGCGGGGCCACGTATCTTCGACCGTTCACCACGTATCTCTCAATGAGTTGGGGGTCGGATTTCCGCGTAACGTCGGAGAGGGTCCGTTGGTAGCGGAGTATCCTGCTCTCCACGTACTGACTTCTCTGAGCCTCTTTAGTAAGCCTCTTAAGCTCCTCCGAGTCGACCACCCCCTCCGTGGAAACGTCCCAGAGGAAGCCCAACACCTTCTGCTCGTACCGGTCATCCGACTTCGAGGCGCTGAGCTTAATCAATACCCTCTTGGTACCGGGAACCTCGGTGATCTCGATCATTTCTCTGTGATGAAGGTCGAGGAGGGTGGCGTAGTAGCCATCCTCGTCGAATACTATGGCATCCCCCTTGAACAACAGGTTCACCGCCCAGGGTTTCATATCGTTGTTGGGGATCACGCTGAGGTACTCTGGAACGGTGAAATCCCTCTCACGACCCTTGTATCGTTGTATCAACAGCAGAAGGAAAGGAATGAGAATGACGATGGTAATTCCCGATATGTAGAGTACCCAGGCGGCATAGTAGGGAAGGACATCAGTCCAGGGGTTGGCATCAAGGGTCTTACCCCTGACGTCATTCACGAACACGGGGAACCCGCTCATCTCGTCCTTGGCCTCTGGAGAAAGGATTAACTCGATGCCCAGGACCTCATTCTCCGGCACCTTGCCGCTCAGGATCACGCTGCTGCCGTCTTTGGATACCTCCATGTAGGCAGGGTGGGGAAACACCTCCTGCACATACTGGACTGGATATTCGATCGTCGAACTCCTGTAACGTATGTGCTCGTCCACCAGCCGGATGTTGAGATGGGCATACTGATCATCATACTCTATGGTGGGATGGAGCATGAATGAGAACTCCACATCGTAACTCCCGGAAGAAAAATATCCAGAATCGAATATCCCGACCTCGTTGTCATAGGCTAGGTTCTTTATGGTGTTCCTTATCGAGGGATCATCACTCCCGAAGAGAGTTACCTGCCCAAGGTAGTCCTTCATGTATCCAACCGACCCCGTAGGGATCGCCATATCCAAGAACTGTATGTAAGGATCAGTCAACAAGTCAAAGGAAAGATCCTCCTGCCAGTACCTGTAAAGAAACCTGTACTGCCCGGACTTCTTCACCTCGTAGGTGTACTCCTCAATAAGGGTTCCGTCCTGGGAGAATTTGGCCCTATACTCATCGATGATCAGGTCACCCTCGAGCGCCTGCGGGATGAGGAAGGTGAGACCAACGGTCAACCCTCCTATGATCAGGACGATTGCAAACAAGGTCGTTAGCTGCTTCCTCTCGGTCAAGATGGAACCTTCAGAACTCTATGGTGGGGGGAGTCTCGATCTCCTCCTCAAATTCCAGGTAATCTAACTTCTCCAGTCCCATGCTCTTTCCGACGATGTTCGAGGGAATCGCCTCCCTCATGGTGTTGAACTGCTGAGAGATGTTGTTGTAGGTGTATCTCTGCCGGGCGATCTCCTCCTCCACGTCCTTGACCGAGTTCATGAGGTTCGTGACCGTGGAGCTGGTCTTCAGGTCGGGATAGGCCTCCGCCACAGCGAACAATCTTCCCAGTATGGACCGGGATTCCTTCTCTATCCGGTTCAGGTCTCCTGGATTGGCCCTGGAGATGTCGCCCCTCATCGCGGTCACCCTCTCAAGGGTCTCCTTCTCGAACTTGGCGTAGCTCTTCACGGACCCCAGCAGTTGCTCGATCATGTCCAGCCTCTTCTTCATGGCGACTCGTATCTGGCCAAGGGTGGCCTCTGAGGAGTTCTTGAGGCTGATGAACCGGTTGTAGATCCTGACGAAATATAGTATCAGGATCAGCGCGATAATCACCACTATGCCGATGATTATCCAAGGCAGAAGTTCATTCATTGTCATTACCCATCACCAAATCCATGTTTATCCTGCCAATTTCAATCGAACCGATGTATCCTCATCAGGAGACTAGAATGGCGTGCCTGGAACGAAGTAGATGGAGTATTCCCTGTCCTTGACGATCTTCTCCATGTTCTCCTCCAACTCGCTCTGGGTCGTCCCCGTGGCGATGACCTCACAGTTGATGACCGCTATCCACTCCTTTGGGTGCTCCATCATTAGACCGATATAGTTCTTCTCAAACCAATCGTTATTCCTGAGATCCTCTTCCGTTTCATCCACGTCCTCGTAATCATCGCGCATATCAGATCTCCCGCTCAGTATTATTGGTCATCGATATATTTCAACGTGATGTTAATCACATTACGATTATTGTGATCTATGGGCCATATGGCATGTGGTAGATGGCAACTTCATGGGGATGTGATAACCTGATGGAACTGAAAACGCTATCTGGCAGAGAGTGATGGAACGACTTTTCATAAGGACCGCTGGAGAACCACGTTCTCTAAGAGTGTCGAGATGGTACGGGGGGGCGGTCAAGCAACTGGTCCCTCAGTTCGATCCAAGGGGTAAATGCCCGGTCGAGAACAATATAGAATGGACTGAGAAAGCGATGGGTGTAATGGACGTCAACGAGAAAGACCGCATCGATATTCTGACTAGATGTGGCTATCGCATTCCCGATGAGTGCCTTGAGGACCTCGAGGAGGTGTGGGAGATGGACCATGACAGTGATGAGTTACACGGATACTGGAAGAAGAGGTTCATCCGGAACCTGGAGATATGATTCTACAATCCATCCAAGATGCATGTCGATCTCATGATGGGGAGTGGCTAGTCGAAAGATGGGGATGTCATCGTTGCCACCAAGGTGCCGATCAAGACCAGGAAACACCTCGAATCCAATAACCCCGTGGAAAGAAGGTGTCTCTACTTCCATTGCCCAGGATCGCTGCGAAGAGGGAAGGGGACGAGACACTATTTTGCTGTGGAAGCAGTTTCCACGAATCAAGCTTGAACCGTATAATCTGGAGACCGGTAATAGTGGAGTTGATCAACCCCGCTCTCCGAAGGGATGATTGCCGCCATTTCAGAATTATTCTCCTGGAGCATGTTCGTTGATGCCCTACTCATTCTGGATCCTACGTCACTCGACAATGCCGTTCGAACTGCCCATTAGACAGCCGCCGAATCCCACGGCCCAAAGCATCTCTGGGTAGAATATCATCCTCTCCATGCCGCCAAACCCTATTCCAAGATGGACACCCGCCCCTACGAATACCAAGGCGGACAAGGTGATCACCCCGAGTACGATCGATACGATGGCAAAAGGTCCCCTGATCATCTTGTGGGTCATGATGGCCGCCAGGCCACCGAAGAAGAACGCCAGGAACGCCATGAGGACGTGTATGGCACCGAGGTCCTCGTGGAATACACCCACGCCCATCGCGCCTATCCCCGCAATCACCAGGAGGATACCGTTGAGCCTCTTGCCATACTCGCTGTCGACGAGGTAACCTGCGTACACGGCCATGAGCCCGAAGACGAATACCGAACCGTTGAAGATCCAGTATGGTGCGGTCGGACCGACCCCCAGATCACTTATGGCGTTCTCAGAGATGCTGTACCCTGGGTAGGTCGCCTCCGCAAGCATGAGGCAGATGATCATCTGCGTTCCCGCCAGGAAGAGTATCAGACCTGTGTTCCGGTACCAGCGCATGACCCACGGATGAGTCGCCAGCATAAAGGTTATTCCATCCAATTACTGAGAAAGGAAACCGCCCAATCGATTCTTCATAGAATCAATATTCAAAGACCGATCAATAGAATGGAACGGATCATCCATCCCTAATCCTGCTCAGGAAGGCCATGATTCAATAGTTAGCAAACCATCTTACCCTTCAGGACACGGTCATGACTCAAATCCTTCACATGAGCGACCCCCATATTGGTTATCCCGGGACGATTGAGAGGTTCAGGATGATAGTGAGGGGGCTGGAGAGAAGCCTCCACATCGATCCTGAGAACACCGTGGTAGTGATAACCGGAGACCTCGTCAACCGCGTAAGGGAGGAAAAGGATTATCTGGTCGCCAGAGAGGAGATCGTCTCCCTCGAGAACCTGGGATTCAAGAAGGTGTTGGTGATACCAGGGAACCACGACTACGGGAGGGGAAGTGTGGTTGACAAAAAATTTGTCCCGATCTTCAAGAGGGTGTTCTACGGGCAGGAGGTGAGCTACCCCACACTGGACATCATCGATGAGATCGCCTTCATAGGTCTGGACACAATGGCCGAGGAACTGAACTGGTACGACCGGGTGTGGGCGGAAGGGGAGATCGGCCCGGACCAGCTTGAAAGGTTGCACCAGATCCTGAGCGACAGGGAAATCAAGAGCTGCTCCCGGAAGGTGATATACCTCCATCATCATCCCTTCGATTACCAGCCGTTTCACCAGCTCAAGGATTCGGATGATTTGGAGGGGGTCATTAAGGAGGCAAGAGGGAAAGGCCTGTTAATCGACGCCATACTCTACGGTCACCAGCACAGGGGAAGATCGAAGAATGGTCATTGGGGGATTCCTCGCTGCTACGATGCCGGCACAGCGACCCTGAAGCCCAGAAACAAGGTGCAGAAGATGCTGCCCTGGTTCAGGGAGGTACGAAATGCGACCAGAATCATGGATCTTGATGTGAATCCATCAGAGGACAGGCTGATGACCGTGAGGTCAAGAAGAGACGAATGTGAAAAGGTGGCTCCTATCCCCTGACAACTCTTTAGAAACGAGCATGATCACCATCAAATGCATCAAGCGCAAGGGGAAGATACTCCGCTGAGCCTTGAGGAGCGTTGTCATGCCCCTCCATAGTTGAGAGTAAGGGATCAAAAGAAACTAGAGCATCGAGATTGTGGTGAGGGTTCACAACAATCAAGGCAGTTTCATCGAAATAGATGATGGCTATTGAACCCTCTTCGACCATTTCCAATTCCTCGCAATGGCGACCCACATTGAAATATCAAGGGTTCCATATCAACAGCGTGAATGGGGAGAGAAGGGAGGAGAGACTTCTCAGCCTTGGTGAGGTGAACGTTGTCGCACCGGAAGGGGTCGCCAACAATCTTGATTCAATTGGGGGATTCGAATCCCTCAAGGCCCGACTGCCGCCCGAGGAGAGCATAGAGAGGATCACATCCAACCATAAGGCAATCGCCGATCCCATCAGGGTGAAAATTCTTTGGTCCCTCTCCTTCTGCGACCTGTGTCCCTGCGTCCTCAAGGAAATCCTCGATCTTACCGATTCCAAGCTTTCCTACCACCTCAGCATCCTAGAGAACGCGGGTCACATTCAGTGCCGTAAAGAGAAGAACTGGAGGATATACACTCTGAAGGAGAGCGGACGGTCATCTCTCAAACTTCGGTAAATTCACGAAGATCGGATCCAATCAGATCCCTGTGTCGATGAGAACATAATCATCATGGCTAGGAAGGAGATGATCATCCCCCTTGTCTCCGTCTTGGCACTTTTTTTGTCCTTAATCCTGCTGAACCTCTCATCCATGGCATACATACTGGTCCCCTTTCTGCTCTTCCTTCCCCATTCAGATCATCGAGTCGAAGGACCTTTCCCAGAGGTTGATCGGGCGTCATCATAATGGGCGGTCATCCTTTTCAAGGAGATTTACCTCGTTATCGTCGGAATCCAGTAGTGCGTTCTCATAGGACTTAGAGCTCAGGATGAAGAACAAATTTCTCATGTCCTCGGTCTTCATTTCTATGTGACCGTCCCACATCAAGAATGATTCAGATTCCATCTCGATCTGCAGTGCCCTATCGAAAACATCGGCGAGTTCATTGAGACTGAATCATCATTACGGCCCAAAAGATGTAACCGAATGCACCGAATTTAATAGGTCGGATGCCCTAACTCCACCCGTGGTCAGAGGAAGAGAGGAGCTGATCCGTGACTGTGCAATGCTGGGTCTTTTGGGAGCCCTGGTCTTCGCCTGCTTGTGGACAACTGCGGTCGCCTTCGACGGCAACTGGATCCTCGGAGAGGATACCCTGAGCGAACTCGGGGGCGACAGAGGGGGAAGGTTCTTCTTCAACACCGGGGTGCTGACCATGGGAATAGCTGGATTGGCATTTTCAATAGGCCTTTGCATGGTGCTTGGATCTCCCCTGAGGGGAGCGGGGGCCATCATCCTTTTCGTTGGGGCCATGGCCCTTATCGGTGTGGGGGCGTTCCCAATAAACACCGGTGAGCCGCACACCTTCTTCTCCTACCTGTTCTTCGGGTTGATGCTCTTCTCCATGGCGATGCTCGCATTCCCGGTCTGGAAGAACCCGCAGATCGGGGCGCTGGGAGGCGCTATAACAGTGATGTCCCTTGGAATTTCCCTGGCATTTCTCTTCGTCAGCTCCGTCCCGCTCGCCGAGGCGGTGGCTGTGATCTGCCTCCTGATATGGACGATAATCGTCTCTAGCCTGATCCTGGTCAGGTCCTCTCATCGTACCGGAACCTGATGTTGCAGCTCCCTTCCCGTGATACCATGCATGGCCCCATGGGGCTCATCGGCGTGCAGTTCCTGCCGAAAGCAGGGCACTCCTTAGAGTCTATGAGCCCCCTCAGGACCTCCCCGCACCTGCAGCCCTTCAACTCCTCCTGGACGGGGGGAAGGTCGTCGAGTATCTCCTCATGCACCAAGCGGGCGTTGTGGTCATCAAACTCCCTCCTGAGTTCCAGGGCGCTTCCCTCTATCACCGGAAACCCCCTCCACTTTCTGTCCTCTGATCTGAACACGCTGTCGATGGCCTGGATGGCCTTGGGATTCCCCTCTTCCCGCACCACTCGAGAGTACTCGTTCTCCAATTCGTGTCTCCCTTCCACGACCTGGCGAGCGAGCATGTGAACCGACATCAGGAGATCCAGCGGTTCAAATCCCGAGACCACCTGAGGGATCTCATTCGCCCCCGAAAAGGACCTGAAAGGGGCAAGACCGATGATGGTGGCCACATGACCGGGCTGGATGAAACCATCGATCATCACCTCCCCCATGCCGAACAGGGTTTCGAGCGCTGGAGGTATCTGCCGATGGCAACTGTAGACCGAGAAGTTCTCCGGCACGCCATCTAGCAGGGGGAACGCGGTGGTGGGAACGGTGGTCTCGAACCCTATGGCTATGAACACCATTCGCTCACACTTCTCGGCCATCCTCACCGCATCCTCGATAGAGTACACGATCCTCACGTCGGCACCAGCGGCCTTCACATCCGCAAGGGAGCCGATGGAAGTGGGAACATTCAGCATGTCCCCGAAGACCGCTATTGTGATATCTGCCTCGGCCAGGGCCATTGCATCCGCTATCTCGCGGGAGGTGGTGACGCAGACCGGGCATCCAGGTCCCTGTCTGATCTCCACTCCCACGTCCAGCAAGGGCTCCTCCAGTCCAAACCGGACCAGGGTGTCCTGATGCGTACCGCAGACATGCATGAGACGTACGTCCAAATCCATTCTTCTCAGTGAGTCCAGCACCTTCCTGGCCATTGTCTCGTTCCTGTACCTGAAGTTCATCTCTCCACCACCTTGATGGATGTGACCCCGCATCTCCTACCCTTGATCACCTTCACCTTGTAATCGCACTCGGGGCAGTGTAACACTGGCACGGAGAAGTGGTACTCCTCATCCTCAAGGTACCTGACACCGCCTCTGTAACCGCATGAAGGGCATTCCACCTCTATTCCCTCCTGTATCAGGACAAGCTCCGCTCCCTTCAAGGGGGTGTCCCTTGTCATGATCTCGTAAGCGAATCTCAGCTGATCATGGCCCAGGAATGTGAGCTCTCCCACCACCAGCTCCACCTCCTCAACCCGGATCACATCATGTCCCTTCAATTCATCTAGGACCTGCTCCAGAATGCTGGACATCACCGAGATCTCGTGCATGATGCTCCCTACCTTTTCCAATTGTTTGTTCCCTTGTGGAAAGGGGCATATCCCTACGTTGAAGGAGCGCATTTCCCCCCTTCGATGGCCTCCATTCAAGGCCCTGGGTAACCCTGGGACAAGTTTCTTATACGCTTATCCAGATATAAAGGACCGGTCCAAATGTCAGCAGACAAGGAGCATTCGAAAAAGGATTTGACGCTAGAGGCCATCGTGGAGGGGAAGAAGATGGATGCTTACGTCGAACACAGGACCAAGGAAATGAATGTCTGCTGGATCTGCGGAGCCGTTGGCTACAAGAAGCTACCAATGAAATCCGTGGGAACAAGGTGGATCTGCATCAACTGCCTCAGGAGTTTCAAGGAGGCACTTGATTCTATTGACCAGTGGGAGATCGAACTGGAACTCGAAGAGGAGATGTCGAAGACGATTGACGAAAGCCTCGATCTATAGATCGTCCTTCTTCAGCGAGGCGTAGCAATCGCAGAGCCCGTTCACCGGACATTCTTCGCACAGGGGATGCCGAGGTCTGCATATCTTCTGACCGAACACCACCATTAGCCTGTTGATGCTCCTCCACAGTGACCTTGGAATGATATTCCTGAGAACCATTTCAGTCTCACCCGGCGTCCTGGTTTCGACCAGCCCCAACCGATTGGATATCCTGTGGACATGGGTGTCGACGCAAATCGCGTCATCCTCGAAGGCATAGGCCAGCACACAGTTGGCGGTCTTCCTGCCTACCATGGGGAAGGTCAACAGTATCTCTATGTCCCTGGGAACCTGATCGTTGTGCTCCTCGTGGACAAGTCTGGCTATCTCCTTTATCGCCTTGGCCTTTGCCCTTGGGAAACCTGCTGGTCGTATCAACTCGACCAGATCATCGACGGACGCCTTGGACATCTCTACCGGACCTTCGTACCTGGCGAACAGGCGATCGGATGCGTTGAAGGTGTTCTCATCCTTGGTCCTCTGAGAGAGAACGGTGGCTACCAGTACGTGGAATGGCTCCCTGCTCCATGAGGGGGGGCTCCCTCTGTTCCTGCCAGGATAGGCCTCACCGTAGCCCGCCTCCCCGATGATCCTGAGGATGAGCTCAACGTCCTTTTCTACCATCGAGCCACCTCCTAGCCTCCCCAAGCGTGTAAAGGGAACCCGTCACCAGCACAGCGTCATCAGGGGCGGCCATATCGAGGGCCGTTCTCAGGGCCTCACCGACGTCCTCCACCCTCATCACCTCCCTCACGTAAGGAAGAAGGGCCTCCTCGATGGTCGTGGCGGGGAATGATCGCTTGGACTTGGGAGAGGTCGCGATCGCAATCCTTGATATCCTTCCAAACTGCCGCGCCATGACCTTGAGATCCTTATCGTCAAGTACCCCGAGGATTAGAATGATGTCCCCTCCCACCATGGTTCTCACCTCAGGGGCCACTGCCTCCGCCCCTTCACCAGTGTGGGTGGCATCCAGTATGATAATGGGATTTCTGGAGACCACTTCAAGGCGGCCCGGCCATCTGGTCGCCCGGAAACCCTGGGACAAGACCTCATCGGTGATCCTGGGGTCATCGAGCTCCATGAGCGTCGCATATGCAAGGGCCATGTTCTCCGCCTGATAGCTTCCTGGCATGGGCGCCTCCAATCTCGATCCCTCGACCTCGATGATCGTACCCTGAAGCGAGGAGGACACCAGATGGTAACGGAGGGACCGGTCGAGGACCCTCAGTGGGCTCCCCAGCCTCCTGGCCCTCGCCTCGATGACCTCCAGTCCGGCATTGGGGCGCGCGGCGGTCACCACCGGTGTCATGGGCTTAATGATGCCAGCCTTCTCCTCCGATATCTCCTCGATCGTCGCGCCTAGGTACTCGGTGTGCTCGATACCTATCCGGGTGATAACGGTCACTTCGGGCTCGAGGACATTAGTGGCATCCAGCCTTCCGCCCATGCCCACCTCCACCACGGCCCAATCGACCTTCATCTCGGCGAATCGCTCGAAGGCCATAGCGGTGGTCAGTTCGAAGAACGTCATACGTTTCTCTGGTGATTCAGAGGCCATGGAATCCGATATGCCTCTCACCGTTTCCGCCAATCGCAGCATGTCCTCATGGGAAAGGGGAACCCCGTCGACCCGTATCCGCTCCCCGAAGTCCACCATGTGGGGGGAGGTGTAGAGACCCACACGATACCCAGCCATGGAGAGGACGGATGCCACGAGAACTGACACCGATCCCTTTCCGTTGGTGCCCGCGACATGAATGGAGCGGAAGTTCCGCTGGGGATAGCCCATTCTTTCCAGAAGTTCCGAGGTGTTCGAAAGACCGAACTTGATCCCCCTCGCCTCGAGCCCGAACAGCCAATTCAAGGTTTCCTGGTACTTCATTCGATCACGGAATCGGGGATCTCAGCTATGGCATTTTCCCTTGGAGGGTCAAGGTATTCACAAATGCCCTCACTGTCATCCCGTTCCGCTTGGCCACTTGCCTGATGCACCTCATTATCCCCGAGCCATACTGGGCGGCCTTCTTCTCACGGTCGGCTATCTTCCCCATATCAAGCAACCTGGCCACATCCCTGAGTGCCGCCTTGCGCTCCTTCCCCCTGAACTCCTCTGTCACCGGGATGGACCTCACCTCGTCTATTACCCTCTGATGAAGGTATGGATAATGCAGCTCCTTGAATCGATTCATGGCGATGTTTCTCTCGTACTCCAGACCCGTGTCCAGCAACCGGGCGAGATCGTCGCTCACGGACCTCTCAAGCTCGTTCTCGCTCATCCCCACGTATCTGGCATATCCGGCGAAGAGCTCGTCTGCACCCTGACCGCTGTATACATGTCTCTCCCTGACGCGGGAGACCACCAGGAAGAGGGGCATCTCGAACGATATGGTGATGGGGTTCCTGGTAGGGATGATCCTGCAGATCTCCAGTATTGTGTTGATCACATCGTCCTCGTCGATCACTATCCCCTCCCATGGAAGCCCAAGGTAATCGGCGGTCTCCTCTCCAATGGTGAGGTCGTATGAGTCCTCTAAGCCCACGGTGTACAGATTGGGTTCGGCATGCTCTCCTAAGAGATATGCCACTATGGAGCTGTCTATCCCGCCGGAGTAGGCGACCGCCACCCCACCCTCGATCTGCTCTTCCTTGACGGTGGTCTTCAGCGCATTGAGCACCCTTGCTGCATGACCCGTTTCATCGATGTACTTCATGGGTGAAATCCGACTATGTGGGAAGGGTATAAACACTTTCTCCTGAGGCTATGAGACAGATGCGATTTCAACGCACGTGAAAGGGGCTAAATAGCTCATATTCCCTCTGAACAGGTGACGCTAATGTCCCTCAGCAGTCTCTTCAATCCATCGACCATCGCGGTGATAGGGGCCTCAGATCAGGCGGGGAAGGTAGGGAACATCATCCTTGAGAATCTCAAGGATAGCGGAGCAAAAATCTACGCCGTCAACCCCTACGAAGATTTCATGGGCGAAATGGTGAGTTATCCCACCATTACCGACGTGCCGGAGGTCCCGGATCTGGCTGTGATAGCCATTCCGGCGAAGTACACGGTGGAGGTTGCCGAAGAATGCGCGGAAAGAGGAGTACCTTTCATAATACCCGTTGCCAGCGGCTTCTCCGAGATCGGGGGGGAGGGGGTGGAGCTGCAGAAAGAACTCGTGAAGGCGGTGAGCGGCTCCGCTACCAGGATACTGGGCCCCAACACACTGGGCATTCTCGTCCCGAGGAACCACATTGATACATTCTTCATCCCTCCTGAAAAGAGCCCAAGGCCCCATGACGGCACCATCGCGATCATCAGCCAGAGCGGCTCCGTTCTGATGGGGGTATTCGAGATGGCCGAACACGAGGGAGTGGGGGTATCCGCGTGCGTGGGACTGGGAAACAAGGTGGACCTCGACGAGAACGACTTCTTGGAATATCTGCTGGATGAGGTGGAGACCAGGTGCATTGCCCTCTACCTCGAATCATTCGTGGACGGGGAGAGGTTCGTAGAGCTGGCGGGCAGGGTTACCCCGGTGAAACCTGTAGTTGCCATCAAGGCCGGGAGATCGGCGAAGGGTATACACGCTGCCCAATCCCATACGGGTGCGCTGGCCAATGCCTCAGACGCCCTTGTTGACGGAGTATTCAGGCAGTACGGGATAACCCGGGCCTACGATGTCACGGAACTGCTGGATATTGCCAAGGGAATGGCCTGGCTTGATCACATCAAAGGTCCAGGGATAGCGGTCGTCTCCTCGACGGGGGGTTTTGGTATCATAGCTGCTGACTATATCGAATCCTCGGTGAAGGGGGTCGGGATGAGCATGGCGGAGCTGGACAACAGGACCAAGAAACGGATAATCGACTCCTCGGTGTACTTCGCGTCCGCTGAGAACCCCATCGATCTCACTGGAGCGGTTACGGATAGGATGTACGACGCGGTCTTGGCGACCCTCCAGGAGGATGAGAACGTCGACGCCATACTGCTCTTGGTCCAACTACAGGCCCCTGGTACCACGGACAGAGTGGTGGAGATATCCCAGAAATGGAGTTTGGAGGGGAGCAAACCCATCGTCGTATGCTCCATAGGGGGAAGCTATTCCTGGGAGATCCTGAAACGCTTCGAGGAGAGGCGCATCCCAGCGTACGATTCGCTGAAGAGGGCGATTTGGGTGCTGAAGGCCCTTTACGACCGGGGAACTTACCTGAAAAGGATCAGTCAACCTGGATGACAGCTGGTAAAAGCTTAATATTCAGTAATCTGCTTTATGACCCGGTCGAAATGGACAGCGTAACCAGGATTGGCGTTTCCCTTGAACCTGAGCTGCTGAATAAGTTCGACAGCATGATCGAAAAGAAAGGATACACCACCCGCTCAGAGGCCATCCGAGATCTCATCCGAAGGGCTCTGAACGAGGATGGGTGGAAGCACGAGGGGCTCGAGATCATCGGGACGATCACCTTGGCCTACGATCATCACTCCGGGGGCGTGAGGGAGAAACTTATGGATATCCAGCACGACCACTTCTCCAGGATCACCTCGACCCTGCACATCCATCTCGATGAGGACAAGTGTCTGGAAGTGCTGCTGGTCAGGGGTCAGGCCGAGGATGTCAAGAAGCTTGCGGACGAGCTTATATCGCTGAGGGGAGTCCTCCACGGAAGGCTTACCATGACCTCCCTCCGCTCACTTTCAGCCGAGGGCATGAAGCAGGACCACCTGCACTAGACTAAGGACCTATTGATCATGCGAAACATGTGGATCTAAGGGCATAACATATTTTTTTATATACGGTACCCTTTGCTCCGATTCGATGAGAAGCCTTGTCATCTCCGAGAAGTCAAATGCCGCCGCCAGGATCTCCATCATCCTCTCTGATGGTAAGCAGAGGAAGAGAAGCATGCAGGGTGTTCCAGTATACGAGTTCGAGAAGGATGGCACGGAGTACAGCGTGGTAGGGCTCAGGGGACACATAGTCCATCTGGATTATCCCAAAGAGATGCGGGACTGGGGCAAGACAGACCCCATTGAACTCGTGATGACCGAACCCATCAAGAAGGTCACGGCCGGGCGCCTCATCAGCGTCCTCAAGGATCTAGCGGAAAAGAGTGACGAGATCATCATGGCCACCGATTACGACCGGGAGGGGGAGCTGATCGGCCTCGAGGTCATAAGGATGCTTGATGTCAAACCCGACACCATAAAAAGGGCCAGGTTCAGCGCCCTGACCAAGCAGGAGATCGAGAACGCTTTCCAAGAGCTCACGATTCCGGACGAAAAACTGGCGGACTCGGCGGAGACGAGACAGATCATCGATCTTTCCTGGGGGGCATCCCTCACCAGGTTAATTTCCCTAGCGTCGGGTCAGACTGGACACAACTTCCTTTCGGTTGGCAGGGTACAGAGTCCCACCCTCGGTCTTCTGGTGAACCGCAATCTGGAAATCGAGAATTTCGTTCCGGAACCATACTGGCTCATAGACGCGAAGTTCAAGAAGAATAAGCAGTTCCAGGGCAGTCACGTCGACAACCCGTTCAGGGAGCGCCCCATGGCAGATGAGATCATGGACAGGATCAGGACCGGCGAGATGGGGAAGGTAGTCCATTATGATGTCAAGGAGACCGACGAATACCCGCCATCTCCGTTCAACACCACCATGCTTCTCGCAGAGGCCAACAAGATCGGTCTTCCGCCCGCAAGGGCCATGAAGATAGCCGAGGATCTTTACACCGACGGATTCATCTCATATCCAAGGACTGACAACACGGTCTATCCACGATCCCTCTCCTTGAAGTACATCCTGGAGAAGCTGAAGGATTCCGATTTCAAGAGAGAGGCCGAGGAGATTCTGTCCCAGGAGAGGATCAGGGCATCGAGGGGGAGGACCCAGACCACCGACCATCCACCCATTCATCCGGTGGGCGCCGCCACCAGGAAGAGATTGAAGGGTGACCGGTGGGCGCTGTACGAGCTCGTCACCAGAAGATTCCTTGCCACCGTGGCGCCGTCTGCCAGAGCGGAGGTGACCAACTGCGAAATGGAGGTAGAGGGCGAGCGATTCGAGTCCAATGGATACAGAATCCTATTCCCTGGATGGAGGAAGTACTACATCTACTGGAAGGTGAGGGAGGTCGAGCTTCCCCAGCTCGAGGTGGGAGAGGAGGTAGATCTAACATCCATCGATATGGAGGAGAGGATGACCCAGCCGCCCTCCAGGTACACCCAGGGTACTCTCATACAGAAGATGGAGCGCCTCGGACTAGGGACCAAGAGTACCCGTCACGAGATCATCGAGAAACTCTATGACAGGAAGTACGTGGAGGGCGCGGGAATGGTGCCCACCTCGAGCGGAATCGCTGTGGTGAAGAGTCTGGAGAAACACGCGAACAAGATCACGGAGAGTGAAATGACCGCCGCACTGGAACAGGACATGGAGAAGATCACGGAGGGGAAGAACACCCTCGAGGATGTTGTGAAGGAGTCCCGTGACATGCTACTGGAGGTGGTAAGTGCCATGCAGGAGCACAAGGAGGATATTGGAGCCGAGATCAAACAGGCTTTGCAGGAGCAGCGCTACGTGGGCGAGTGCCCCAGATGCGGTGGTGACCTGAGGGTGATAAGGTCTAGAAAGGGCACTTTCATCGGATGCTCCAACTACCCAGATTGCCAGAATTCCTTCCCGCTTCCCAAGTTCGCCAAGGTGGAGACCACAGATGAGAAATGCGAGGTCTGCGGTCTGCCAAAGCTGAGGGTGATAAGAAAAGGTCAACCGGCATCCTTGCAATGCATAGACCCCAAATGCGAGACAAACCTGAAGCGGATAACCGTCGGCAGGTGTCCGGACTGCGGCAAGGACCTCCGGATTCTGCTCTCGAGGAACGGAAAGAGATTCGTTGGATGCTCTGGATATCCCGATTGCCGCAGGACTTACCCGCTCTTCCAGAGAGGGAAGATTATCATACTTGGGAAGGAGTGCCCAGAGTGCGGGGCCCCGGTCATAGAGATAAGGAATGGGAGGAGGACCACACAGATGTGCATCAACCCCGAGTGCCCGTTGAATAGCAGAGGTAAAGGGGAGAAAGAGAAGGACGATCAGTGAGTTGCCTGGACCCCTTGGAACGACAGTTCTTCATCGAAAGCTATCTTCCTGATCATCTCATCGTATACTGCCTGATTTCTTACACAGCCTGGATCCGGAGCGAGATAGTTGCCGAAGTAGTTATAGGCCCTTGCCCTGCAGCCGCCGCAGTGGTATCTGAACTCACATGAGCCGCAGTTCCCTTGGAGTATGTCCTTGTTCCGAAGATCGGTGAATACCTCACAGTTCTTCCACAGTTCATTAAGGTCATCCTTCCTGACATTGCCAACAGTCAAGGGGAAGAAGATGCAAGGCTCGATGTTCCCGTTGGCCCTTATGGCCATGTAGAATCTGCCCGCTCCGCAGCCCCCTATGAATTCCGTCAGCTGGAACATTTCCTCACTCACCTTGGTGTTGTAGAAGTGGGTGGGAACCACAATGGGCCCTCCTCCCCCGCAGTTCTGCAGGGCCACCCTTGCGAACTGGGGGGCAGTGGTCAGAAGCTCGCAGTCCACCTCGTCCATTTTCGCGAACAGGGTGTTCAACACACCCTCCCTCTCCTCAGGGGAGAGGTCGGTCTCCAAGATGTCCCTACCCCTTCCAGTGGGAACGAAATTGTAGACCATGAACCAGTTGACGCCCATGTTGTTGCAGAGATCGATGATGGAGGGGATCTCATCAAGATTTGTCTTGGTGGCGGTGGTGGCTATGTTCACGAAGAATCCCTCGGCGACCGCGTTCTTGATCCCTTGGATGGTGCGATCGAATGCCCCCGGGATCCCTCTGAAGCTGTCATGGGTCTCGGCCATTGACCCGTCGAGGCTGATCTGAAGGTAGTCCACCCCGGCCTCTTTCAATTCCCGGGCCTTCTCCTTGGTGATCAGGGTGCCGTTGGTGGCTATGGAGACGTACATTCCATTCAGGCTCGCCCTCCTCACCAGGTCGATTATATTCCCTCTCACCAGGGGCTCTCCCCCAGAGAAAGCGATTATGGTAACACCCATATTGGAAAGTCGGTCCACCAGCTCCAACGCCTCCTCGTCGGTCAGCTCGTCCTCCATTGCCTTCCCGGCAGAGGCATAGCAGTGCTTGCACCTGAGATTGCAGGCATAGGTCACATCCCATACGACTTGGAATGGGGCCCCTGGAACAAAGGGTCTGTTGACGCCGAAATCCGCTATCCCCCTTATGACCGAGGCAAGTGCTTTCCTGTGATACGAGTCCTTGAAGGTGTTCTTCATCTCCTCCTCGCTTATCCCGAAGGCCTTCGCCCCCCTCTTCAGTACACCTCTGATGGTTTTGAGCGCCATCTTGCATTTGTAGCAGGCAGTCTCCCTCTCGCCGATGTAGAGCTCGAGGGCCACCTCGAGCCTGTTCTTTCCATCAATCTCACAGAAGTTGCTCATTCCTGAAAGGACCTTGCGGGTGACAGGATTCCCTATCATCGTCTTGAGCACTTGAATCGTCGTACCTGCCTTCATTCATATCTCCCCCATCATCCGAGACAGAGAGACTTCAAAGATCTCGGTCGGTTTCCTCTACATCTCCTTTTTTCGATCCCAACCTATTATTAAATCGTAATGGATATTTATCACTTCTTAAGGAAACAGCAGTATTGATGGTGTTAAATTTCCCGTCCCGTCATGTTAATGACCGAGATTCAAAGCATCATTTGGGTACGGTTAGCCTGTTCAATCCCTCAACGATGGAAAAGGCCACATCGCCCAAATTCAAAGACCCCATTACCATGATTGTCCTCATGCACGTTATCTCAGTGAAAACGCATTGAATCTGAAGAATGCCATCCTG
>CAZQLP010000023.1:0-19448 GCA_964594225.1 uncultured Methanomassiliicoccales archaeon
ATTTGAAGGGATCGACATGGCAGACGGTGGCCTCGCTCTCCAGCTGATCCTTCGAGATGACCGTGATGGCCCGTGCGGCAGCACCAGCGGCCTGGGCAATGCTTTCATCGGCGAACTTGGGCCAATGAGCCAGACCCGCCAAGAATATCCCCGGGGTCGCGAAGTCCACTGGTCTCAGCTTCATGTGGGCCTCGAGGAAGAACCCATCCTTGCTCAGGAACACCTTCAATATCTTCGAGAGTGCCTCGTTATCCTCATTGGGGCGAATGCCTGTGGAGAGAATCACTAAATCGGACCTGACCTGCACCTCGTCCCCCAGAATGATGTCTTTGGCCTTTACAAGAAGGTCCCCGCCGTCCTTGATGACATCGGGCATGGCGCCCTCATCCATCCGTATGAACTTGACACCGAGCCGGCCCGCCTCGCGGTAGAGGTCCTCCCTGAGGCCGTATGTCCTGATGTCCTTGAAGAACACGTACACGTCTGTTTTCGGGCTCTGCTGCTTGATGTTGATGGCGTTCTTCATGGCCGTGGAGCAGCAGATACGGCTGCACATGGGGTTGTCCTCCGTGCGCGATCCGACACATTGTATCATTGTGACGGTCTTTGCGTCCAGGGGTTTCTCGGTCATGAGTTGAGCGAGCTCTAGCTGAGTCATCACCCTCTCATCCTCACCGTAGAAGTACTCAGTCGGCCTGTACTCCTGGGCCCCGGTGGCGACCACGATGGCCCCGGTCTCGATCACACCCCCGGAAAGCTGGAACGTGTAATTCCCGATGTAACCCGTCACGTTCTCGATCTCTGCCTCCAGATGAACACTTATCCTCTCGCTCTCCGTTATCTTCAACTTGAGTTCGTCCACCGCCTGAGGACCCGTCTTTCCACCAAACTCGAGAGTGACCCTCTTCATGTTCCCACCAAGAGCGTCGGTCCTCTCTATCAGGTCGACGTCATACCCCTGTTCCGCTATCTCCAGGGCAGCCGTCATACCGGCGATGCCACCTCCGATGACAGCCGCTTTCTTGATCAGCGAGAACTCTGAGCGCTGAAGCGACTCCAGCAGACGCACCCTGGCCACGGCCATCCTCACCAGGTCCTTGGCCTTCTGAGTGGCCTTCTCAGGTTCGTGTATGTGGACCCACGAGCACTGGTCACGGATGTTGGCCATATCGAAGAGGAATGGATTGAGGCCGGCCTCCTTGATGGCGTTCTGGAACAGTGGCTCGTGCGTTCTCGGTGTGCAGGAGGCGACCACCACACGATTCAGGTCGTGCTCCCTGATCATCTGCTTGATCTTCTCCAGACTGTCCTGCGAGCAGGTGTAGAGCATGTCCTCCGCATGAACCACGTTGGGCAGTGTCCTCGCGTACTCGGCGACCTCTGGGACATCGACCACGCCGCCTATGTTGATGCCGCAATGGCAGATGAAGGCCCCTACGCGAGGCTCCTGACCTGAGACATCCTTTTCGTCCGAATACTCCTTCACCGTGGTGAGGGTATTGCGCGCCGCAGCCACGATGGCTCCCGCCTTGGCTGCGGCACCCGAAGCCTCTGCCACGCTGGTGGGGATGTCCTTGGGCGCGCTGAAGGCTCCTGTGACGAAGATGCCCTCTCTGGTCGTGACAAGGGGGTTCCATGGATCGGTGTCGCAGAAGCCGTACTTATCAAGGTTCACTCCCAGCTTCCCGGCAAGTTCCGCGCCGGACTTATTGCCGCACAATCCCGCGGAAAGCACCACCATATCAAATGTTTCCTCCAGGATCTCGTCCCCGATGGAGTACCGCACCAAGAGGTCCTTAGAATCGGGAACCTCCTCGACCATCGCGACCCTGGTGCCCCGAACCAGCCTGATACCGTATTCATTCTCGGCCTTGATCTTGTAGTCCTCGAACTCCTTGCCGACCGCCCTGATGTCCATGAAGAATATTGTCGAGCTCAGGTCCTCGGAATGCTCACCCGCGATGATCGCTTCCTTGATCGCGTACATGCAGCACACCGAGGAGCAGTAGGTGTTGCCCACCTTCTCATCCCTAGAGCCAACACACTGCAGGAAGGCGACCTTCTTGGGTATCTGATTATCTGATGGCCGCCTCACTATTCCCTCGTAGGGTCCACAGGCACTGAGCATCCTTTCGAACTCCATGCTGTTGACGACGTTGTCGAAAACGCCGTACCCATACTCCTTCTTGAGCCTTGAATCGAAGAGATCGAACCCTAGTGAGAGAATAACCGATCCCACCTCAAGCTCTATCTCCTCATCCTTATCGTCGTAGTTGATCGCATCGGCCGTGCATACCTTGGCGCAGACGCCGCACTTTCCCTCTGTGAGATACCTGCAGCTCACAGGGTCGATGATAGCCGCCCTGGGAACCGCCTGAGGGAACTGGATGTAGATGGCCTTCCTATCCGTGACCCCCATCTCCCATTCATTCGGGATACCTTTGGTCGGACATTTCTTGATGCAATCTCCGCAGCCTGTACATTTTTCGATGTCCACGTATCTGGCTTTCTTGAAAATCTTCGCCTTGAAATCGCCTGTCTCGCCCTCCAGACCGATGAGTTCGGAGCAGGTGAGGACGTCGATATTGGGGTGCCCGTAGCAGTCCGACATCTTCGGTGCAAGAATGCACATGGAACAGTCGTTCGTCGGGAAGGTCTTGTCCAACTGGGTCATCGTGCCCCCTATGCTGGGACTCTTCTCGACTATGTAAACCCTCAAACCAGCGTCGGCAAGGTCCAAGGCACTCTGCATACCGCTGATACCGCCGCCAACGACCATCACAGCGCCTATCTTCTTTGAACCTGACATTTCGACCCTCTTGTCGCTAGACCATATGGGTTTTCATTCGAGGCTCAGGCACCATGGAAATGTCCATAATTCGACTATCTTCTTTCGAGGGGTGGAGAAACATGTATATTCTCTCTTCAGCATTGGCAATGAGCTACCGCTAGTTGCGTGATATCCAGTAGACGGAGATGCCGCCACCTTTTCCGTGAATTGAGTCCTGATCGAGCAATCATTGTCTATTGAATCACCTAATAAACGATGCTAGTTGTCTCGGTCTCCCTATATTCTTCCCATATTAATATATGCCTTTTATCATAACGTTGTAATCATCATGAAATTGCAATGTGCTGTTTTCCATGACGTCGTAATGATTATCAGAAATTCTTCGTAGATACTCATCATCTCATTTGCTATTTTAAATATGAAAAGAATGAAAAAGCATTTAGAGGTATAGCGTATCAAAGTCATGTGCTCGCCTTGGTGGTAACGGCCGCTCTTCTTGGCGCATTCGGTCTCGCGGCCTTCATGGAGATCGGGAAACTCGCAGGATTAATGAAAGGTGGAATTCCTGGAGACAATGCCCGAAGGTATCTGGATCTA
This sequence comes from uncultured Methanomassiliicoccales archaeon, assembly GCA_964594225.1. Lineage (GTDB taxonomy): Archaea > Thermoplasmatota > Thermoplasmata > Methanomassiliicoccales > JAAEEP01 > JAAEEP01. The sequence goes on from CAZQLP010000023.1 coordinate 3,389, forward strand.
TTCAAGGTCATCCATTTTGTCCATGGTAGAGAGAAACCTTCCAGAATCATCGTGACCGGACCAAGGATAAGGTCTCTCACCTGCCAGATTTGTATGGGGGCCATCAAGGAAGGGTCCAATTTCACGTACTGCAAATGCGGAAGACCCTTTCATCTGACGTGTCTATCACGCACTGGTTCATGCCCATACTGCAAGGAGAGTTACGAGGATATAATCGCCCACGGTGAAAGGGGCTCAGAACACTTTGAGAACCATTCCTGCCCACTGTGTGGAAGGAGATTGCCCCAGGAAAGCACGATGTGCGAATGCGGCGCGATCGTAGTGGAAGAGGGCGAGAACTTCCAATGCCCTTCCTGCGGCCTGATAATGCCCGAGCTGAGTGCGGAATGTCCACGATGTGGGGAAATTTTCGAGATATTCGAGATCGTGGAATGCCCCGTCTGCGGCCGTCAGATATCGGCGAACACGGATATCTGCGAGTGCGGTGCATTGATCGGGGGGAGATGCCCAGAATGCGGCAAGAAGCTGAGTTCGGATGATCTCATCTGCGACCGGTGCGGGACCGAGTTCGAAAATGTCTAGAGAGGGTTGCGATTCCAGAAGCATTCCGCCGGGAATTCCCTCTAGAAATGGATTTAAGTACAACAATGGATATTTCAGCCTTGGATTATTCTTCATACGAGCAGGGATGGGTGATCATGAAATCGATTATTGACAGGGCGCTTGAAAGTAACAGGAATGAGACGGAGGCCGAGACAGATTACATTCCCATGATGAGTTCCGATGAGGAGCTTCAGAAGATTGCGGAATCGCTCAGGGTCAATATCTCGATCTTTGGTTGTGGGGGCGGAGGATCCAACACCATCAGACGCATCAACGAGGCCGGCATAGTAGGAGCAACGCTGGTCGCGGCCAACAGTGACGCCAAGCATCTGCTATCCATCCCGGCACCCAACAAAATACTCCTAGGACGGACTACTACAAGGGGGCTTGGCGCAGGGGCGAGACCGGAAATTGGGAGACGCGCCACCGAGGAGGCCCGCCAGGACATCATCAGGTTCATCGATGGCCGCAACATCGTGTTCATAACCGCGGGAATGGGGGGCGGCACTGGAACCGGCTCGGCCCCATACATTGCCGAACTCTCGAGGAGAATGAGCGACCTTGTCATGGGCGTGGTGACCCTTCCATTCAGAGCGGAGGGCAAGCTCAGGAGGGACAATGCCATAAAGGGTCTTGAACTGATGAGCGAGTTCTGCGACACGACGATCGTGCTGGAGAACGATAAGCTCCTTGAGCTGGTTCCTAAACTCCCCATCGAAGCGGCCTTCAGAGTGGCGGACGAGTTGCTGATGCAGAGCATAAAAGGAATGACCGAGATCATCACGAAACCCGGTCTTGTCAACGTCGATTTCAGCGATATGATGACCATAATGAAGAACGGTGGAGTGGCGATGATCGGCGTCGGGGAATCTGACAGCGATTCCAGCCGTGTTAAGGAGGCCATCGAGGAAGCCATGTCATCTCCCCTGCTCGGCGATGTGGACATCAGCGCCGCGAACGGAGCCCTCATCCGCATCGTTGGCGGTCCAGATATGACCGTTTCCGAGGCGGAGAGGGCGGCGGCGCTCGTCGGAGAAAGGATCAACCCGATGGCCCGGATAATCTGGGGATGCTCCGTGGAGCCCGAGTCCGAGGGCATGGTGAAGGTGTTGGTGGTCATAACAGGGGTCAAGTCCGAACAGATAATCAGGGAATAATCCGCTTCAAAGGTGAGCCTTGGACATGGTTGTCAAGGAGAAGAGGGGAAGGAGAAGATACATCGCATTTACCGTGATCTCGCCCCAGAACATCGGATGGCAGGAACTGAGCTCAGAGATGAACGATAGATCCGCTTCCATGAGCCTTCATATCCCGTTGATCATCCAATATGAGGATAACAAGGGAATCGTGCGCTGCAATCACAACGAAAAGGATGAGACCATCGGATTGCTGAGGGGGTTGAAGGGAGAATGCGGAAGGGAATTCAGGATAGAGACCCTGATGACCTCGGGGACCCTAAGGACACTGCGCGAGAAGTACTTTTCCGAACGCAAGTGAGGGGCTGTTCTCCATCTACTATTCTCCATCCACTATGGATCAATTCCAATTGGGACGGTCCGCTCCACATCATTGATATGGGGTAGATTTCAACGCGAAATATGAAATGATATCGAACTCCACTTCGCGGAATTCGAACAGCGTCTATCATCATGGCAAGTCGAAGAAAGGTTAATACAGAGGGATGATATACTGAGGATTCCACCATTCCAGGGGCGTGTCTGAATGACCAAAGAGGCAAATCGGGCAATTGGCATCTATTTACTTTCCGAGAACGAGAAGATGTTCGAATATATCGACCTTGAGAACATCAAGTCACTGCTTCTTCAGGAGAAGGATGTCGTTGATGTGTTCGTCCATGATCAACCATGTTCCGTCGAGGAGATAGAGTCCATCGTGAAGAGATATCAGGAGTTCAAACCCTCAAGAATCTTGGTCGGATGCTGTCAGACGGCCACGGGTGAGATACTGAAAAGAGCGCTGATAGAGGCCGGCATGAACAAGTATCTGTTTGAACAGGTGAACCTCAGGGAACTTGCCATACTCGTCCATACAGATAGGGAGGCGGCGACCAGGAAGGCGAGGTCGCTGATACTGAGCGAGATTGCCCGTCTGAGGGCCGCAAAGCCACTGGAGGACCTGATCATACCCATCCAGGACAGCGTCCTGGTGATCGGTGGCGGCGTAGCGGGGATGGCATCGGCGAAGGCCATCGCAGATGAGGGTTACAAGGTCTATCTGGTGGAGAAGAGCAGTGAGCTCGGCGGAAGAACCTACCAACTTTCCACGACGTTTCCCACGCATGAGTGCGGCATATGCTGCATGAGGTACTGCAGGGAGTGTGTCCTGACCCCCAAGATACCAGAGATAATCACCCATCCGAACATAGAGGTCATGACTGGGAGCAATGTCCAGGAGATCTCCGGGAGATTTGGGAAAAGACACATAAAGGTCGAGTCGGATGGCGAGGTGAGGGAGTTCGACGTTGGCATAATCGTGGTGGCCACCGGTTCGAAGACCTTCGATCCAGTATCCTTACCGGAGTACAGATACGATGAGCTGGATGATGTGGTCACCTCGATGGAGTTCTGCGATATCATGGCCAATGCCAGCAAGGATGATTTTAGGAGACCCTCCGACGGCAAGGTCCCAGAGATCGTCAACTTCGCCCTGTGTGTCGGGTCGAGGGACTGCCACAGGGCTAACAACCACTGCTCGATAGTATGCTGCACATACGCTATCGGTTCCGCAAAGGAGTTTAAGCTCGCTCATCCTGAAGCCGAGGTGTACGTCCATTTCATAGACCTCAGGGGTCCATATCGTGGCTTCGAGACGTTCGTCGATGAAGCCCGACAGGCAGGGGTGATTTTCATGAGGGGGCGCGTCGCCGAGATGCTCGAGGGCAATGAGGGAAAACTCATCGTCAGGACGGAAGATGCGGATCTGGGCGAGTCGCTGGAGATCGAGAGCGACCTCGTGGTCCTGGCGGTGGGCCAGGAGCCGAGCAATGGATCCGATATCATCGCGAGGATGCTTCGCCTCCAGGTGGACGTGGATGGATTCATGAAGGACTTCAACCCCATGTATCCAGAGGAGATCAAGAAGGGCATCTACGTGGTGGGATGCGCCCAGGGACCCAAGGGAATACGGTACTCAATCGATGATGCGAAGAAGACGGCGCTGGAGGTAGTCAATCTCATTAGGGCAGGAGAGATGGCGATCGAGAACCTGGTCGCAGAGGTCAATGAGGAGACCTGCAGAGGATGCGGTCGATGCGTCGAGAACTGCCCGTTCGAGGCCGTCAAACTCGTTGTCAAGGGTGATTCAAAGGTAGCGGAGGTCGACGAGATGGTCTGCGAGGGATGCGGCATCTGTTCGGTCGTCTGCTGCAACAAATCGATCTGGATGAGACACTACACGAGAGACGGGATGCTGTCACAGATCCGCTCGGTCATCAAGGAGGTGAGCTGATGGAGGGAGAGGTATTCGAGCCCGTCGTAGTAACCTTCGCCTGCAACTGGTGTGGATACCCCGCCGCGAGGCTCACGGGTGCCCAGCATATCAACTATCCTCCGGGAATCAAGATCGTCAGGGTAATGTGCACAGGGAGGGTGGACCCCGCGTTCATCATGAAGGCCTTCGAGTACGGGGCAGATGGGGTGGCGGTGGTAGGCTGCCGCATGGACGAATGCCACTTCCTAGAGGGCAACAAGAGGGCGAAGGAGAGGATAGAATCGTTCAAGATCCTCCTGAACTACCTTGGTCTGGGAGGGGAGCGACTTAGAGAGGAGTGGCTTGCCGCCTCCGATACGAAGAAGTTCGCCAACCTCATGAACAGCATGGTTTCCGAGATAAAGATCCTGGGTCCAAATCCACATCCCAAGATCAAAGACCTTGAGATCGAGAAGACCGTATTGGACAAGAGTGTGATCGATGATATAATCGCGGACACTGGGGCCCATGATTGCGTCGAGTGTGGGAAATGCACCAGCGTTTGCCCGGTCGCGAAGTTCGACGAGGAGTTCGCCCCAAGGAGGATCGTGATCAAGGCGATCGAGGGATTGGCCGAGGGACTGACAGAGGAGAAGGACATCTGGTCATGCATCACCTGCGAGATGTGCAACGATATGTGCCCCTACGAGGTCAACTACTCCGAGTTCATCAGAAGGATGAGGGCGGAGGCCGTTCTTCTGGGGGACTCCCATGATTCCATCATAGCGGAGTGTCCTCAGGGAGGAATGCTGCAGAGCATGATGAGGATAATGGCTGTCACCGAGAAGCAGAATCGTCTCGCGTGGATGCCCTCTGATGTTCGAACGAAAAACAAGGGGGACGTTTTCTACTTCACTGGATGCCTCCCGCATATGGACCAAGTGTTCTGGGACAGGGACCTCAATCTTACCAGGACGGCCATCAGCGCACTGAAGCTCCTCAACTACGCTGGGGTAGACCCTGTTGTCAGCGAAGAGGAGGTGTGCTGCGGGCATGACCTCAACTGGATAGGCGATGAGGACAACTTCGAGCTGCTCATGAACAGGAACATCAAGACCATAAAAGAAAGCGGTGCCAAGACGGTGGTGTTCACCTGCCCAGAGGGATTGAGGACTTTCGACATCGACTATCGTGATATCATGGGAGACCTCGACTTCGAGGTCCTGCACATCTCCGAGTTCCTCCTGAACCAGGTGGACAAGGACAAGATGGATCTAACGGCGAACGGCAGTCCGACCGTTACCTTTCACGAGTCCTGCAGACTGGGAAGACACCTGGGCATATACGACCCTCCCAGAGATCTTCTCAAGATGGCCGGTATCGATATCAGGGAAATGGAGAACATCAGGGAGAACGCGACATGCTGTGGTGTGAGCGCCTTCGCGGCCTGCAGCGATGCCGCCCAGAAGATGCAGCTTGAAAGGATAATGGAGGCAAAGAGGACGGGCGCGGAGACCCTTCTCACGGTCTGCCCGAAATGCAGGATTCACCTGAACTGCGCCGTCTCGAAGGAGATCCCGTGCGAGAGGAGCCTCGTGGACATCCCGATGGAGGACTACACCACATTTCTGGCCAGACACCTAAATCTCTGAGCATGACTGTTGGCGGTATGAACCCAGACGGGACGGGGGTGTGATCACATCGCCAAACCCATTGGTTTCGACCCACCCAGTGGTTCCACGTCGGGTTTGATGGTCAAGGAATATCTATATATCCAAGTAGCTGTTTAGGCAGATAGCGTTAGCGAAGTCTATACATGATTGATGATGGAGTGATGAAATGCAGCCAGGACAGATGGCATACGACAGAGCCATTACCGTTTTCTCGCCCGATGGCAGATTATTCCAGGTTGAATATGCCAGGGAGGCGGTGAAGAGGGGCACCACAACCGTCGGTTTGAAGTTCAAGGACGGTGTGGTTCTCATCGTGGATAAGAGGATTTCCAGTCGCCTCATGGAACCCAAATCTATAGAGAAGATCTTTTGCATCGACGAACACGTGGGTTGCGCCACCTCCGGACTCGTCGCAGATGCGAGGATACTCGTTGACCAGGCCAGGGTGATCGCGCAGATAAGCAAGATCACCTACGATGAGAGGATGGGTGTGGAGGCCTTGGTCAAAAGGATCTGTGACTTCAAGCAGAACTACACACAGTACGGTGGTGTGCGGCCATTCGGCACCGCCCTTCTAGTTGCCGGGGTCGATGATCGGGGACAGTATCTATTCGAGACCGATCCCAGCGGCGCCCTTGTATCATACAAGGCGGGGAGCATCGGGGCCGGCCGGAACGCGGTGATGGAGGTGTTCGAGGAGGAGTACAAGGAGAACAGTGAGATGGAGGAAGCCATACTCCTCGGCCTCAGGGCCATCCTGAAGGCGACCGAAGAACAGACGCTGGACCCCAAGGGTGTGGAGATCGGGGTGGTGAGCAAGGATCAGAACTTCAGACAGCTGGATGCTGCCGAGGTCGAATCCTACGTGGGGAAGCTCCCCAGCGAGTAGGTTGACAATGGTCAGCATCGAAGACGCGATCATAGCCAGGCTGGATTCCCAAGGTGAGAGCTTCGAGGTCCTCATCGACTCGGACGTGGCTAAGGAATTGCGAGAGGGGAACGAGGTAGACATCTCCGATCACATGGCCATCGAGGAGATATTCCGCGATGCCAAGAAGGGCGACCGGGCCTCCGAGGAGAAGACCATGGAGGTGTTTGGGACGACAGATGTCCTGGAGGTCGCCAGAGAGATCATACTGAAGGGAGAGGTGCAGCTCACCACCGAGCAGCGAAGGGAGATGCAAGAGGTCAAGCGAAAGCGCATCGTGGTCGAGATCGCCCGCAACGCCATCAACCCCCAGACAAAGACACCACACCCCCCTCAGAGGATCGAGATGGCCATGGAAGAAGCCAAGGTGCACATCGATCCCTTCAAATCCGTTGAGGCCCAGGTTCCGCTAGTCCTTGACAAGCTCCGTCCGCTAATCCCCATTCGATTCGAGAAGTCGAAGATCGCGGTGAAGCTGTCCGGTGACGAGTACGGAAGGTGCTACGAGGACATTGTCCACTTTGGGACAATATTAAGGGAGGAGTGGCAGCCCAACGGCGAGTGGATCGGGTTGGTCGAGATACCGGCGGGCATCAGGGATGAATTTGTCGGGAAGCTCAAGAACAAGACCCATGGCAATGTGGAGACAAAACTGATAAGTTAATCGCGTCCGTTACATTAAGAGGTTATCAAATGACAAGTGAAGATGAAAGTGGAGAGTTCCAGAGGCCCGTGAGGGAATTAGTAATCCCCGGTGACCTGCTGGACAACGGCAAGCTCAAGGCCGGCAACGGCACATATGTGGTAGATGACAACATATACGCGTCGCAGTTGGGCATCAAGAGTGTGCGCTCGAACTATGTGAATGTTATTCCCCTGGGGGGGAGGTACATACCCCAACAGGGAGATACCGTGATCGGGAAGGTCATTGACCTTGGACCATCCAATTGGCTGATCGAGATCAACTCCCCCTATCCTGCGCCCCTGCATGTGAACGAGGTGCCTTGGAGGGTGGAGTTCGGCGACACCGCCAGATATCTGAACGTGGGAGATATCCTCCTGTCTAAGATCCTCATAGTCGACGAGACGAAGAGGGTCCAGGTGACAATGAAGGAGCCGGGACTGAGGAAGCTTCAGGGCGGTCAGATCATAGAGATCGCGCACAGCAAGGTACCCCGGGTCATAGGCAAGGGAGGTTCCATGATCCAGATGATCAAGAGCTTTACCAATTGCAGGATCTTCGTGGGTCAGAACGGAAGGATATGGCTTGATGGCGAGATCGACAACATCGTCTACGCCATCAGGGCAATCAGGATGATAGAGGAAGAGGCACAGACCATGAGGCTCACCGAGAGGGTTAAGGAGTATCTGGAATCCGTGTTCGATTCCGATTGATTTGGTGATACATATGGGTGGAAATTCAGATATTAAGCTGATAGATGAGAACGGTCTCAGGCTGGATGGGAGAAAAGCCAACGAGCTCAGACCGATAAAAATAGAGGTGGGCGTCCTCAAGAGAGCGGATGGCTCAGCCTATGTGGAATGGGGCAAGAACAAGGTGATTGTCGCGGTCTACGGACCCAGGGAGTGTCATCCAAGACATCTGCAGGATCCCGCGAAGGGGCTTGTGAGGTGCAAGTACAATATGATCACATTCTCTGTCTCGGACAGGAAGAGGCCCGGTCCGGACAGGAGGTCCGTAGAGATTTCCAAGATAATCTCGGAGGCCCTGGAATACGTGGTGTTCACCGAGAACTTCCCCAGGACTTCCATCGATGTCTACATTGAGGTGCTCCAGGCAAGCGCCGGAACTAGGTGTGCTGGACTGACCGCCGCCTCTGTCGCGCTTGCCGATGCTGGGATCCCCATGAGGGACATCGTCCCCTCCGTAGCCGTTGGAAAGGTGGAGGACACCATTATTCTGGATCTGGAGAAAGAGGAGGACAACTTCGGCCAGGCGGACGTGCCGATGGCCATCATACCCAGGACGGGCGAGGTGCTCCTGCTCCAGATGGACGGGCACATGACCTGTGATGAGTTCCAGAAGGCCATGGACATGGGCTTCGAAGCGTCGCAGACGATCTACGAGCTCCAGAAGGATGCCCTCAAGCGCAGGTACTCCGTGGAGGGAACGGACGACGGCGAGGATGAAACCGAAGGCGAGGAGGAGTGAGAATGACACGCTCAATCATTTCTGACATCAAGAGGGACCACATACAGAAGCTTATAGCCAAGGGAAAGCGTGTGGACGAACGTTCCTGGGACGAGTTCAGGGAAATCTCCGTCCAGACCGACTTCAGCGAGAACGCCGAGGGTTCGGCCAGGGTGAAGATGGGCGACACCGACGTCCTGGTAGGGGTCAAGTTGGGCATGGGTTCACCATTCTCCGATACACCGGACAAGGGAGTGCTCACCACCAGCGCTGAACTGATCCCCCTGGCATCTCCCACATTTGAGTCCGGCCCCCCAGGCGAGCAAGCCATAGAGCTCGCCCGGGTAGTGGACAGGGGCATTAGGGAGAGCGGGATGATAGACGTGGAGGCTCTCTGCATCACGCCCGGTGAGGAGGTGTGGATCTGCTTCCTCGACATCTACGTGCTCGATTACGACGGCAATCTCTTCGACGCCTGCTCGCTGGGTTCCGTGGCTGCTCTCAAGTCGGCCATCGTGCCCGCCTCCAGATACGACAAAGGGGAGGACTATCCCTTGCCGACGAACTGCACCCCCATCTCCTGCACCGCGGTGCAAATCGAAAACTCTATATTATTCGATCCGACTCTCGACGAGGAGAAGATCGCCGCGGCTCGCCTCACCGTGACCACCGATGAAAACGGTGACATAAGGGCCATGCAGAAGGGGCTGAATGGGTCCCTCACCCGCGATCAGATAACGACCATCATCGAGACCGCCCGCAGGCTGGGGCAGGATCTCAGAAAATTCGTTGAGTGATCATAATGGCCAGGAAAACCGTGAAGGTAGGAAGCGCTGGAAGGTTCGGACCCCGCTACGGGGTGAGGGTCAGAAAGAGGGTCAGGGACATCGCCAAGATCAGGAACAAGCCACATGAGTGCCCCAACTGCCACCACAAGAGCGTCAAGCGCGTTTCCGCCGGCATCTGGCAATGCAGACACTGCAATAACAAGTTCGCGGCCTCTGCATACAACCCCAGGACGATGCGCCTGGTGGGTGCGGAGAAGAAGACAAGGGGAGGTGCCTGATATCTACAAGTGTGGAAAGTGTGGAAAGCCTATCCGTTCCAACGTGAACACCGTGGGGATGCAGTGTGAGAACTGCTCCTCCAAGATCTTCTACAAGGACCGGCCCAACGTTAAGAAGGTCATAACTGGCAGATGATCGATAATGCCCTTGGCCGCCCTCAGCATCGATTCATCCACGCCTCACAAGCTTCTCAGGGCCCTTGGCCCGGAGCTGGGGAGGAGTGTTCCCCGGACAAGGGTGGAAGGTGCCGTGGAGGATGGTAGGGTGTTGATCAGCATCGAGACCAGCGACCTGTCGGCCATGAGGGCGGCACTCAACTCCTACCTCAGGTGGATCAAAATCGCCAAGGATATGATAGAACTTACAGGTGTATGAAATGAACGAGATGAGTCCCAAACTCCAGAACCAGATCGCCCAGTTCCAGCAGCTCCAACAACAGCTCCAGGCGATCCTGTCGCAGAAGTTCCAGATGGAGGCACAACTCCGAGAGGTGGAGAACACCCTTGAAGAGTTGGGAAAGGTCGCCGAAGACACCCCCATATACAGGAACGTGGGGTCACTCCTGATCAAGGCCAGCGAGAAAGAGTCGGTGGTCAAGGATATCGAGGACAGCAAGGAGACCCTAGAGGTCAGGGTCAAGACCCTAAACCGGCAGGAGAAGCAGATGAGGGAACGCTACGAGAACCTGCAGGAGCAGTTGCAGAAGGCTCTCGGCGGCTCTGCCGGAGTCCCTACGGATAACTGAGCCTGAAGACCAGAAACACCTTATCCATCATTTTTCATCATTGATCCGCGAGCCTGAGTGCTGATGGATCGCGGCATCAGTACCTTCAATCCTTGAAAAAATGGATATAGTTGAGTCCCATTCTGGACAATGTCATGCTCCTAGATATCGCATCCAGACTGGAGAAGGGAAGGAAGCTCATCCTCCTCCATGGCAACGCCGATCCCGATGCCCTTGGTAGCGCCTTCGCATTGGCCAGGGCCTTTCCCGAGACAGACATAGTGGCACCAGGAGGCCTGGACAAGATCTCGAAGGTGATCTCGGAGAACCTCCACGTGAAGGTCGGCGAGCGGGTGAGAATGGGAGAGTATGACCTCGTGGTTGTGGTGGACACCTCATCACCCGACCAGTTGGAGATGACGGAGCGAGTCCCGGACGGCAGCGTCATAATCGACCATCACGCCCGTACCGATAAGTGGAATGGGTGCGACTACTACTGCGATGATACCAAGCGGAGCTGTGCCGAGATCGTGCTGGAACTGTTGCTCTCCGCTGGCAAGCGGATCGACCACGATATGGGGCTCGCCCTGCTAACCGGGATGCTTACTGACAGCGGGCATTTCCGCTATTCGAATTCCGATCTCTTCAAGGCCTTTGGAAACCTTATGACGATCAGCGGGGTGGAGCTGAGTGAGATATTCGACCTGACCGAAATGAAACAGGAGATCTCGGAAAGGATAGCCCAGCTCAAGGGTGGTCAGAGGCTGAAATTCGATCGGGTGGGCGATTACATCGTGGCCGTATCCCACGGGTCTTCCTTCGAGAGCTCGGTCTCGAAATCCCTTCTCTCCATTGGCGCGGATGTCTCCTTCGTTGGTTCCCAGCGTGACGATGCGTTCAGGATCAGTGCTAGGGCCAGGCAGGACTTGGTGAGGAAAGGTTTCCATCTTGGAAGGATGATGGAGGAGGTGGGGTTCGATACCTCTAACGACGGTGGAGGCCATCCAGGAGCGGCCGGACTGATAGGAAGCGGGGATGTGGAGGCCATTCTCACCATCTGCATGGGGAAGACCATGGACTTCTTCAGGAGCATTAGGGATTCATGAATCTGAGATGATCCCTGCTGAGATTCATGGGACAATCACTGCGCGGGAGGGAAACCGCTCACTTGCTCAGGGCTTCCCTCAGAGCGTTGAGGTTCTCCGGATTCCTCTCGAAATACTCCCTCACCGGGTACAGGATATCTGTGAGCGCGGAGGCGGTGCCGTTCTTCAGGTCCATGGGATGGAGTTGTCCAGAAGCGTACGCCTCCTCTAACATCTGGTATCCCTCGAAGCGCAGTGGCCCCCCAAACTTCTCAGGGCGGTCTATCTCCATCACATCCATCCTCTGGAAGATTATCAAGCGACACATATCCAGAATGGGGTTACTCTCGATCTCTGGAGGGCAGTATGCCTTCTTGATCTTGCGTCTGATGTCCTCCGGGGAGTCATGGATCATTATCCCGCTATCGGGTTCGCTCTTGGACATCTTGACCGTAAGGGAATCCATGCGTTCCCCACCCTTCAGACTGGGGAGGAGGGGAGTGTGGATCGCGACGGGTTTCTTCCAACCCAGCTTGTCCGCGGCTTCCCTGGCGAGCATGTGCGCCCTTCGCTGGTCGATACCCGAGTACGCCACGTCCACGTCCAGCGCGAATATATCGGCGGCCTGCATCAGGGGGTACATCACCTTGGAGGTGTCGACCTCGGCCTCGTCGCCCTCCCTGCCCATGATGGTCATGGCCCTCTTCACCCTCGACAGGGTGGAACTCTTGCCGATGCTGATGACCTTGGACCAGTAGTCGATATCACCCATGAGTTCAAAGGCGTAGCGGAATTTTGCCCTATCCCTGGGCACTCCCAGTGCCACGAAACAGTCCTCCATATACCTGGCACAGGTTCTTATGGTCTTGATATCGCCACCGAGCTTGTCGTTGATGTAGGCATGCCAGTCCGCGAAGAACACCGTGAAGTCAAATCCAGCGTCGACGAAGTCCTTGACCTTGCTGGAGCAGATCATCCAACCGAGGTGAACGAGTCCAGAGGGCTCGAATCCGATGTATCCCTTCGGATGGTCATTGGTCTCCAGCAGCGTCCTCAGCTCCTCGGGTGTCACGACCTCCTCGGTGTTCTTGGTCAGTAAGTTGAATCGATCCTCTGAATCCATGGGAATCAAGCTCCAATCGTCGGATGCTTATTAAATATTTCTGGGATTGAGCGGCAATGAGGAGGGCGAGGGTATAATCGAGACATAGATGGATCGCGAGAGGAGCGGGAAATTTGATCCTAAGTACCTCAGACCACATCCATGCGATCTCTACCTTTTCTTAGATGTCTGAATCAGGTATGTTCAGGCGACCCAGTTTGCCAAACCGCTTGACTTCTTTCTCAATACTCAATCATTTCTGTTTCCCATAATTTTCTTTCGATTTAGTAATCATAAGAGGATTTCCTTTGCGTATTTGTTAGATTCATTGCGAAATCAGCATGATTAGAAAAATTTATTCGGATTGTTTAATCCTATTTAAGGCAAATTTAAATACTAATCATACAATTGCGCCCCAATATGCCATTGAACATGTCATGGTAGGTGTAAATATGGAAGAAAAAATAATTGATGAGTTGGTGGATATTGTAGGTAAAGAGAATGCATCTACTGATCCCACAGATTTAGTATGTTACTCATTAGATTCTTATGCGATAGATAAAGGAATCTTACCAGACATTGTTCTGAGACCCGGAACTGTGGAAGAGATCCAGGGAATAATGAAGGTGGCGGATAAGAACGTTATTCCGGTGGTACCAAGAGGCTCGGGAAGTAGTCTAACCGGGGGTTGTGTGCCAACTAGAAAGGGCATTGTGATAGATCTCACTCGAATGGACAAAATCATCAGTTTCAATAAAGAGGATATGACCGTGACGGTAGAGACTGCTGTGATCAATGATGAATTGAATAGGTTCCTAGAACCCTACGGTTTGTTCTTCGCCCCGGGTCCAGCCAGTGGGGAGATATGCACTATTGGGGGCATGGTATCCTGCAATGCCTCGGGAATGCATGCGGTGAAATACGGTACTACCAGCGATTACCTCCTGGGGTTGAAGGTAGTTCTCCCTGATGGTCGTCTCTTGAATACAGGAACCAGGACGATGAAGACTGCTTCTGGATACGATCTTGTCCACCTGTTCAATCGATCCGAGGGGACCTTGGGCGTCATTGTTGAGGTCACCCTGAAGCTTGAGCCGCTGCCCACAATGGTCAGCGCCGCCATAGCTAAGTTCCCATCGATGGAGGCCGCTGGTCGTGCCGTATCGAAGTCGATCATTTCTGGAATCGACTTTTCCGCGGTCGAGCTGCTTGATTCCATCGCAATCAAACTGATCAAAGAGAGCATGGGCCTAGATCTTCCGGATGTGGATACGATACTGTTCATCGAATTCCATGGAGATGATCATCAATACAACATGAAGGAGCTTTCGAAATTTGAGAAATTCGCGAACAGTGAGGGATGTTTGGGAATTGATTCGTCTACGAATGAGGAAGAGATGAAAGAATTATGGACCGCTAGAAACGAGTTATATGCCGCTTTGGTGAAGCTCAAGCCTGCCCCGGTCATCACCGATATCGTTGTGCCTCTATCCAGGATAGCAGAGGCCCTGACGGGAATAAATAATATCTCTAAGGAATACGACCTGCAGATCGCCAATTATGGACATGTTGGCGATGGCAACATACATTCCGTCATTATGTCCGATTTCAGAGTGCCGGGGGATCATGAGAAGGCCCACAATGCCCACCAGGCCATTAACAGAATGTCCCTTTCCCTGGGAGGCTCCTTGACCGGAGAACATGGAATTGGACTGGAAAGGAAAGAACTCCTTGTGGAGCAGCACGGTGAGATCGGAGTCGAGATCATGAGGAGAATCAAGAAGGCGATAGATCCCAAGGGAATCATGAATCCCGATAAGCTCTTCGAGGTGATCTAAATGGCTTCAGAGATAACAGACAAGATGAAGAACACATTAAAGCACAAGGACGACCTCGAATACTGCATTCGCTGTGGATTCTGTGAAGCTGTTTGTCCCACTGTCGATCAGCTGGGTTGGGATTCCGCTTCCGCCAGAGGGAGGATGGTCTTCCTCAAAGCGGCACTGGACGGTACCATCGGATTGAGTGAGAAACTCGGCAAGAGGATATTCCAGTGCACAACCTGCGGTTTCTGCCAGTATAAATGTCCCGCTGGAGTGAATCCATTGGACATCATCATTGACGCACGGAGGGACCTGGTTAAGCTGAACCTTTCTCCCGATGCACATGGAATGATGGTTGGCGCTGTTAAGAAATTCCGCAACCCATACGGGAAGGATCACGCGGATAAAAACAAGTACAAGAGGAATTCATCATCGAATGTCCTGTATTTCATGGGCTGTACCGCTCCTTTCCTCAGGCCTGATATCGTCAGAGACACAATGGATGTGCTAGATGCAGCTGGTGTTGATTTTCAAGTACTTGGAGAGGACGCCTGGTGTTGCGGTGGTTTCATGCCAAAAACAGGCTATGATGACGACTTCGATGAGATCAAGAAACTCAATATCCAGGCTTTCAGGGATGCCGGTATCGATACCATCATAACCAGCTGTTCAGATTGCTTCAATACGCTCAAGAATGAATATGAGATGGAAGACATTGAAGTGTTGGATTTCACCCAATACGTGGACCGACTCATTTCCGAAGGTAAACTCAATATTGATAAGAACGACGATGTTGTGACCTATCATGACCCATGCAACCTGGGAAGGCATGGAAGAGTATTCGACGAACCCAGACGGGTACTCGATAAAATCGCTAACCTGGTGGAGATGGAGTACTGCAAGGAAAGCTCCTATTGCTGTGGGGGAGAGCCGGGGGTATTATACTCCGATTCTAATCTTGCTGAGGCCATCGGCAAGGAGAGGATGAAACAGGCCGACAAGACCAAAGCGGAACTGCTGGTCACGCCCTGTCCATCCTGCACCATACAGTTATCGAAATACTCTAACTCGGTCCCAGTGATGAACTTCGCTGAGTACATCGCCTCCCGGGTCAGATCTGGGTGAAATCATACCACCTTTTCAACAAAACTCCTTTCTATAATTTTCTTATTCCCCACATCCCATTAGGGCATCACTTCAGATTTTCCTTGGCGTATCCTCCCTCCCAATCTAATTCTTGAATCCCCTGTTCGAGAATGACAACCTGAGATGAATCTCTACTTATTCCCTGAGTTGAATCATCATATCCTGAGTTAGCATCATAACGTTCATTTACCGAAGCGAGAACGCTGATGGCTCCTAGGATATCACAGCCTGGATCAAGTTTGAATATTGAAATGAGATCGCAGAGAACACGACTTTCTATTGGTAATAATCAACTACATCCTGCTTTGAGATCATTCCCTTCTCATTC
>CAZQLP010000024.1:0-16994 GCA_964594225.1 uncultured Methanomassiliicoccales archaeon
CTGGCTTAGGCCTACTTGTCACGAATCCTATCTTAATGCTCCTCCATGGTCTGCGTTGTCGCAGGTGCGCAAATCAACCATAGAGAACGAACCAACGGGGAACCAGAACGGCTCCCTCTCGTGTCCGATCTTGGTTTGCACTCAAGAATGACTGACATTCTCTCATTTCTTCCACTTATCCCGATTTGAGAGTCCTATGGCAATGTAGACCGCTCCAAGGCCTAGGAGGGGAAATCCCACGATAAAAGGGATTCCGAAAGACCATGTAATTATGGAGAAGACAATTCCAGCTGGAACGAGTACAATACCCGTGATGTAGAAAGCCCTGTAATTCGTCTCAATAGGTTCGAGCTTTTTCCTTTTCCAATAAGCGATGAGAATAATAAGCAGCACTCCTAAGAGGATGCTCAGGATCAACAAGACGATCACTATCATGCCGGCATCCATGGAGATCACCCTAAGCGTACTCGTATCGATGATTTCCTTCGCATCCTATATAAGGATCGTCTCTCATGAATGGTGTCGGGAGCCTGTGATGGGTGAATATTGACTCCTATGAGAAAGCACAACAGTAATCATAGAAGGAAGAAAATTGGAGAGGTTTCGCCCCATTCTCAGAATTAAAAGAAATTTAATTGAAGTATGAAAATCGATCATCTGGCTTCTTGAATGACCGTTTTCTGTTCGGTCCACTAAAATACTGGCTTTAATCAATTTGTACCGTTTGCGGTACAATTGCCATTTTTTGGCATTCAGCATATCGAGAGAATGCTGAGCTCATATCCTCGTAATCTGGGTCGAGATAGTGGAGTAATTGCGCATCAAGGAAAGAGCTTCAAAGATTACTGTGAATTGATTGTCTCTCTTTCGTGTTTCATTCTTTTCTAATTCTCGCTTCGACGATCATGCCTCTGGGTACGATGTACCCTTTGATCGGAAGCCAGAATCCCTTGTAGTTTGTAACGACAATATCATCGAATCCGGACTCCATCAATAAATCCTTGATTTCCTTCTCACTATACAGTCTCAAGTTCATCCTCTTGACGAGCTTCTTATGATCGATTCCGTCATCCTTATTGTATCCCATTTCGACGATCAATCTGCCTTCAGGCTTCAACACTCTGAAGATCTCTTCAAGCGATTTCCCCGGTTCAGGCCAGAAATAGAATGATTCGATTACCACAGCAACAGTGAATTCGTTATCATCCCATGGCAGAGATGATGCATCTCCTTGTCTGAATTCTGCCTTTCCCGATTCAACAAGTTCCCTGTTGATCTCCTTTGCCATTTCGACCATATCTTTGGAGCAGTCCAGACCAGCTATTCTAGAAACATGAGATGCGTATTTCTTGATGAAGAATCCAGAGCCAAATCCGATCTCTAGATATTCATCGTCATGCCTGAGATTGAGAACCTTGGCGGTATTCTCGTAGAAATCCTTATGGCCCCAGGCCATACCTCTTGCCAATATCTTGCCTAATGAACCTGTGGGCTTTGCAGCTTGGGACATTTCTCATTTCCCTGAAACCAGTATAAGAATACTTCCTGAAATAACTGCCATATTCCAACACAGAACGATGTTCCTTCTATGCATTTGGAAATGAATTGTATTCACTCGAGATTCCCGAGGACAGAGGCGTCTCTATGGGAAGGGCAATACATTCAAGATCGGGGCGGGGATCCCTCCGCTCTCTGACCTCACTATTGATCTCATAGCTCTTCTGCTGAGAAGATCGAGATCGTTTCTGAGCGTTCTCATAAAGCTTTACAGAATCTGATGAGATTCAATCATATGACAAGATAGAATCGGGTGGTTGGAGAGAATGGAAATAAAAAGTCTGCCCCTTTCCAGAATCGATTGACAATTCAATTGAAGTATGAGAATTCATCATCTGGTTTCTTGAATGACTATTTCAATTCAATCTCATGAAATATTAGCTTTTTTCATTTCTTTCAACATCTAACGATTCGAGGTGATTGAGGAAGTAGAGTAGTTTCTCTCCGATAATCGATGGTCAAGGTGGTTCCCACTGATAGAATGGAGACACGAATCAGGTTCATATGAGTATTGAACTCTGTGACTATGTCCCTCACGTCGGGACTTACGACATTTAGGCCAAAATCATAGAGAAGTCGATTGTTCCGTATCTGAACGATCAAACACAAACGCAAGTATAATCATCGTGCACCTGGTAGACATTCGATATGGGTAAGTCTGCTGAGGAAAAACCACTGGGCCAAGAGGACCTTTTGGTCGTCCCAATGCAAAGGGAGCACGCCTGTGATATTGTCGATTGGCATTATGCAGGGGAATACTCATTCTATGATCTCAGACACTACCCAGAAGATATCGAGGAGATCCTAGACGCCGATAGGTATGGCGTCTCTCTTTTCTCTGTTCTCAATCGAGAAGGGAATCTGATAGGGTATCTGAACTTTGTTGATGAAGGGAAAAACCTCGAGATCGGGGTAGCGTTGAGACCAGAGTTCGTAGGAAAAGGCATGGGATCCAGCTTTCTTAAGGTCGGAATGGATTTTGCAAGAAGGACATTCATTTTCAAAAGGTTCAAGATAAGGGTTTGGAAGCTGAATCAAAGGGCTATAAAGGTCTACGAAAGGGAAGGATTCCGAATCGAGACAGAGTTTTCAATTGACATCAATGGGATTCCTTTTAGATTCCTCAGTATGTCCAGGGATAGGGGCCCATAGTCCCCATCTTAGGGGCTTCCCCTAATATACGATCCATTCTTCAGCAATATCGACAGATATATATGATGAGGGAATAAAAAGAAAAAGTGTTTGCCCATCTCAGAATCAAAGAAAAATTTAATTGAAGTACGAGAATTTATCATCTGGCTTCTTGAGTGACCGCTTTCCGTTCGGTCCATTCCTGACATTTCTGATAGTTATGATGAATATTGATGTTGAAGTAAGAAAGAAAAAAGATCTGCATTGTGGTTAAAACCAATCCAATTAGATTTGTCTAGGTTTTACCACTCTACCCAAAATCTGACTTCGTAATAATTTAATTTCCTAGAGACCTCCATTATAGTATCTTCTTATCCACAAATATTCCATTTGCGATGAAGTTGATCTCAATGTCTGTCTCAATGTCATAAACTTTAAATTTGCCATACGAATAATCAAAGTTGGATTGAATCCAGTCTCTCGAGGGTCAACTCTGCGACGCGCTTCTCCTTAATGAAGTGCTTCTTGATCCTTTTTATGAATGCCTCAATCTCTTCCTCTGTTTCATAATACTCCATCAGGTCATTCGTCCATTTGATGTTCTCTTCCACCTCTTGAGGTATTCTCTCGCTATCGTGCCTCACGGCACCGGTGGGGCACACTTCATGGCATATCCCACATCGAATGCATTCATCCATATCGATTCGCGCCAGGTTATCCTCCATCAGAATGGCGTCCACGGGACATTCATCGATGCATATGCCACATCCAGTGCAATCTTCCTGTCTAACCCAAGGCATGATTCTCCCCTATCATCTTATGTTTTTTATATATTATGCCCTGGTCTTGGCATCTATTTGCGAATCTGAGAAATATATCAACCGGGTATGTCGAATTGCTTGAAGGGAGGATTCAATCCGGATCTACCGAGGGTTCAACGATGGAAAGGGAAGAAGTTTTGGAGATCTGCAAGGCCCATGGCAAATCCATATTGGATATAGGGGTAGGATCCATGGCGGTAATAGCGGCCAAGGAATTTGATTGTCGGGTTTCCTGCATTGATGTGAATAAGGTTGCCTTGGAGAGGGAATTGGAGAATGTGAGGACCAAAGGACTGGATGAAATGATCGCCCTTGAATGGGCTGATGCGACCGACCTCCCATACCCTGACAGCTCATTCGACGTGGTGATAAGCTACGGTGCCCTACATCATACCCCCGTTGAGGGGAGGGATCGATTTCTTCTGGAAGCCTTCAGGGTGGCGGCCGAGAGGCTCTGCGTTATCGAATACAGGAAATCCACATTCCCGCATGATGAGAGCGAGTTCAGAGTGGTCGATATCTATTGGCTGGAGCACAGCCTCAGAAATCTTGGCAGAATCGAAAAGCACTGCGGAAGGGAGATGGACATGTACATCTGTTTCAAGGAGAGATGAAGTGATACTGTATCAACAAGCTGGACCAGCAGGATTTCAATCCTCCTTTTCATCTCACACCTCTGAGCAGACCTGGCAGGAGCAGTCCCTTGAAGCGATCCAGGGTGATAGCATGGAATTCCACTTCAAGACCGGTCCAGTCGAAGAGTTCCAAGATCACCTCCGCCTTCTCCATCGAATAGTCACTTTCCACACCGAGAGCATCCAGTACGATGATCTTGTCATAGTAGCCGGGAAAGTTTGCGTTGGCATCGGCCCTGTCCCATCCGAAATACTTCTGGTAAACAAGCTGCCAGTTCATGAGCCAACCATTGGTAAACCAGAGGACCTTGTCCTGTCTCCCCCCGCTGATGCGCTGGCGCTCTTCCATGTCAACCAGCATGTCATATCCATATTCCCCTTGCACTCTCACGATTCCATCACCCGCCTCCTCCAGAATGGAATCGACTCCTTTGTCCGGCTGGTCGGGATCCATGTAGCAGCTTCTGCCGTACACAACGAGAATCCTGTCATCGGGGCACAACGATCTCGCCTGTTCCACTCGCCGAAGGAGATGCTGCTCCAGCTTCTCAGGCAGAGCATGCAGTCCCGGGGGGGTGTAGAAGATCTTGAGAGGATTGAGGAAGCCAGTCTCGGTAAGATGGTTGATTTCAGGCTGCAGCATCCCACATGAGATAATGCATTGATTCTCAAATTTCCCATTGGATTCTTCCATGGTAGCTGGACCTCCATCGACAATAGTCACCGGATGCCATGTTCTAGCTAGTGATTATTAACGATTCGACAGCCCAAATAGTTAATCCCGTACGCATCAATGGGATTACACCTTTTACACTTCTCTTCTGACCCCTTATGATTCCTCGTTCAAAGGACATGTTCCTCCATTGGATGGAATATCGGTACAATGCCGTATTTCTAATGTCTCATCATCAACCATAATCGGGAGGAATCATATCATGGCTTAGAATCGAACATCGAAATGGAGATCTGCAAATTTGGGGTTGAATCATGAAATTCCCCGGATCATTGCCCCAATATCGTTTCATTTTAGGATGGTGTAAATAGCATCAGCGCCATGCCCACTGACCGAGATGATCGGATGAGTCTGAAATTCGCACACCGCATGTCAGTGACCCCCAAGTCGTTCATAATGGAACTGATCAGCATATGCCAGGACCCAGAGATCATCTCATTCGCGTCCGGGTTGCCGGATATCGATCTCATACCCATGGAGAGCATCTCCAAGGCAACCAACGACCTTCTATCCAATGAGGAGGGGAGGACGTCGCTCCAGTACAGCATCACCGAGGGATACCCGCCTCTCCGGGAGTTCATCGCCAGGAGATACAAGGAGCGGTTCGATCTGGATGTTGACCCCGAGGATATGATTATGGTGAACGGTTCACAGCAATGTTTCGACCTCATGGGAAAGGTCATGCTGGACCCAGGATCACCGATGATCATCGAACGTCCCGGATACCTTGGGGCCGTGCAGAGTTTCTGTCTCTTCGAACCCACCTTTCATTTCGTGGATCTTCACGAGGACGGCCCTGACATCTCTGCCCTGGAGAGTGTGGCAAGAGAGTATGATCCGAGACTGTTCTATGCCGTACCCAACTTTCAGAACCCCATGGGGATAACCTATTCAAGGGAGATCAGGGAGGAGATTGCGGGCATCCTCGAAGGATCGAATACCGTGATCCTTGAGGACGATGCCTACGGTGAACTGTCCTTCGATTCACCTCCTCCCCCACCCCTCGCCTCACTCGCTCCAGACAACGTGGTCCTCTCAGGATCCTTCAGCAAGACATTCTCTCCCGGGATGCGATGCGGCTGGATGTTCGGCCCCAAGGAGGTAATGGGCAAGATCACCACCGCCAAGGAAGCGCTCGACCTCCACTCGAACTATTTCTCCCAGAGGATCATTTACCAGTGGTTGCAGGACAATGATCTCGAGGCCCAGATAGGGCGGATAAACACGAAGTACAGGAAGAAGAGGGATCTCATGCTCCGCCTTCTGGACGAGATGATGCCCGAGGACGTGACCCATACCCACCCCAAAGGAGGGCTTTTCGTATGGATCACCCTCCCCAGGGGTTCCACTATGGAACTATTCAAGAAAGCCCTTGAAAAGGATGTGGCGATTATGCCCGGCCCCCCGTTCTACACCGATGGGGGCGGGGAGTTAGGTGCCAGGTTGAACTTCTCCACCTCCAGCATGGAGGACATCGAGGAGGGCATAACACGGTTGGCCGAGGTCACAAGGGTTTACCTAGTCTCGATCTAGAGTGCCGTCAGCTCAATGTCCTTCAAGGGTCAGAAAGCAAACAGTTCACTGACCGCTGTTAATGGGGAGGTAAGATAAACGGATCAGGAGTTGAACTGGCTCTGTCAACCCATCCCGAACCCGTCGTCACAAGAAGGTCTCAAACTCAGGGTGCTTCATGGCCTGGTCCATGATCGATCCCCTGCATAGGAAAGCGATCCCGAGGCTGCTTCCACTGACCGCCGGCATCTTAGTACGAGGTCTCATGAAGTCATTCATGTATGACAACGAGACCTCGTTGACCCGAAGGTTATATAGAGGATTGGTTGAGAGTGATCACCTCCCGAGGTCAACATGATGTCATATGAGGTCGAACACACGGAAGAGGAGTGGAAAAATATCCTGACCGGAATTCAGTATCATGTCCTTCGAGAGAAGGACACGGAATACGCATTCAGGAACGAGTACTGGGACAATAAGGAGAAGGGCATCTATAGATGCGCGGGATGCGGTAACGAGCTCTTTGCCTCCAAGGACAAATTCGATTCCGGCACTGGTTGGCCCAGCTTCTCCAGGCCCATTGAGGAAGATAGGGTGGAGTACGATACCGACTCCTCCATCGGAATGACCCGAACAGAGGTGAGATGCGCCAGGTGCGGAGGTCACCTTGGACATGTGTTCGATGATGGCCCTCCCCCCACGGGTATGAGGTACTGCATGAACTCCGCTTCCCTCACCTTTGAGAGGGCGGAATGAATGGCAATACTCTCTCTGACGATCTAGATCAACACTATTGCGACATGGTCCAGCTCGTCGAACGTCCCTTCGAGGGAATCCTCCAGCTGTTCCACCACCGTCTCCCGCTCGACGCCATACACCACGCCGACGCTGTATTCGTATTGATCGAGGTCCCGAAGCATCCTCTCAAGCAAGCTGTTGACGTCCTTGGGTTCTCTTCCCCTGGCCAGCTCTATGCTCACGTTGCTTCCCACCTTTATATCCACTCCGACCTTCACCTTGATCGGGTATCCCTCACGCCTTAGGAAATCTCCCAGCTCCTCGGTGATCACCGCCCTGGGAAGGAGCGTGTTTATAGGAGCCCATCCACCGACCTTGTTTAGAATCTCATCAAAATCGACCTTTGGAATATCCTTATCTTCTCTCTCCCCCAAGTCATCGAGCGCTGTGTCAGAGCCAGTCGATATCTCCATGTAGTCGTGGACCCCGCCAAGCACGTCCTCGAGTATGCACTCCAACATCTGATCCTTCCCGATGGCATTGGGGAAGTCAGATTCGAGGCAGATGGTGGTTAGTATGTCCTCGTCCATGAGCTTCAACACCTCGGCCGGATCCTCCTTTGATTCCATGAGCTTCATTATGAGATCCTTCTTCGCTCCATTAGGCTCCTCGCCAATGGTTATTAGAATGTCTCTCAGCTCGTCCTCGTAGAGACACCGGTCGATCAGTTCCGCAAGCTCCATCAAGTAGTATTTTCGCATTCAACCTCTTTTTACCTTCTCCCGTAATTATTAGCGATTGATAATCATGCATCGCGGGGCTCCAAATAATATCTTTCCTTATGGAGAAAGGTTATTCTCATTCTAAATAATCAGAAGGAAATCTTCTTATCTAATCGACTGCGTGCAATGAACCCTGTCCAACATGCTGAATCGGACCTATACGAGAGGCTGTTGGTGGTTAGCTTGTCGCTAACAGGTGTTTGCAATGGATGAAATTCGTTCAAAAAGTGTCCATGAACAGGTGGACATGAAGAAGATTGAAGAGATGTGGAAGAACCGGAAGTGGTGGGAGAAATTAGCGATGGGTATCGTCGCGATCATCTTTGGGATCGTGGCGTTCGTCCTGCCGGAGATGACCCTACTCACTATCACTATGCTTTTCGGCGCGTTCGCGTTGCTGATAGGTTTCATCTCGCTCTTCACGGGTATATTCGGAAAGGAGATGGGAAGCGCTAGATGGCTCTTTGTACTGCAGGGCATACTCGGTATTATCATTGGGATAATAGCCTTGACCTGGCCAGACATGACGGTACTCTTCCTGGCTTATCTCATAGGATTCTGGGCAATCATATTTGGTGTCTTTGAAATCGTTGCCGCTTTCGCTGCTCCGCAGGATGCAATGGTGAAGCAGAATATGAGTAAGGGACTCCTCGTAGTCTCTGGAATAATCTCCCTGCTCTTCGGACTCATCATTGTGATCTTCCCGGGAGCCGGTGTCCTAGCAATCCTCTGGATAATCGCGGCCTATGCCATCGTCTTCGGCATAATCAACGTCGTGATGGGCTTCCAGGATAGGAAGGTTTCCTCTGGTCCCCCACCCGCGGCTCAATGAGCTGCTCTACCCAAAACCCCTTCCGTTTTTTCTAAATCATTAGATCTAGGTCAATCGAGATTGGGCAGTGATCCGAACCCATCACATCATCGTGGATACCGGCACCCACGAGGTTGCCGATCAACTCCTTACTGACGAAGAAATAGTCGATCCTCCAGCCCACGTTCCTCTCCCTGGCCCTGGTCTTGAGATCCCACCAGGAGTACCGATTCGGGGACTGATCGAATTCCCTGAAGGCATCGATGAAACCCGAATCCAGGAACTCGTCAATCCATCTCCTCTCCTCGGGAAGGAATCCCGAGACATTGGAGTTCTCCTTCGGGCGGGCCAGATCGATCTCCTTGTGGGCGGTGTTGACATCTCCGCATACCACGACCCCTTTCTCCTTCCGGTGATCGTTAGAGAACTCCTTGAAGGCTTCGTAGAAGCCCATCTTGTACCTCAGCCTCTCCTTAGAGGCCTTTCCGTTTGGGAAGTACACGTTCATGAGGAAGAAATTTGGATACTCGGCGGTGAGCACCCTCCCTTCATCGTCGAACCTATCAATGCCCATGCCTTCGGTCACATCAAGTGGCTCTTCGATGGAGTACATGGCGACCCCGCTGTACCCTTTCCTCTCGGGGCTGGAGAAGTATGAGTGGAAGTCCCCTATGTTCGTGAGGTCACTTTTCAACTGGGATCTCTGAGCCTTGGTCTCCTGGATGCAATATACGTCCGAGCGATCGTTGAGCATCCATTTCACGAACCCCTTCTTGACCATGGCCCGTATTCCATTGACATTCCAGGAAATCAGACGCATCATTCGGCCTCTCGACATCGATGGCATGTCGGGAATGATAAATTTTTCCCATTCAGCTTACCGCTCAAATCTGATGCAATTGGTCATACGACCATTTGTCTCGGGGTGATCTACGATCCTTGCGACCACTCGAGTATGCTGTAGAGAACTACAGTCATCTGGATAGCGCTGTATCAACAATGGCAATTCCATTGAGGTCCTCCGAATTGAATGATACTTGAATTGGATAGAGGACGATGCCATGATGTACCCATGAGAAGGTATTCCACGATCGGTTTGGTGAATCAACTCTGGATATGCGAGATAATTGATAACAACCCGCAGAATTCTTAGGAAAGATTTATGCTGAGGTGGTATGTAAGTAATCCTCATCGGAGCAAACAGGTAACCGGAGAACGATAGATTGCAGGGCAGTAATTGGACTGAAACTTACAGGAAGGGATACCATGCGATCCAATTCTACTCCTCAGATCAGGAACGACTCCAAGCGATTCATGATATCCTTGAATGGATGGGAGAGGGAGATGTGCTGGTTTACTTTACCATCCGACCGGATCAGGGATTCCTGGATCCATTGGAATCCGCGATTTCGGATATGGTATCGAAGGCCATTTCCTCTGGAAGGATGGTAGTCAGGGACTCCTATTCTTTCTATTGCCCCAACGGTGAATTCGACGGCAGCAATCGGGCAAAGAGCTGGCTACAGTTCATGAATCACTTCAAGGACCTTGGGTACGATGAACTTGTGGTGGTGGGAGACCTCTCATGGGCGGCCGGAAATCGCGAGCTTCTAGATGAGGTTATCAAGTACGAGGCCAAGATCACGATGAACGGGCTACCCAGCGGGATGACGGCGGTATGCCAGTACGACGTTCGACTATTCGACGAGATGGACATCGACTGCATCAGTTCCGTGCACGAGTTCCAGATCGATAATGATGGTCTTAAGAGGAACTACTGGCTCATCTCGAATCATCACAATTGACCTACAGCCCCGGGTAGCGTATTAGGTGGTCCAATACCACCCTTATCTCGATGTTCTTGAAACCCAGAGATCGAATTTCCCGATCAATTATGGACATGAGCTCCGCATTGTTGGTGGTCTTGATCCTGAACATGATCCTCCTCTCACCGGTGATCTTCAGTATCTCAGAGACACACTCCATGGAGAAGAGAACGGAGAATGCCTCCGGGACCCGACTGGAGGGTATGTCAGCCGATATGTAGGCGTCGGCATACATCCCCACCCGTTCCTCGTCTATGACCGTCGAATATCCCAGGATTAGCCTCTTGTCCTCCATCCTCTTTATCCGGTCCCGTACAGTGGATGGAGGTCGCCCGACATGATCCGATATCTCCTCGTAGGTGAGCTTGCCATTCTTTTGAAGAAGACGCAGTATCTCTCTGTCAAGCTCATCATCCATCATCTCACACCTCCAAGGAAGCTTCTTTCCCACTCCGAATTAGAAAAAGCTGCTGGATCTGAGAATGCCGGTCCATCGCTCCCGATGGCGTGTTGTGACTCCTTGGGTTGCATGGAGCGAGCCTCCGTCGGGAGCGGGCTGCCGTCAGGTGATCTGGAAACCCTCGACTCAGGTTCGTCCGCCCCAGGTCAACCAGCCGAATGTGGTGGGTCGTGTCGTCCATGATGCACCTCAGTTACAACTCCCTCCTGTTAGCTGGGAGTGGTTGACATAACGACCTAGCGAATAGAAATAATTTACAGCAGGAACGGTGCTTGACGGTCGCCCATCATGATCATGAAGTCATCCATGATCTGACGATGGTCGAAGGCAAGGTCAGGAAGCCGATCCAGAGGAAAGAGCTTCACCTCCGCGGCATCGTCTCCAGATCTAAGCTCACCTCCGGTCATGGAGAGGTAGAAAACAACGGAAACGAAGTGACCGCGCGGATCCCTATCAGGTCTGGAGTACACGCCCACTATGTCGAGTATCTCGGTCTGGAGTCCGGTCTCCTCCTCCATTTCCCGGACCACGCATTCCTCGACAGTCTCTCCGTACTCAAGGATGCCGCCTGGGATCGCGAACGAACCCTTGTAAGGCTCCCTCCCCCTCTTGACGAGCACCAGCTTGTCGTCTATAAGGACGATCCCGTCCGAGGCCAAGGTAGGTCTCTTGTAGAGGTTCCTGATCTGGTCGTCGATCATCCTCACCTGGTTCTCGTAGCTCTTAAGGATGTTCTCCCCCGCCTCGGTGAGCGAGGACGCTCCCCCCTCCTGTCCCCCCCTCTCCGAGTGTATGACCTTAGTACCCAGGACCTCCTCGATCTTCTTGATGGTTCCCCATGCGTGCCGGTAGGACATCCCCATCTCCTCCGCGGCCTTGGAGATCGAGCCGCGGTCCTTGATCAGGCGGAGAATCCGGGCTCTCCCGCTGCTGATGATGAACCTGTTATCTCGCTTGAGCCATACCCTGTACTCCACATCGTAGGTCATTGACTCATCCTGGTTTCATACCTCCGTACGAGAGGTTAAATGTTTCCTATCGTTTACTGAAAGACATGCCCGACTGGGAGAGGAAGATCCCTACCATACTCAGACCCGATGAGCTCCTGGACAAGGCCTTCCGCAAGGCATCGAAGGTCAATCTTAGGGGCACCAATCACCTCGATACCGTCAAGAAGACCTCTCTGGGCAAGATCTCGACGGCAGGGGATATACTGAACTCCACCCTCATGAAGTACGTCAGGGCCTTCCCTAACCTGGACCGGAGGGAGGAGTTCTACTCTGAGCTGGTGGACGTTCTGGTGGGCATAGATCCCCTCAAGAAGTCCCTGGGTGCCGTGGGCTGGTGCGCTAGGAGATGCAACGACCTCCAGAGGGATTACCTCCGTAGGATCCGGGGATCCAAGGACCCAGTCTTCATAGATCATCTTCGCAAGGAGTACTACGGACGGGTCTCGTCCATCGTCAACCAGATCGGGAGCGATCTGGACTTCATTACCGAATCAAGGCAGAAGCTCAGGAAGCTCCCTGACATAGACCCCAACATCCCCACCGTTGTGATAGCCGGTTTCCCCAACGTGGGAAAGAGCCAACTCATAGTGATGCTTTCCAATGCGAGACCGGCGATCGCCTCTTATCCATTCACCACGAAGGGGGTGGGGGTGGGTCACTTCCAGCATCATTGGAGAACCTACCAGGTAGTAGACACGCCCGGTCTGCTTGACCGCCCCCTTGAGGAGAGGAATGCAATAGAGAGGCAGGCCATCCTTGCTTTGAAGTATCTCGCAGACCTCATCATCTTCATGTTGGATCCCACCGAGACATCTGGGTACATGATGGATCAGCAGCTCCAGCTGCTGGCGTCGGTGACCGAATCCTTTCCCGAGATCCCATTGATCGAGGTGGAGAACAAGGCGGATATCTCCGTGACGGATTCGGAAAGGATCAAGATCTCCGCGCTGGACGGGACGGGAGTGGAGAAGCTCAGGGCAGCGGTGATCGAGTGTCTTTCCGGTCTTGAGGGAACCGGGACACCCTCATGAGTTAATTACCATGAACGCGATTATCTGGAACGGGGCTTCCCTCGGGGGGAAAGGATGCACCAGCTAGCATGCAGCGAGTCCATGGGGCGTTACTTCGAATCGCTTGTCGAGGAGAACGAGCGATGCTATTCCGTTGCCCGCAGGGCCAGGTCGAGGGGGCTTGACCCCGAGACCTACGTGGAGATACCCAAGGCCGAGGACCTTGCCTCCAGGGTGGAGAAGATACTTGCCGACTGGAAGGTGGAGGGGATCGCCAAGCGTATCAGGACCCTGAGCGAGAGCTACAACAGGGAGGAGGTCTCCCTGATGATTGCGAAGGAGGTCGCCAGGATGCCTGCCGCCACCAGGGAGCAGGCCATCGACAGGGCGGTCAGGGTCGGGCTCGCGGTGCTGACAGAGGGAATACTTGTGGCTCCATTGGAGGGTATAGCGGGTGCCACGATCGGCAGGAACTCCGACGGGAGCGAGTATCTCGCGATCTCCTTCGCTGGACCGATACGTTCGGCGGGCGGTACCGGGCAGGCCATGAGCGTCCTCATAGCCGATGTGGTACGAAGGGAGCATGGCATCCAGGAGTACATTCCCACGCACGGTGAGGTGCAGCGGTTCAAGGAGGAGATCCCTCTCTACAAGCAGTCCCAGCATCTCCAGTACATGCCTTCCAACCGGGAGATAGAGCTGATAGTCAAGAACTGCCCGGTGTGCGTGGACGGTGAGGGCACGGAGGATATGGAGATCTCCGGCTACAGGGACCTTCCCCGAATCAAGACCAACAAGTTGAGAGGAGGGGCCTGCCTGGTGATCGCCGAGGGTCTCTGTCAGAAGGCCCCCAAGATCCAGAAACACGTTAGGAAGCTCGGCATAGACGGCTGGGAGTTCATAGACGAGTACATCAGCTATAAGAAGATAGATGAGAGGGATGCGGAGAACCAGAAGGTGCTCCCCGATTTCAAGTACCTCAAGGACATCATTGCAGGGAGGCCGGTGCTCTCTCACCCATCCAAGCTAGGAGGGCTCCGGCTGAGGTATGGGAGGGCAAGGACCACGGGCCTGGCTGCCGTGGCCCTGAATCCCGCGTCCATGCACGCCATGGATAATTTCATAGCCGTCGGCACCCAGATCAAGATAGAGAGGCCAGGGAAGGCAGGAGCCGTGACACCATGTGATGAGCTCGAGGGTCCCATCCTCCTGCTGGACAACGGGGACCTGGTTCAACCTAACACCGTGGATGATTTTATGGAGGTAAGGAGCAGGGTGACGGAGATAGTCGACCTGGGCGAGGTGCTGATACCGTTCGGCGAGTTCGTCGAGAACAACCATCTCCTGATCCCCTCAGGGTACACCCCTGAGTGGTACAGGGTGGAGCTGAGGGAGAAGATGGATCCGCTGCCCGAGAACTGGGCATCACCCTCGTACGAGGAGGCGCTGCGCATCTCAAGGGAGAGCGATGTCCCGCTTCACCCCAGATTCAACCTCTTCTGGTCCGATGTCCCGCTGGAGAAGCTGGAGACCCTGAGGGCCTTCCTGCTCGAATCATCAAGGTTCGACGAGTCCAAATTGATCGTTCCCATTGAGACTGGGATCAAGAGGACCATCGAGGACCTGGGCGCGCTGCATCGGGTCGTCAAGGGCAGCATGGTGTTCGATCACTACGCTCTTCCGCTCCTTGATGGCACGGGCCTGGGAGTGGACGACGACGGTGTGGTCGAGGTGTCCCCGCTCTCGGGAGGCGACTCCCTGGAAGCGGTCTCGAGCGCAATGGGGATCAGGGTCATGCCCCGCGCCGTCACCAGGATAGGAACGAGGATGGCCAGGCCGGAGAAGGCGAAGGAGAGGAAGATGAAGCCACCTCCACACGTCCTCTTCCCCCTGGGCATATGCGGCGGACCGCAGAGGCTGGTCAAGGAGGCCGCGACAAAGGGGAAGGTAGAGGTGGAGGTGGGGGTGAGACACTGCCCCGTGTGCGGAAAGAACACCTTCAGCGTGTCATGCGAGTGCGGCTCGCACACGCTTCCAGTGGATCTCCCCTCCGCGCAGGTGGTGCCCCTCGACGAGGTGCTCCAGAACGCCATTGGAAGGCTTGGCGAGAGTACGGTGCCCGATATCAAAGGCGTCCGGGGAATGATCTCCAAAACCAAGACCCCGGAGCCCATGGAGAAGGGCATACTCAGGGCCAAGCACGGGGTCCACGTGTTCAAGGACGGCACCATCCGCTTTGACATGACGGATCTTCCTCTCACCCACTTCCGCCCCGGGGAGATCGGACTTAGCGTGGAGAGGGCCAGGGAGCTCGGCTACACGATGGACGCCGAAGGAAGGGAGCTGGTCGATGATCAGCAGATCTGTGAGCTGAGGGTGCAGGACTTCGTTTGCTCTAAATCGTGCGGGGACTACCTGGTGAAGGTGGCGAACTTCATCGACGAGCTCCTGGTGAAGCATTACGGGATCGAGTCGTTCTACAATCTCAGAGGGAGGGATGATCTCATAGGCCACCTGGGTGTGGGACTTGCACCGCACACCTCGGGAGGGGTTCTCTGTAGGTTCATCGGTTTCACCGGGGCGAGCGCTGGATATGGACACCCCTTCTTCCATGCCGCGAAGCGTCGAAATGCGGATGGGGACGAGGACAGCTGCATACTGCTATTGGACGCACTCATCAACTTCTCAAGGGTCTTCCTCCCGGACAGGAGAGGAGGGCTCATGGATGCCCCCCTGGTCCTTACCACCAGGCTGGATCCCAACGAGATAGACAAGGAGGCTCACAACCTGGACGTGAGGTCGGAGTACCCGCTGGAGTTCTATGAGGCCTGCATGAAGTACAAGCATCCCAAGGAGCTGGAGGGCGTCATGGACATGGTGGGGGGAAGGATAGGCTCCATCTTGCAGTACGAACAGTTTGGCTTCACCCACAATACGGCGGACATCTCCGAGGGTCCGATGGATTCTGCGTACAAGACCCTGGAGACCATGATGGACAAGATGAACTCGCAGCTGGAGCTGGCGAAGAAGATCAGGGCGGTGGACGAATCGGACGTGGTGCACAGGGTGATCACCAGGCACTTTCTCCCGGACCTAATTGGCAACCTGAAGAGATTCTCCGGTCAGAAGCTGAGGTGCACGAAGTGCAACACCAAGTACAGGCGGATGCCCCTAAGGGGCAGGTGCTACTGCGGGAACGACCTCACCCTGACGGTGCACGAGAAGAGCGTGAAGAAGTATCTGGAGATATCCAAGGAGATAGGGGAGAGGTTTGGGATACCCACGTACACTCAGCAGCGCATCGAGCTCATTGAGGAGAGCATCAACTCCCTTTTCGAGAATGATAAGGTGAAGAAGTGCAAACTCACCGATTTCATGTGATCAGGCTTCGAGTTCAGAGACCTGCTCCTTGAATTCCTCGAACCGGCTCTCCAGGATCTCCAGCGCCTTCTCGAGGGTGGTCGCCGCGCTCAGCGAGCCATCCGTCTCGAACTCGAAGATGAACCTCGTGTCATCGCTGGAGAGGCTAATGGCGTCGGTCTCGCAGGCCTCGACGCACGATCCGCAGAGATCGCAGGCCTCGATGTCTACCACGCTGACCTTTCCCCCTGACTTCTCGAAGACGTTATGGGGACAGATCCTCATGCAGCTCCCGCCATTGTCGCATCTCTCGTAGTCGATCTCCACGGAGGGGTAGTACTTGTAGCCCACCCCGTTGGTCACCTGCCATTTCGTGTGCCTCTTGGCGGTGCCCAGCTCCGCGGACGCATAGATCAGGATGGCCTGTCCCTCGCCCAGCTTGACGATGGGTATCAGCTCGTCCTTGATCCTGAAATCCTGACTTCCCAGGGGTTCCAGGTCACCAGAGTACACCTCACAGGGTCCCTTCTTGTTCAGGGAGTACATTATGGTGCAGTTGGGGCATCCCTCGCCCTCGCAGGTGCAGTCCTTCCTGTATGTGAAGAGAC
>CAZQLP010000024.1:17094-19446 GCA_964594225.1 uncultured Methanomassiliicoccales archaeon
GGAACCCCTATACCCTTCTTCCCCTTCGACCGCCTTTCTTCTTCGTCCCGTCATGCGGTATTGGGGTGACGTCCTCGATCCTGCCGATCCTGAGCCCCGCGCGGGCCAGGGCTCGGATGGCCGCCTGTGCGCCCGGCCCGGGAGAGGTCGATTTGTTACCTCCAGGGGCGCGGACCTTGACATGGATGCTGTTGATGCCTTTCTCCTTGGCGATCTCGGCCACCCTCTCGGCGGCCCTCATCGCCGCGTACGGGGAGGACTCGTCCTTGGCGGCTTTGACCACCATTCCACCGGAGCACTTCGTAATGGTCTCGGCTCCGGTGATGTCCGTGAGCGTGATGATGATGTTATTGTAGCTGGCGTAGACATGAGCGATACCCCAAATAGCCATCACTCCACCTCCTCATCTGTATCTTTGAAACGATCCTCGCCCTTTACGTCGGTCGACTCTTTACTCTTGGGGCTCTTTTCCCCCTTTTTCCTGGGCGTCGGCTCAGGTTTCACATCGACCACTGGTCCGGTCGACTCCGCCTGCTGGACCCTCATGGGATGAAGGTCGTCAGCGTAAGGCGACCTTGAGCTGATCCTGATCTTGGCCTCCTCAACCCTCGTTACAATGTAACCCGGGATGGTGACACGCTTCTCGTCCACTTCGATATGGCCATGAATGATGAGTTGTCTTGCCTGCCTGCTGGTTCTGGCCAGCCCCTTCGTGCAGACCAGCGTCTGAAGCCTTCGGTTAAGAAGGACCTCCGGTGAAAGGGTAAGGACATCATCGAGGGTAGCACCATCCATCGGGAGTATGCCCATCTTGCCACATCGCTTCAGCAGGTTCATGGACTCCAGCTTGGCCTGTCCCTCATCGTACCTGAGGCGTGCCTGAAGCTCACGGGACTGCCTACGGAAGTTCCTCAGTATGGACTGTACCTTCCACAATTCCCTCTTGTTCTTCAGTCCAAACTGCCGGACGAGCGCGTGCTCCTCCTTGATACGCTCCCCTTCCCAGGGATGTGATGGGGTATCATAGGTGCTTCGTGAAAACTTTGGATCTCCCATTAAGCCACCGCCTACTTCCCTCTTCTCCTGCTCACACCGAGGGTAAGCCCGGTCCTGCCGTTGCACCTGGTGCGCTGGCCGCGGACCTTGTAGCCATTCTCGTGCCTGATGCCGCGGTAGCTCCTGATCATCTTGAGCCTGTTGACGTCGTCCTTCCGGTTCATCTCCAGATCAACGCCTATGATGTGGAGGTCCTCGCCCGTCTCATAGTCGTTCTGACGGTTAAGGGCCCACACAGGGGCGTATTCACCATAGCTCTGAATGAGGTCTTTCAGCCTGTCTATCTCGGAATCGTCAAGGGTCCCGATCTTATCTAATCTGGGTACACCCGCCTTCTTGACTATGATCTCGGCCGCTCTCACGCCAACCCCCTTCACTCCCTGAAGGGCTATCTCCACGCCCTTCTCACCGTCTATATCGGTGTTGGCCAAGCGTACTATGTACTTGAAATCCTCTTTCTTCGTTCCGTTTTCATCAGTCAACCATCAACCTCCGATGATCAGATTAGATGAGTATCAAATGTGATGCCCCCAGGGGGAGCATCGTCCCCTACACACAATACCATATATAAGTGTTTCTGTAACCCAGGAGCACATGCCAGGCTCATCATTCGAGGGCAACTTTGACAATGTCCCTCATCCTGTCGAATGCGTCTCTCATCTTGTAGGTGTCGACACTACCACCCTGGGCGAAGTCTGGTTTTCCACCACCCTCCCCTCCAATGACGGAGCTGATGGCCCCGAGCACCTCTCTGGCGTCGACCTCCAGATCTCGGCTTACGGACACCAGCACCTTTCCGGTGTCCTCCTCCCCCAGAACCACGATAAGGTTCTCCTCCGAGGATAGTTCCTTGGAGATGGCCGAGATGTCCAGCCCCTCATCGTCAAGATGGTGGACAAGTCTCACATCACCGATCATTGTCGCGCTTTCCAGGAGCGTCCTGGCCACGTCGTTGGATCTCTCGGAGAGCATCTGCCCCATTCTCTTCCTGAGATCCTTTGTCTCGGACATCAGGGACTCCGTGCCCTCCACCAGTTTCTCCCTGGTGCAGTTCATCCTCTCGGTCAGGGACTCGATCACGTCCCTGTCGGCCCGCATGTCCTCTATGGTTGCCGTTCCAGCCATGTACTCTATTCTCACTACCCCATCCTGGATCCTCCTGGTGCGTTTGATCCTGATGGGGCCAACCTGACTCGTCCTCGCGCAGTGTATACCACCGCATGCCTCGGCGTCGATACCCGGGATGTCGACCACCCTGATCACCTTTCCGGGCACCGCGCCACCCTGGTACAACCT
>CAZQLP010000025.1:0-18895 GCA_964594225.1 uncultured Methanomassiliicoccales archaeon
AACTCCAGCCCTTCGATCTCCGTTACCGTCCGCTGAGCGTGTGGAGGTACGCTCCATTTCTGCCGGTGGAGGAGGAGAAAGCCATCTCACTGAAGGAGGGCGGCACTCCCCTGTACAGGTGTGATTCCCTGTCCAAGAGCCTGGGTGTTAAGAATCTCGAGGTGAAGTACGAGGGCGCCAACCCGACGGGATCCTTCAAGGACAGGGGTATGACCGTGGGCGTGAGCAAGGCAGTGGAGCTGGGGGCCAAGAGCGTGGGTTGCGCCTCCACGGGCAACACCTCAGCCTCCCTCTCCGCGTACGCAGCCAAGGCCGGCCTGGACTGCGTGGTTCTTCTCCCGGAGGGCAAAGTGGCGGCCGGGAAGCTCGCCCAGGCCATGTTCTACGGTGCCCGCATCGTCAGCATCCAGGGCAATTTCGATGACGCCCTCTCGATCGTCAGGGAGCTCTCCTCCCAGGGCGTCCTCTACCTTCTGAACTCGATCAACCCCTTCCGGCCGGAGGGTCAGAAGTCCGTCGCGTTCGAGATAATCGACCAGCTGGGCTTCCAGCTTCCGGATAGGATCGTGCTGCCGGTGGGGAACGCGGCCAACATATGGGCGGTGTACAAGGCCCTGAAGGAATGGGAGACGATAGGCTGGATAGACCATGTGCCCATGCTGTCCGGCGTTCAGGCATCTGGCTCCAGACCGGTGGTCAACGCCTTCCGTGAGGGGCGAAGGGACTTCGATCCCGTGGAGGCACCGGAGACCATCGCCACCGCCATAAGGATCGGCAACCCCGTATCCGGGAAGAAGGCCCTCACCGCCATATACGAGACCGACGGCTGCGCCGTGGACGTGACGGACGAGGAGATACTGGAAGCCCAGAGGATGCTGGGAAGGACCGAAGGGTTGGGTGTCGAACCCGCGAGCGCCGCCTCCGTGGCCGGCGTGAGGAAGATGCTCCAGGATGGCCTCATGGACCACGATGAGAAGGTGGTGTGCGTATGCACCGGGAACCTGCTCAAGGATTCTGATATAATCATCTCCTCCTTCGGCGAGGTGGAGCGTATCCCGGCTAATGCCAAGGCCGTGACCTCGTTCCTTGCTCGTATTTGAACCCGGCGGTGCAAACGATTTTATTATCTCCCGACGATTAAGAAGAGGGATTCGGTATGGGCACTGAGCCTCTGAGGAGATACAAGACCCATGTTGTGGGTTTCGACGAGAACATCGGCGAGGGGATACCCCAAGGGCACATCATTTTCATCGCCGGTGTCACCGGCTCCATGAAGTCCTCCCTTGCGTACTCCCTCCTTTACAATAATGCCAAGATCGAGGGCATAAACGGGCTCTACATCTCCCTTGAGCAGAGCAAGAGGACCCTGGTCCGCCAGATGAATGGCATGGGGTTCGACGGCGAGACCCTGGGGAGGATCGAGGTCCTGGACCTGGGCGAGATCCGGTTGTCCTCCGAGAGCCCGGACTGGTTTGATACATTCCGGTTCGCGGTGGCCGAGACCAAGAGGCGGCTCAACTACGAGCTGCTGGTCATAGACTCCCTGGGGGCCCTGCAGATCATGTCCAGGTTCAACAGCCCCAGGGAGGACATATTCCGGTTCTTCGAGTGGCTCCGCTCGCTGCGGATAACCACATTCATCATCTCTGAGATGCCAGTTGGACCGTTCACCTGCTACGGCACAATGGACACGGACTTTCTCTCGGACGGGATCATCCACATGTCCATGGCCCAGGTGGGTGACACCGAGGTGCACCGCAGGATACGCTGCGTGAAGATGAGGGACACGGACCACGCCACCTCTTTCTTCTCCTTCCTGAAGAACAAGAACGGCTTCTCGGTCACCAGGGCCATATCCGAGTTCTAGAAGTCGTCCAGCCTCTGCTGGCCGTTCTGCTGGTCCTCTTCGGTTTCCAGGGGGGTAAGGTCCCCGTCCTTCACGGGCTCACCCACCTGCTCCTTGATCTTGATGGCAAGGGCCTGCCCTATGCCCGGCACCCCCGAAAGCTTCCTGAGGTCCACTCCCCTCAGTTCCGCCGCGTTCCTCAGTCCCCGGTCGAAGAGGGACCTGGCCCTCGATCTCCCCACCCCCTTCAGGGCGGTGAGCGGGAGCAGCTCCCTCCTCACGCCGTACCTGACCCTGGAGATGATCTCAGTCACCATCGGGTAGGCGTCCTTGTTGAATATGTTCGCCATTTCCCTCATGGAATACAGGAGCCAGTCTGCCGTCTCCACCTTGTTCCTCAGATCGCCGGGACCGATGTTGTAGTGCTTCAGTATGGAGTCCTCGTCCTTCTCCTCGATCCAGTCCTCCAGCACAATGGCGGTCTTCAGGTCGGAGAGGAAGAACTCGTAGTCCGTTAGGTCTTCAGGCGGTTCCAGGAGCATCTCCTCCTCCCGCGCCATCAGTACCTCCTCCATCTTCTCGTACTCTCCCCTTCTCAGGTACATGGAGAGCATGTCCGGCGCCGAGCATATCGCATGGAGGACCCCCATGGTCTGTTCCTCCCCCTTCATTACCCTGAGGGCGTCCCTCATCAGCACAGCCGATAGCGGATCGATGTACAGGTCGGAGACCCTCTTCCCGAAGAACGTGGTGACGATCTCCTCCTCGCCCCTGATCATGTCCTCCCTGAGGAGGAACTCCAGCACGCGGTCCATGGAGTCCTCCAGGTGGTAGATCTCGGTCTGATGGGCGAAGAAGGTGGTTCCCAGGAACTGGAGCAGGGATTCGCGTGAGTTGGCGGTGCCTGTTGCGATGGTGGCCAGGACGTGGCTCCTCATCACCGGCTCGCTCCCCAGCTTGGAATATATCTCCTCCGTCTCGTTGAGGAGGTAGCTGTCCATCAGGAACCTCATCTCCTCCTCGTTCTTGGCCAGCAGCACCGCCTCCCCCCATGGGTCGTACCTCGGTCTTCCCGCACGACCACACATCTGCTTGATCTCGAGCACCGGGATTGACGCGTACCCGTATCCACCCTCGAACCTGTGCACGTCGCGGACGACCACTCTCCTGGCAGGGAGGTTGATCCCCGCCGCCAGGGTGGGGGTGGCCACGATGCATTTGATGTCCCCCTTCTTGAAGGCGCGCTCCACACCCCTCCTCTGCTCCGATGTCAGCCCAGCGTTGTGGAACGCCATCCCCATGGACACGCAGGACTTGAGCTTGCGTGCCATGGTGGTCTCCTCGTCCATCTCCCCGGTGTCCACATCCCGGCCGACGAGCTCTCCCATCCTCTTGGCGTATTTCGTGGCCAGGGACTCCGTGGATCGTCTGGTGTTTACGAACACCAGGCACTGTCCTCCCTCCTGCACCACGTCCCTAATCAGGCTCCAGACCGGGTCCTGAACGCGCTCAATCTCCCTGGAGGTGTTGTCCGTGAAGTGAATCCTGCCCTCGAGGTAGATCCCCTCCTTGAGTTTCACGGGTCTCCAGTCGTCGTCCACCAGCTCGGCGTCCAGCCACTCTGCTAGGGCGGAGGCGTTCTTGATGGTAGCCGAGAGAGCGATCACCTGCAGCCGGGGATTGAACTTCCTGAACTTGGCCAGGGTGACCTCCAGCGTGGGCCCCCTTCCAGGATCGTGGATGAGGTGGATCTCGTCCGCCACCACCAGCGATATTCGGGAGAGCCAACCGCTCCTGTGGCGCAGGAGGGAATCGGCCTTCTCCGATGTCGCCACGATTACGTCGAAGTCCTCCAGGCGGGGGTCGGGTGTGTCGTAAT
Organism: uncultured Methanomassiliicoccales archaeon; assembly: GCA_964594225.1. Taxonomy (GTDB): domain Archaea; phylum Thermoplasmatota; class Thermoplasmata; order Methanomassiliicoccales; family JAAEEP01; genus JAAEEP01. The sequence continues at coordinate 3,726 of CAZQLP010000025.1, forward strand.
CGCCGACGGACAAAGCCACCCTCATCCCCAGCTCCCCGAACCTCTCTAGATCCTCCAGCTTCTCGGTGGCCAGGGCTTTCAGGGGCACGATGTAGAGTACTTTTCCTCCTCTCTCCAGCGCGTGCTTCAGTGCCGCGAGGTACGCTATCAGCGACTTGCCGGACGCGGTGGGAACCGCCACCACGAGGTTCTTGCCCTCGAGGGCGGCGGGGACGGCCCTCTGCTGGGGAGGGTAGAGGTCCTCTATTCCCTCCCGGGCGAGTATCTCGGCCACCCCCTCCGGGAGGGAAAGCTCGTCAACCCTCATTCTGGACCCCCCTCGCTCTGCTTATGAGCTTGTACTGGGCGATGACCACACCAAGGATTGCTATGCTCGCGAGGATGACTGTCTCCGCGGTTATTATCTCTCCCAGGAACAGTATGGCGAGCAGGGTGGCGATCACCGGGATCAGGTATATGAAGAACGCCAGGGAACTCACCTCGCTCGTCCTCAGAACGTAGTTGTAGAATAAGAAGGCAAGACATCCGGGGAATATGCCCAGCATCACCACGATCACCGCGAACTGCCAGTTGAAATTCATGGTCGCCCCGATCTCCAATGGCGTCGTCCACAGAAGGAGGAACGAACCCACTATCAGGCTCCACCCCGTGACATCCACGGGATGGTGCTTCCGGAGGGCCACCTTGACGATCACCCCCGAGATGGCGTAGCACATTGACGAGGCCAGGATGATCACGTTCCCCACGAAGGATGCGTTCGAGATATCCAGTCCGCTTTGGGATACTAGCAACACGATACCGATGATCGCAACCACGCTCCCCACCATCTTGTCCAGGCCCAGGAACTCCTTCAGCAGGATCACCGCGAAGATCAGTGTGAACACCGGTCCAGATGCCTGGATGATCGCGGAGAGCGAGGCGGTCGTGTATTGGAGTCCGATGTTCAGGAGAGCATTGGGCATGGCGATCCCGAACACCCCCGCCAGGGTCAGTATCTTCCAGTCGGAACGGTACTCGCTAGCCATGCCCGAGAATCCCTTTCGTCTGAAGAGGATCGCCGTAATCAGTATGGCCGCGATGGAGTAGCGTATGAATGCGAAGGTCAGGGGCGGCATGAAATCGAGACCGACCTTGATCAGCGGGAAAGAGGTGGCCCACATGACCACCGCGGAGAGCACCAGGACGACCGCCAGAGGACTCAAGCGATTCTCGGACACGGTTGCGGAGAAGGCTTGCTCACTAATTAATCTAGAGGTATCACCCGCTGGTTCTCCCCAAGGAGATGACCGATTCCGGGCCAATTCCGGGAAGATCTCATTACCCCATTCTTGGTCTCGTTCACATTATCTGGCCATGTTGACAAAAACCATATCTATATGGGAAAGCTTAATTAGTGGTAGCATTATGAGACGAATGAGCATAGAATGGTGAAGATGATTTATGAGCAATGATGCACCGGGTGTCGAGGAGCCAATGGTGGATATCGAGAGCTGGATCGCAGACCAGGATTTCGAGACCACCGCGGATATCAAGATTCCCGAAAAGCTGGCAGACCAGGTTATTGGTCAGGATTCCGCCGTGGAGGTCATCAAGAAGGCAGCGGAGCAGAGGCGCCACGTCATGCTCATCGGGGATCCTGGCACTGGCAAATCGATGCTTGCCAGCTCCATGACGGAGTTCATTCCAAAGGAGGAACTGCAGGACGTCATCGCCTATCATAATGCGGAGGATCCCAACGAGCCCAAGGTAAGGGTGGTCCCCGCCAGCAAGGGCAGGGATATAGTCAACGCCCAGAAGAAGGAGGCCATGCAGCGCAAGCAGCAGAAGGCCTCCATGATGACGGCCATCCTCTTCATGATCGTCGGCCTCACCGTAGTCCTATATATACAGTCGGGGATGAACGACCCCACGATAATCCTGATGGGGATCGTCGCCGCGGCCATAATCTTCTTCGCAATGAGGTACTCCGGCCAGAAATCAGAGAATTACATGGTGCCCAAGCTGCTGGTGACACACGAGGTGGGTGATATGCCACCGTTCATCGACGCCACGGGCGCTCATGCAGGCGCCCTGCTCGGGGACGTCAAGCACGACCCGTTCCAGAGCGGTGGGCTGGAGACCCCGGCCCACGAGAGGCTGGAGGTGGGGTCCATACACAAGGCGAACAAGGGCGTGCTGTTCGTCGACGAGATCAACATGCTCCGCATGGAGAGCCAGCAGTCACTGCTCACCGCCCTTCAGGAGGGGGAGTTTTCCATCACAGGTCAGAGCGAGCGCTCTTCAGGGGCTATGGTCAAGAGCGAGCCAGTACCTTGTGAGTTCGTGCTGGTTTGCGCCGGCAACCTCGACGCCATCCGGGGGATGCATCCTGCCCTCAGGTCTAGGATCAGGGGCTACGGGTACGAGGTGTACATGAAGTCCACCATGCTGGACACCGACGAAAACAGGACCAAGCTCATCCGATTCGTGTCCCAGGAGGTGACCAATGATAAGAAGATACCCCACTTCGACCGGACTGCGGTCGCGGAGATCCTGAAGGAGGCCCAGCGCCGCGCCGGCCGGAGAGGAACGCTCACCCTGAGGCTAAGGGAGCTGGGCGGCCTGGTTCGTGTTTCGGGGGATATCGCGAGGGAGGCGCATGTCCCGGTGGTTACATCGAAGCATGTCCTCAAGGCGAAGATGATCGCCAAGAGTCTGGAGCAGCAGGTCGCGGACCGCTACATAGAGATACGTAAGCTCTACCGTACCTTCTCTATCGAGGGGGAGGCCGTGGGTTGCGTAAACGGTCTTGCCGCGCTCAACGCCGACAGTAGCATGGCCGAGTACTCAGGCATCGTGCTTCCCATAGTAGCAGAGGTCACCCCAGCTCAGACCAGGAACGGCGGCCGGATAATAGCCACCGGGCAGCTGGGTGAGATCGCCAAGGAGGCGGTTCAGAATGTTTCCGCCCTGATAAAGAAGTACACTGGGGAGGACATCTCCAACCATGACGTGCATGTGCAGTTCGTCGGCACCTACGATGGGGTGGAGGGGGACAGTGCATCCATCTCCGTGGCGGCCGCGGTGATCTCCGCTTTCGAGGATGTGCCGGTGGACCAGACGGTGGCCATGACAGGCTCGCTCAGCGTGAGGGGCATCGTTCTGCCCGTTGGCGGCGTAACAGCGAAGATCGAGGCGGCTGCCGAGACAGGCATCAAGAAGGTGCTGATCCCCAAAGATAACATCAAGGATGTGGTGCTGGAGGACCAGTACAAGGGGAGGATCGAGATCATCGCGGTGGAGAACCTGAACGAGGTTCTCACGCACTCCCTGGTAAGCGGCAAGAAGAAGGAGGGCCTGATGAACAAACTCACCAAGCTGGTGGAGCTGGGGCCTGGGTCTGCATCTGCATCTGGCATACCCACAGTCTAGATTCTTTACTTCTTTCTTTTATGTGTCTCATTCTCCAAGACCGATATCCAGAGTGAGGTAATCGGTCAAGGATCTGGAGGCGTTCCGCCGGGAACGATCTTGCAGGATACCGATCGAGGTTGATCAATCTGGAATATCTTCTTAACGATTGACTCCATTCATGTTTGGGGATAGCCTGAACAGCGACGACTTCGTCGGTCTCATAATCGGCAGGTTCCAGCCATTCCACAAGGGTCACTTCGAGGTCATCAAGACAATATCGGAGGACTGCGATGCCATCGTTGTGGGGATAGGTAGCGCGGAGCTTTCTCACACTTTCGACAACCCGTTCACGGCAGGGGAGAGGCATCTCATGATCTCCCGGGCCCTCACGGAGGAGGGGCTCAAGAACTACTACCTGGTCCCCATAGTGGACATCAACCGCTATTCCATCTGGGTCTCACATGTCGTGGCATTGGTACCTCCTTTCAACGCCATCTATTCCAACAATTCCCTTACCCGACGCCTGTTCATGGAGGCGGGGTATGAGGTTCGCCACTCGCCCCTCTTCAACCAGGAGCTGTATTCCGGCACCGAGATCCGGAGGAGGATGGTGGATGGAGAGGAGTGGGAACACCTGGTACCCAGCGGTGTGGAGGAAGTGATCAAGGAGATCGACGGTCTGAGCAGGGTCAGGGACCTGGTCAAGGACCTCTTCTAGGTGGTCTCATGGTTGCTGAGGAGGTGGCCGATCTTCTCGTTTCCAACGGACTCTCACTTGCTGTGGCCGAGTCATGCACCGGGGGCATGATCTCCAACATGATCACCGATGTACCGGGCTCATCCAGGTATTTCCTGGCAGGTCTCGTCACATATAGCGACGATTCCAAGATGTCCCTGCTGGGTGTGAGGAAGGCGACCCTCATCGAGCACGGGGCTGTCAGCCAGGCCGTGGCCGGTGAGATGGCGGCTGGGGTGAGAAAGCTCATGAGGTCGGATATCGGACTATCGGCCACCGGCATAGCGGGACCCGAGGGTGCGACGGAGGAGAAACCCGTAGGTCTGGTGGAGTTCGCCATGGCCCTCGAGGGGAGGATTGTCTCCGATCGAAGGGTATTCTCGGGCGACAGGCAGGAGGTGAAGAGAGCGGCCTCCGAACACGCCCTGAGAATGATCATTGAGGAGCTCGAATGAGATCATCCTTGCTGGCCTGCACCCCTCGAATGGCTGAATATGGAGCGCTCCCACTCGTGCGCAGTGGGGTGCTGAGGGCCGTCAAGGGAACGGAACGGAGGCGTTCCTGAACGATGTCGTGCACGGCTGCGGGCATCCAGGCTCATCGATTTCGACCACGCGGTCTTCGGCTTCATCGAAGGTGAGTTCCGTCCCTGAAAATTGGCGGTCAACTGTGAAAGAGCGGTCGCGGTGAGCCCCGATCGATCACAGAACAATTCCATGCTTGGCCAGCCAATGGAAACCAAAGAAAAGGTCTTTAAGCAGGGAGTTGGATACACCCGAGGTCAGGTGTTGGGATGGGCGCATCTGTAAAGAGAATACCCACAGGAGTAGCTGATTTTGACTCCATAATCGATGGAGGGTTCCCCGCAGGTTCCGTGGTCCTGCTCCTGGGTGATCTGGGAGCGGGTCAGGTGGAATTCTCCCTCACATCGGCCGCGAAGCTAGCCCTGGTGAAGGATTACCCGGAATCGATGGGGTACTTCTTGGGCGGGAGCCTGAACAGCAGGAAGCTCCCCGAGAAGCTCTGCTACGTCACCTTCGCCAGATCGAAGGAGGACATTCTCCAGGAGATATCCATCTCATTCAACGACGACTTCTACACCGCCTTCAAGAACCACGTGGTGTTCAAGGACTTCTCCTCGAGTTACTTCAAGCAGACCCTGGTACCCAGCAGCTGGACCGGCGAGAGCTCGCTCTTCTCCAACACGGTGGATGACGATGTCCTGGGGGGCCTGGTGGAGTTCCTCGACGAGAACGCCCCGGAAAGCCTCATTATAATCGATTCCATAACGGATCTTGTCGTGAGCGCCAAGATCGACATCCACGATCTGATCTCGGTCCTCAGGGGCATGCAGAGAATGGCCAAGAAATGGCGTGGGGTCATCTACCTGATACTCGCGGAGGACATCCTGGAGAAGAGGCTTCAGAAGATGATAATGGATTCCGTCGACGGCTCCCTGATATTCGAGTGGAGCAGGTTCCGGTCCTCTTCCAAGAGACAGAGGTACCTCTACGTGGAGAAGTTCATGAGCATACTGCCGCACCTTGACAAGGAGAGGATAGCCAGATTCGCCACCGTGGTGACCTCCCAAAGCGGGCTTGTGGTGATAGACACCGAAAGGATAGGGTGATAATGTGGAGAAGGTTAAGACCGGTATAGCTGGACTCGATGAGATGTTGGTGGGGGGGATTCCCCGTTCCCACAATGTTGTGGTGATGGGCTCCTTCGGTACTGGAAAGACCACTTTTGGCCTCCAGTTCCTCAACCAGGGTTTGACCGATGGAGAGAAGGGCATTTTCATCACGCTGGAGGAGGATGAGGGTTCGATCATAGAGGACGCGCGTTCCTTCGGGTGGGACCTGCAGCCAAGCATCGACGATGAGAGGCTGGTCATAGTCAAGCTTGAACCGACCGACGCCCTCTCCACCATATCCCGCATCAAGAGCGACCTCCCCAAATTCATCAGGAACTTCGAGGCCTCCAGGATCGTGATAGACTCCATATCGCTGCTCAACATGCTCTTCGATAACGAGCATGAGAAGCGGGACAACATCTTCGCCCTGACCCAGATGATCAGGGACACGGGGGCGACATGCCTCATGACGGCCGAGGTGAATGACATGAACCCCATGGCCTCGAGGGACGGGCTGGTTGAGTACACCACTGACGGCGTGGTGGTCCTCCAGTACGAGGAACCGAAGGACAAGGGCGAGATCCGTCTCACCCTCAGGGTGGTCAAGATGCGCCGCACCAATCACTCCCGCAGGGTCAGGCCTTACACCATAGGGAACAACGGCATCCTGGTGCACGCCGGCGCAGATGTCTTCTGAAAAGGGTGGTATCACCCGCTCCAATCCCATGGGTGACAGCGAGTCCATGTCTATCATCTTGGGACCGTCTGGATACGACATCCAGTCGGTGTGGACCCATTCCGCCTTCCTCTATCTCGAGGGGCATGAACATTGCCCGCTCAATTCCGTCATCGCAACGATCCCCTGGGTATGCCCGGCTTCAAATGCTCCCATTTGATCATAGACCTCCCGCTATTGATAGGGCAGCTCATACATCCACATTGGTCAATGGGCGAAGGAGCATGGCCAGTTCCACCAAAAGTAATATGAACACCTATCCGTTTACTTTTTTGATGGTAATCCAATGAAGCTGGTGAGAACGGGAAAGGTCAAGGAAGTCTATGAGGTGGATGGGAACACCCTGGAGTTCGTGTTCACGGACAGCATCTCGGTGTTCGACAAGGTCATCCCAACCACCATACCCTTCAAGGGGGAGACGCTCTGCCGGACCGCCGCGTTCTGGTTCCAGCTTCTGAGGAAGAACGGCATCCGCACGCACTTCACCGAGCTGGTACCACCCAACAGGATGAGGGTGAAAAAGGTCGATGTCATCGATGATTATGACAGCCTTAACTGTTTGTCGCGCAACTACCTCATCCCCCTGGAGTTCATCTCCCGGCATTACATTGCGGGGTCGATGTACGAGAGGATCAAGAGGGGAGAGGTCATGTTGGAGGATCTTGGATTCCCCGCCGGCCACAAGGTGGAGTACGGAGAGCAGATGCCCAAACCGTTCAGCGAGACCACCACCAAGCTGGAGCCAGTGGACCGCCTGCTCACCCGGGACGAGGCCATCGATATCTCGGGGCTGACGCAGGAGGAGTACGAGAGGGTCATCGACATAATGAACCGGATCGATGACCTCATCGCCAAGGAGTCGGAGGAGCGCTGCCTCATCCATGTGGACGGGAAGAAGGAGTTCGCCTTTGACGAGAACAGGAGGCTCATGGTGGTTGATACCTTCGGTACCGCGGACGAGGACCGGTGGTGGGATGAGGACGGCCACGCCGCTGGGGAATTCATAGAGCTCAGCAAGGAGTCGGTGAGGAAGTACTACAAGGAGATCGGATACTACGACGAACTGATGGCCGCCAGGCGTGAGGGGAGGAATGAACCTGACATACCGCCCCTGCCCGATGACCGCATCGAGGAGTTCAGTCAGCTCTACATAGAGATGTTCGAGCGCATCACCGGCGAGAGCTTCAGGTGAACGGTTGGACGCAGTTCGCATCAGATTCTTTTCGTTCCATAGAAAGATCCTGGACGTGGGCGGGGCAGGCATTTGAATCGATGATATGACATTTCACAATGATCCAGTGGAGACGGTCAGGATCGCCCACCCAAGGTCCAGGTTCCAGGCCGAAGAGGTGGTCATTTCCCTGAAGAAAAGGGGTTCTCCATGGACATTGTTGTGGCTTGAGGTAACGAGGCGCCTTTCCTGCCTCCTGGTGTCCCCGGAATGATCACTCCAGGTCTACCTCGATCATCCTGTTGTTGTCGGGACACTCAACGTCTCCGTAGATGGAAGCCACCCTATGCCTTGAGTTCCTGATCACGCCCGGAGGGTGACACAGCCAGTACTTGTCGCAGCCGAGGTTGTCGCATCTGGTTTCCCCAAGGGTTATCGTGGATCCCTCAATGGCCAGCTTGGAGCCGACCGCGCAGTGGAAAGGGATCTTCTCCACCTCCACCACCCTCACCCCGTCTTCGTGGATGCGGCACTCGTGTCTTATCTCCCTCAGATCCTTGATCCGGTACGCGCTCCCAGGATCAAGGTTGAAGCACACCGTCTTGAGGTGGCAGTCCCTGCACTCGGTCAGTGGCCCACAGTACACGAACTCCTTTCCCTTCTTGGCCTGATGCTCACCTATGAGCGTGATCATCACCATCTTAAGATCTCCCTAGATTACCTCTGTGATCTCAGCGATCCTCTCGGCGGCCCTTCGGGTCAGCCCTGAGTGCCCCAGTATTGTGAACCTATCCTTTCTGATCTGGTGGGCGCTAAGGAGGGCCTCGATCACCTGTTCTTCGTTCACGCCCAGCTCCCTGGCGTTGACCGGAGCCCCGATTCTCCTCAGAGCGTTTCTGATGCGATTCCAGTCTCCCCCGTGCAGGTACATCATCATTATGGCTCCCACCCCGCACTGCTCCCCATGCAGTGCGTTCCCCGGCGCGATCAGGTCAAGGGCATGGGAGAACATGTGCTCCGATCCGCTCGTGGGGCGGGAGCTCCCAGCCACGCTCATAGATATACCTGATATTATGATCGGTCTGATCGCGATCCAGACGCTCTCCTCCATGTTGGGTTTGATCAGGTCAGCGTTCTCGATGATGGTCTCCGAGGTGTAGCTCGCAAGGGCGTAGGCCGAGCGGCTGAACTCCTCGTTCCTCATCCTTTTCGCGAACTCCCAGTCCATGAGGGCCGTGGTGTTGGAGATGACGTCGGCGCAGCCGGCCGCCAGCAGCCTGTATGGGGCCTTCACTATCACCCCGGTGTCGGCCACCACTCCCAGGGGAACCTTGGCCTCCAGGGATTTCGAACCGTTCTCGTTCCTGATGGAGGCTCTCCCAGACGCGATGCCATCGTGCGCGGCGGAGGTGGGCACGCTGAGGAACGCCAGTCCCATGTCCTTCGCGGCCATCTTGCAGAGGTCAATCTTGCTCCCACCACCGACCGCCATCAGGAATCCGGCATCCGATTCCTTGCAGACCTTCTCCACCCTCTCTATATTGGCATAGCTTGCCTCGCCCACTATGGAGAACTGGATGTCGAAGCCAGCATCGTTCATGACATCGGAGACCTTGTCCGCGGCAAGTCTCTTGGTGAGATTGCCGGTCACGATTACGCCGGTGCCCCTGAGCCCGAAGTCCCTGCAGACATCCGGAATGCTGTCGAGCACGCCATGACCGGCCAGAACATTTCGGGGGAAAAGCATCGAGCGCGCCTTGATGAAGTCACCATCGTTCATCCAAGCACCCTAAGTAAAGGCTCATATATGTAATTCTCTTTTTCTAGTTTCCGGTATCTGAAGGTAGGCGACATGCTGGCTGGTTTCTACAGGGAACACAGGATGATCGTGTGGATCCTGATCGTATCAATCCCCACGGCAATCCTGGCATTGGGCTGCCTGCTCGCCCCCCAGTTATTCTGGAACGATCTCATCTACAGGTACTTCTGGGGTCCCATCGTCTCCGATCTTGAGGGGAGACCCGTGGAGGGGATCGCCGAGGGCTACAACATCGTGAGCACCATCGTCTACGCCCTTCTCCTGGCGGGCGCACTGTACGCCATGTACAGGTCGCTCAGACGGCTCAGGATCTCTATGGATCTCGGCCTGATCGTGGCCTCGTTGCCCATCTTCCTGTTTGGGGGGGTCTCCAGGGCCTTGGAGGATGCCTTGCTGTTCCAGGGCTGGTTGGGTTACCTGTTCATCTCCCCTCTCATCTACGTCCTGATAGGCCTTTTCTTCGTTCTGGCAGGAGCCGCGGGGTACTTCATCCGCAAGAGGGTTCGGGACGAGGGGAGGTGGTCAGCCTGCTTTGCGTTGTTCGTGATCGTGCTCATGACGGCATACTTCCTTTTGACCATGATCTTGAAATCGGATTTGACATACGTTCTCCCGTTCTATCTCCCCCTGCTCGTCGCCGCTGCGGTCATCGCCTGCTTCCACCTGCTGGTATCTCGGGGCTACGAGGTGCTCAGGGTCACCATACTTTGCACGGGCATCCTGGCGCTGGTGGTGGCCTGTCTCTACGTCGCCTCCTTCGCATTCAGCGCGGAGTGGCAAGCCATCTTCATCTCAGTAGAAGGGCGAACGCCCGAGTTGAGACCGCTGGAGGCGGTCATCATACCGGGAATCGCCATCACCCTCTCCGCGGTCATCTGGGTAGCTGGAAGGGCGTGGCCTGCCAGGATCGGTTTCCTGGCCTTGCCAACGAGCTTCCTCATGTTCCTCTCCCACTTCCTGGACGGGACCGCGACGTACAGGGGCGTGGACCTCTACGGCTATGGGGAGAAGCACGTCCTTCCCACCGCCCTCATTGATCTTGTTGACACCGCCGCGATAATGCTCCTTCTGAAGTTCCTGCTGGTGCTGGTCATCGTGCTGCTCATAGACGTGCTATTCAGGAAGGATCTTGAGGATCACCCGGGCTTGGGTAGCGTCATGAAGTTCGCCGTGATATTCCTGGGCATGTCTCCCGGGATAAGGGACCTGGTGAGGATATCCTTGGGAGTCTAAGACCCCTCCGATGCCACAAATCGTCTCGAAACCAAAGATGCTGGTAACGACCCCGCATCTCACGATACGGTCACAGGAATCGATCGATGGGAGTTCGGCTCTGCTCCCCCGCTGAAAAACGCTCAGGAAGGCGATTGCAGGACGTGCTGTGAACAACCACTAGGAGGGAAATAGGGGGTTGAGTCTTCCCTGAGCGCTCCGAAAATGGGGATGAGGATTTGCTATATGAAAGTACCCGAAATAATGAAATGTGGTGACCCGTTTTCAAGAAAGAGACCCAGTCAACCGATTCTGGATGAACAAGTGGCATGATGACCAAGGATATTGATCATTCAATCGCATGCTGCCAGGATTCTATCTCATCCTGATGGCTGAAGGCATCTTATTTCCCGGGGCCGTGATCCAAATATTAAATAGTGGTGCCTATTTAGGATAGGCAATTCAGATACATCTGGAATCTGTTGTAATAGAGTGGAGGAGAACATTCTTGAAATCAGGTGATACACATTGAGAATGGTTGAACGGAACATCCTAATCTTGAACGAGGAGGGGGATGTGCTCTGGTCGGACTTTGGGTCTAGATCACTCTTCCCCTCTCCAAATGGAAATGGGCCGAACTTCTTCGAGCTGCTTCATGAGGAAACCAGACCTTCGATCGAGAGGGTCATGTTGGCCGCGATCGACAGCGGAAGGGATGAGGAGTTCAAGACCCATATCCTGACCCCCTCAGGAGAGGACACGGAGGTGACCCTCCGCTTCATCCCCCTCCAGGGAGAGGGGAATCTGACATCGGTGGTCATTACCAGATCAATCACCGACAAGTCCCCGGCGTTCCTGGACCTACAGCAATTCGTCCTAAACCTGGACAGGGCCATGGACAGGATAGATTTACCCGTGATATCCGCTGATGGCCTGGGGAGGATACTCATGCTGAACCAGGATGCTGAGGAGCTCACTGGCTTCATGACCAAGGAGGTGATGGGCCAGGAATTCATCTCGCTCTTCGGCGTGGAGGGGACGGTTCGGGAGGAGATCGAGGGGATCATCGAGGAGGTCCTTGGCGGCGCGGTGAGGAATTTCCAAGCACCCCTCCGCACCAAGCAAGGAGAACAGGAGGAGCGATCTTGGAGGCTCACCTTCGCTGAACTGGGAGAAGGGGAGGGAATTCTGATGGCTTTCAACTACGACCCTCTTTCGATCCCCAAGAAGAGCGGCCTTTCGGAGGATATCGACGAGAACCTCCTCCTCTTGATCTCGGGTTCCTCGCATTTGCTGGGCTCCGCGGATCCATCTGCCTCGGTCGATGAAGAGCTCGAGCGTCTCATCAATGCCCAATCCCTGCACTTTGGCATACTAAGGGTGGATGGATTGGAGAACGGAACGATGACATTCTCGGCGGGAATCCATAGGAACGAGGTGGATGCCATCCTGGCATCACCGACCATCGATCTCGATGCCCTATCATCGAACGATTCTCCCACGATCATTGAGCTGGATCCCTGGACATACAGGGCCAAGATGCCCCAGGAGGTCAATTCCCTACTTCATATACCACTTGTGTCCGGGGGATTCATCAAGGGATTCGCCCTATTCGGCACCGAGGGATCCGTTCGGCGGTGGTCCTCCCGGAAACCGATCCTCCATATCTTCTCAAATCAAACCCTGGCATCGCTCCGGAACTCCGAGATGATAGCGGCCCTGGCGAGGAAGACCATGGAGGTCCACAGCCTCTACGAGGTGTCCCAGATATTCTCCTCCACCCTGGACCTGGAGACGCTCTTGCATGAGGTGGTGGAAAAGGGAATAGTCCTTGGGAAAGCAGACAGGTGTGACATCTATGGCCTGGAGGATGGATCGGGTAGCATCAAACTGCTCAAGAGTCATATGGACGGTGTCAGCACGACTCCCGGTCACCTGCATGAGGGGATGATCTCCAAGGTCCTGAGCTCGGGTAAGGGAGTGCTCTCCCTCGAGCCCTCTGATCCAGGTTCGGAGGAGATAGGCATATCCCTGATGGGACTGCCGCTGATAGTGGCGAGAGAGATATCCGGGGTCATGGTGCTGGAGCGGAAGGGACATCAATTTGGGGAGAGAGAGCTGGAGGCCATGGAGCTGTTCGCCACCACGACCGCGATGGCCCTCAGGAACGCGAACCTCTACGAGAGGATCAACAAGATCGCGACCGAACTCCAGGCATATAATGATCTGCTGGCCCACGACATCGCTAACTTCAATGTCCCCATCCACGGTTATCTGGAAATACTGCTCTCCGAACCCACTCTAGGTGACAAGCAGAAGGGATACGTGGCCAAAGCCCTGAAGCAGTCCGAGAACATAACATCGCTGGTATCGAACGTCAGGAAGCTGACGGAGATAAGGCTGGGTGAGGATCATATCGACCCCAGTCCGCTTGATCTGATCAGCGTCATTGATGATGTTGTAGCCAACATCTCGCAGAATTCACAGTGTCATGGCGTGCCTATCCACTTCGATGATCATCCGGATGAGGCGATTGCCATGGTTTCTGATGACATCAAGGATGTATTCGTGAATCTCCTGAAGAACGCCTGCCAGTTCGGGAAAGGTAAGGAAGTGAGAATCCAAGTTGGACCTCATTCGGAAGGCGGTATGAGCTACTGGAGGGTCGATTTCATCGATCGTGGTGAAGGTGTACCCGATGACTGGAAACAGCGGATATTCACCCGGTTCTGGGAGATGGATTTCGATCGGAGGGCGGAGGCAAAGGGTCTGGGACTCTCGGTCGCTCAGGCGCTCTGCATGAAGTACGGTGGTAGGATAGAGGTATCGGATCGGGTTGAGGGCGACCCCTCTTCAGGCTCCGTGTTCTTCGTACTCCTTCCGGGTGTCAAGGGACTCGATTGATGAGTATGTCCATTTCGTCTCTCCTTTTTCCGAGATTCATTGGAAGGAAAAGTCTCCCCAAAGAATTTAGTCCATCATCACTTTTCGGGAAATGGGATTGATCAATGAAATCAGATCTCATCAGACTACTCATCGTGGAGGACAATGAGGAACACATAGCCCTCGACAAGGAGTTTCTACCAGAGGACGAGTTCAAGATTGACTGGGCCATGGACGTCGCGAGCGCCATCTCGAAGTTGGAGAATGAAACATACGACATCGCCATTATTGATTACGAGCTTCCGGACGGTACGGGCATGGACCTTCTCAGGAGGGTCAAGGAACAGGGCATTGATGTCGAGGTCATTCTCCTCACCAGCCATGATGATCCAGACCTCAGCTTCGAGGCCCTCAAGCTGGGAGCGATCGACTATATAGTGAAGGGCTATGAGTATTTCACCCAGCTTAGGGACAGGATCATCGAGAACCTTGAGTACCTTGAGGAATGATCAAGTTCCCGATCTCTAATTCCACTGAGTGGCTCTCTTCCCGTCAGGCAAATCGTATTGTAGTATTCCATCCATAGATGCCCGCGGAGGAAGGGCATGGTCTTGGTATTGGGCATCTCCGGATCACCTAGGAGGAATGGGAATACCGAAACGCTCTTGGACAGCGCCCTGGAGGGGGCTATGGAAGAGGGGGCTGATGTGGTGAAGGTGCGCCTCAACGAGCTGGATATGAGGGGCTGCCAGGAATGTGGCGGTTGTCTGAATACCGGAAAATGCGTCATCGATGACGATATGCAGCGCATCTACGATCTGATAGAGGATGCGGACGTGATCATCGTTGCTTCTCCCATTTTCTTCTCCGGTCTGAGCAGTCAGGTCAAGATGGTCGTAGATAGGTGTCAGTGCATATGGGCCAGGAAGTACAAGCTCCATCGACCGTTGGGAGACACCAAGAGGAGGGTGGGGGGTTTCCTCTCAGTCGGTGGTATGAGGAGATCTGATTTCTCAAACGCCATCTCGGTGATGAAGGTGTTCTTCGTCATTCTGGATGTGGAGTATTTTGGGGAGCTTACCCACCCCTGGATCGACGATGAAGGGGCGATACTCGAGCACCCGGATCTCCTGAAGAGTGCTCGGGAGCTCGGCATTAAGCTCGTGAGGGCAGTGAGCTGAACCCTTAAATGTTCCTGGCGTTCACCCGGTTGATGACCACGTGACAGCAATCGTCCCCGTTGGCCAGGGCGGTCTCTAGGGTGACCCTCACATCACCCAGTGCCCTCTTGGCGAACCTGGTGGATATGCCCTTGGTAAGCATGCAGATGACGGGATTCTTCCTGTACTCGTTATGCCAAGGGCACTTATAACCTCTGATATGGATGTCATTTCCGTCGACCTCGTGTTGGAATTCCCCGCCCATGTCGTTCAGGACCGCGGTGATGCTCTCGGCGATGCCTTCCGGTGTGTCCTCCTCAGAGTCCACATAATCATCGTACAGGGCCTCCTCTAGCTTGCGGGACAGGGTGAGGATGAACTCGTTCCTGTCCTCCTGTGGAAGCCGTCTCTTAAGGAGCATGGGTAT
>CAZQLP010000026.1:0-18422 GCA_964594225.1 uncultured Methanomassiliicoccales archaeon
GGCCTGTTGTCGCTGGCCTTGATGAGCTTGATCTCAAATGGGATCCACTGGGAAGAGGTGGTGAACCCCCTCATGTGCCTGATCCTCATTTGCCTCTCGAAGTCCTTATTGAATTTCAGCTCGATTACCCCGTCCGCAATGGCCATCAGGTGGTTGACCACTGTGTCATCGTGCACCCCGTCGTGAAGGGTGAAGATGGCGGACCCGTAGTTCGTCCTTATCTTTGAGCTGGAGATCTGGAAGAACTTGAGGACCACGTTCTGTTGGTTGTACAGGAACAGGGTCGACAGGGAGTATATGAATATCTTGATCGGTGCGCCCACGCCCTCGAATATGGAGTCTATGCTGAACATGATGCCCTCAAGGTCCACCACATACCGGATATTATCCTTGCTGTGACTCTCGTTCTCATAGGATCCCAAGAGTGAGGAGTGGTAGTCAATGATGAACAGCTTCTTGCCGAGCTGCTCCTTGACGTCAATTCCAAAGCATTCCATCATGTAGAGGAGGTTGTCCGCGTGTATGTCCGTTATGATGAACACCACGACCTGTCCCTCATCCAGGTATGTCTTTGCCAGATTGATGTTGAATTCCAAGGTGCCTATACCCGGGCTTCCGAGCATGAGTATCGAGCACCAGTCAGGAAATGTTGCTTTGATCACCTGGGATCCCTCATACGATCTGCGTGAGATTCACGCATCCCCCTCTCTCCTTCTCGCCATAGGTGATGGCGTTACACCCCGTGAACGGCTCCTCCCCGTACATGATGATGGTGCCGCCTATCCTGTCGATCTTGATGTGAACGTTGGCCAGGTCGGTCAGTCTTTCGTTGGAACGGGTGGATGGCGAGGTGATGCCCACGAACACGCTGTTGTTGGTCTTGATCGCCGCCAGATGGCCCATGAACTTATCCATCAGGTCCCCACCGTAGATGGACTCCATGGTGTCGAAGCAGATCAGCGACAGGAACGGGCTCTCCGCCCCCTGCAAGCTGTACTCGATGTTCTTCCAGTCCATGTCCGTGGAGGCTTCCAATCCCTCGACCGCCATGATGTGCTTCGCCGCGAGCATGCTGGACTGATCGGCCGAGATCGGTATCCTCACCAGCCTGTCGAACAATGCCTCGTCTATCGCATTCACGACATAATTCTTGGAGTTCTCGGTGCTTGCCTTGTGCAACGGTACCCAGAACACTCCCCGGCCAAGGGATATGAAGTTGGATACCAGGGATGCCTCGAGGATCCGGGTGAATGATGTAGGTATCCCGTCCCCAAGTTCAATTAGGGTGATGGAGCCCCTCTCAAGGCCTCCGTCAAGAAGCCTGTCCAGGTCCATTATTCCGCTTGAGATCCCGCCCTCCAGGTCACTGATGGGTGTCCAGCTCTCCGGGTTGATGGGGTCCAAATTATCGTTCAGCCCAAAGCTGCGTAACTTGCCGCCCTTCAGCGTGTACAGGTATTTGGGTTGGAATATCTCGCATCCCCTCAGCTTGATGATGTCCATCTCCCTGATTCTCCTCTGCCGGTACTCCCTGGTATTCAGTTTGACCAAGCCGTCGGCCAGGTAGTCGAGTTGGGGGTCAATGTTCTCCACCACGAATATGGCGTTGGTTCCGTAATGTTCCACCACGTCCTTCTGCATAGTGCTGATGAGATTGGAGCACGATATCTCGTACTTCTCTGCCATGGCGTCGATGCTGTCTATGACGACCAGCGATCTCTCTGGTAACCTCGACTCCACCGCCTCGTAGATGGCCTCAATGTCTATCAACTCCCTCCCTATAGAGACGGACATCTCGCCACTGGAAGTGTTGATTGCGTTGTCGTCGAAACCCTTTAGCCCCTTTAGCCCCGATCGAGACGATCCAGTGTTATTCCCGTTCACCTCATCGAGACCCAAGTCGCCCCTCCTCATATTGTCCTTAAGCCAAGGGAACTGGGCGAGGAGAGAGTCATCGGAGACCCTGGTGGAGACGTAGTAGCTCCTCTCCAGCTCCGACATGTCCTCTATCGTCTGGAGGGCGAAGGTGGTCTTCCCGCTCCCGGCGGTCCCATTGAGTATCAGGGAGTGACCACCTGGGTTGGTGAAGAACCTGAATATCTCATCAGGGATTCTCAGCGACAATTTGGATTCCATTCCTCTACCCCTTTATGCGGTCGGCTCAACCGACAATTGAAAAAACAGCTACTTTGCTAATGAACCCTTCGAGGTGATTCTCGCTACTGATAGCGTTAAGGACATCTTTTATGTGAGAAAGAACAATCAGTGGAATGCACCATCGGGACTAGACCAGGGAAAGTATCTTGAACTCCCGATGGCATTGATTTCGCCGGAGGAAGCATCATGAAGGCAGTTGTGCTGGCCGCGGGTGAGGGAACCAGGCTGAGACCGTTTACCGTATCCAGGCCAAAGGTCATGATACCCGTGGGAAGGAGACCGATGATGGAGCACGTGGTCCGTTCCCTGATGGAAAACGACATCACGGACATCGTGATGGTGGTGGGCTACAAGAAGGAGAGAATCATGACCCATTTCGAGGATGGGAGCAGGTTCGGGGCCCGGATAGAGTACGCCTTCCAGGAGAGGCAACTGGGAACGGCCCATGCCCTGCTCGCGGCCTCGGATTTCATCGACGGGGAGTTCCTGGTCCTGGCGGGGGACAACATAATCGACGGAAAGGCGGTATCGGACCTTATGAATGGAGAGGGTCACGCCATGCTTGTCACCAAGAGCGATATCCCCTCGAAGTACGGCGTGGTCATGGCCAGCAGGGGCAGGGTGAAGACCATCGTGGAGAAGCCAGAGGCAGATATGGGCAACGTGATCAACACGGGCATGTACCGGTTCAGACCCGAGATCCTGGAGTCGATGCGCGGTGTCACAAGGGCCGGGGAGACTGGGATAACCCATGTGCTGCAGAGGATGCTACCGGATCTCGACCTCAGGGCCATCCAGACCAGCGGGAGATGGATGGATGCAGTCTATCCATGGGATCTCATCGGGCTGAACGCCATGGCCCTGGGGTCCCAGGGACAGAAGACGGGAGGCACTATCGAGTCCGGTGTTACTCTCAAGGGATCTGTGGAGGTCGGGGAGGGGACAAGGATACGGTCGGGAACCTACATTCAGGGGCCCGTTTACGTCGGGGAGGGCTGCGACATAGGCCCGGACGTCACCATATTCCCCACCACGAGAATCGGTGACGGGTCCCAGATAGATCCCTTCACTTTCATATCCCAGAGCGTGGTGATGGACAACGTCAGGATCGCCTCCCACGTCCACGTGTCCCATTCGGTGCTCGATGACGGGGTCAGGCTGGGACCCGGATGCTCCGCATCCAGCGGGGAAGCGGTGACCCAGGTGGATAGAGAGATGTTCAGGTTGGATCACATAGGCTCACTTATCGGAGAGAACACCACCGTTGGCTCGGGATCGGTGCTTTCACCGGGCTGCATAGTCGGGGCAGGGTGCAGGATAGGCCCGCAAACCATCGTGCGGAACAATCTCGAGAACGGGAGCGTCGTTTACTGATGTGCGGCATAATCGGCTATTCTGGACATCGAAGGGCCTTGGATGTCATCATCGACGGTCTCGAGAGGCTGGAGTATCGCGGCTACGACTCGGCCGGTGTGGCGATCAATGGGGACTCTCTGTTCATTCACAAGGATCAGGGGGAGATCAGCTCCCTGAAGAACGCCCTTCCAATGATCGAGGGGAACTCGGGAATTGGTCATACCCGATGGGCGACCTGCGGTCGCCCCTCCAAGCGGAACGCCCATCCATTCACGGACTGCTCCGGCAGGATCGCCCTGGTGCACAATGGCATCATCGAGAATAACGCCGCACTCCGAAGGAAGCTTGAGTCCGATGGTCATCAGTTCTCATCGGACACCGACACCGAGGTACTCGTTCACCTGCTCGAGAATCACTACGACGGGGACCTGCTCTCTGCCCTCAGGGAAACCATTGAGGAGGTAAGCGGCACCTACGCCATCGCCGCCCTGATCGAGGGGAGCGAGGAGATCGTGGCCGTCAGGAAGGAGAATCCACTGGTCATCGGTGTGGGCGTGGGCGAGAACTTCCTCGCTTCCGACGTCACCCCCCTGCTGGATTACACCAACAGGGTCATCTACCTGATGGAGGGGGACATGGCACGCATTACCTCCGATATGGTCGAGATCTTCGACGGCGAAGGTCAGCTGGTGGAAAGGGAGGTCCACCGGGTGGACTGGACGGTGGAAGACGCTCAGAAGGGAGGGTTCGAACACTTCATGCTCAAGGAGATTTATGAGCAACCCACGGCCATCCACAACACCCTGATAGGGGTGTCCGACGGGATGGAGAATGGTTCAATGCTCTCGGACGTGGATCTCGACACCGTGAAGATCGTCGCCTGTGGCACTTCCTATCACGCTGGGATGATTGGCAAGTATCTGATAGAGAGCATCGCCCGGATTCCCGTGACCGTTGACCTGGCCTCGGAGTACAGGTATTCGAGTTCCGTCAATCAGTATCAGCTCGTCATAGTCATATCCCAGAGTGGGGAGACCGCGGATACCCTGGCCGCACTGAGGGAGGCGAAGCAGAGAGGATGCCCCACCTTCGCCATCACGAACGTCGTGGGCAGCACCATCACCCGGGAGGTTGACGAGGTCCTTTACACCAGAGCAGGTCCGGAAATCGGTGTTGCAGCGACCAAAACCTTCACCACCCAGGTAGTCGCCATGATCCTAGTGGCCATGCGTCTGGGCCTGAAGAATGGAAATCTCACCCCCGACTCGTTCAGGGAGATGATGAGCGAGGTCCGCTCCCTCCCGGTTTACGTCAGAAGCATGCTGGATCAGGCCGAGAACATAGAGGATGCGGCCAGGATGATCGCCGATGCAAGGGATATCTTCTTCATAGGCAGGCACATCAACTACCCCACGATGATGGAGGGGGCACTCAAGCTCAAGGAGATCTCGTACATTCACGCGGAGGGCTATGCCGCCGGGGAGCTGAAACATGGCCCCCTTGCGCTCGTGGATTCCTCGACCCCCATCGTGGCGGCATGCATCAAGGACCATACCTACGATAAGATGATGCACAATATATCGGAGGTAGTGGCCAGGGACGCACCGGTGATCGCGGTGGGCGAGGAGGGCGATGACGAGCTCGAGGCCATCGTGGACAGGATCATTGGGACACCCAGGGTGAGTCCGCTGCTCACACCCATCCTCATATCGGTGGCGATGCAGCTCCTGGCATATCATGCCGCAAGGATAAAGGGATGCTCCATAGACAAGCCCCGTAACCTGGCGAAGAGCGTGACGGTGGAGTGATCAGGCAAGCCTCTCGGGGCACATCTCCCGCCTTGAACAATTTCTGCACTTGCCCTCCCTATTATGATTTCGGTGGACATCCCCCGTCTCCATCAACTTTCTCATCTCCCTGAGCTTGGAGATTAGTAGGGCTTCCAGTTCATCGCTGAACTCGATCTCGTGCTCGATATTCTCGTACTTGAGGATGCCGTAAGGTACCCTCTTCCCGTTCTCCTCGCTCAGCAGCAGCGAGTAAGCCGAGACCTGCAGTATATGGGAGAATAGGGGACCCATCGGTATCCTGCCGGTCTTGACCTCAACCGGTATCTGATCCCCGTCCATCTCCAGGATGTAGTCCGGTCTTCCAGATAATCCATACTTATTGGACTTGAGGAGCCGGGAATGGTCCTTTCCAATGTACTCGATCTCGCCCTCGATATCGATCTCCTCCCTCTCGGTCCTCGCCTTCCTGGAGGCAACGATGTGGAAGTAGAGGGCAACGCATGCTGAGATGAGCCATAGGAGGGCGATGATTTCGTAGACAAGGGCGGCCTCAGGATCGATTCCCAGCACGGAGATGGAGTTGATCGCCACCAGGGTGGCGACGATCGCGAACACGACCATGAGCTTCCGGTAGAAGGCGCTCTCCTTCTCCTCGACCGCGTTCGCCCTTATGAGCATGAACACTGCCGCAAGGATCCAGAGTATCGATATGAATCCAAGGTAGCCGCTCCAGCTCTGGGCGTTGGCCACCGGCAGGAGCGAGAGGCCTACGCTGGCCAACGCTGTGGCGGTGATAGAGAACACGATGACCAGGATCTCCCATCCCTTCGCTTTCTGTTCCTGACTCTTGATTGCAGTAAGGCTCCTGGAGATCTCACCGTGCTTCCTATCCCCCCTTTCCAGCGCCTCGGACGTGACCTCGCCGGTCCTGCCCAACCACCAGCTGAGTGGGCAGTATCCGTATCGCCCGAGGTCACTGGCAGAAATGAATTCCATCTGAGGTGTATTGGGTCATAATCCCTACTTATGGTTTTTTCCCGAATTTCCAATTGAGTAACTCATTATCGGCGATGATGATGTTCTCCGGTCCCACGAAATCATCGAGGAATCCGAACCAGTATACCACCACCCCCCTCCCGAAGAGATCCAAGTACGGGAGGAGCTGTTTCTTGAGGTTCTTCTTGATCTCGATGTTGTCGCCGAAGGTGGCCTTTGACTCTATCCAGTTAATCTCCCAGCCGTTCAGCATCATCGGTTCATCGAACAGGCAGTCGGGGGTCTTGGGGTACTCTCCTCTTATGTCCTCCTCGGTCCGGTATGATATGCCCTGTTCATCCAGCCATTCATGGAGCAGGTTCTCACCCCAGATTCCCCTCTGGTACTGCTTATCAGAGGCCCAGGGGGAGTATACCCAGTCCGCGTTCGTTATCTGGGTGAGCTCCTTCTTGAGCCTCTCGTCCCTGATATCCTCCGGGTTCCTGACGCACTTCCAGAAGTACTTCTTCGAGTATCCCTTCTCTTGGAAGAGGAATAGTCCAGTGAGTATGGGGGAGAAACGCTCCTTCTTGGCGATCTTGAGCATGCTCTTGCCACTCTTCCAATCCTTGAACAAGCGATGGGATTGATTCTTGACCCGGTAGAATCTCTTGGTGGTGTCCCTCACGGTCCGCTGTGTGTACAGAACATCGAGGAGCTCCTCGTCCAACTCGAGCCGTTCAGCGAGATCGACTATGTCCTTTGGTCTCCTCAAGTTATCATATAATGCCTTGTAATCTTCATACTTCATCCTTTCACTCTTTCTCTTTTTGTCGTTTGTAGCCGATAACCATTATTTAAATTTAATGTGATTGGGAACTCCCAACATCACCATCTGGCTTCATGTCCAATGAATTCCTGTCGGTGGAGTGTGCTTCCGTCCCTTGATCGTTACGGGGAGCTAAGGGAATATTTCTAGTGAGGGAGTACACCTAAGAGTTCCAGTCGTGATTTAGATAGTGTTGGAGATATGATTAAATACCTTGGAGCTTTCTTAATATGGGGATGCTCAAAGGCTCATTCAATTGAAATTGAGATGAAGGTATTGTTATGGCAGAACTACGGTTTCTATCGAATAACATTGGGCCACCTTGGCTGCCAAATAGCGTGGCGGAGGCCCGCAAATTTGCCTATTGGGGACAGCTGATCTTTTTCATTTTCTTCTTCGTCATGCTGGTTTTCGGGATAATCTCCTTGGTGTTTAGCTCTTGGACTTCGGGCGCATATTTGTTGGTCTCGGCCATGGTCAACCTGATCATCGTTCTCCTCCTGAAGACAACGGTCTTCGATACCATCGATCAGGGAAGATTCAACGAGGCCAGCGACAGGCTCCTAATATGGGGCATACTGGGCATCATATTTGGTATCCTTCCTGGAATATTCATGATAATCGCATTCCTGAGGATACAGGAGGCCTTCCAGCCCCAGTATCAGCCATACCCGCCTCAGCAGTCTGGACAGTATCAATCTCAGGCCCCTCCTCAAGCTCCCCCGCAGCATCCGCCTCAACCGTACCAGCAGCCTCCAGCTCCCTCAACACCACAGGGGCAAGCAGGTCCGCAGGCTCCCCCACAACATGAGCCAGCGGCGAGATCTCAACAGCAGTCTCAGAAGCAGAAGCCCGAGATGATCAAGTGCAAGAAGTGCGGTGTCCAGTACCCCGCATTCATGAGAACCTGCCCCAACTGCGGAGAGCCCCGCTGAGTGGAAGATGAGAACGGAAGGGTGGGCGACCACCCGATCAATTTTCCTTCAATTTCTCTCACCGCAATGAGGACAAACGCTGGCATCGACCGGCATCTGATGTCCGCAGTGCTTGCAGTATTTTGTCTTCATCTGGAAAGGGTACCGTCGCAGCGCCTCCTGCCTCTTCCTCTCATCCTTTCTCAGGAAGTACAGGAGGACAACGATCATAATGACCATGATTACGATAGAGATCACGCCTATGATGAGAATGTTGTTGAACAGGTCGCTGAAGGGTATCTTCTCCTGCATGGAGTACTCCACCTGGATGGGGCTTTCTGGAGGGGGCGTGATCCTTTCGGAGTTGTCGATGATGAAGTAGTAGTTGCCGGTAAGTAGCACGATCTGCCTTTTCTCCATGACTGCCACCGTATAATCCTCGTATTCGAAGGTCTGGTTGGCCTGATACTTCTGGAAGTTGGCGGTATCGAGTATCAAAACGGCAACGCTCTCCCCGTATTCTGAATCAACGGTGAATTGGTAGATGCCCAGGTCCTCCGCCGTGAAGGGGACGGCGTAGAAATTTCCAACCTAGGTGTACTCCCTTCCCAGGAAATCGACTGCCATTGAGTTTCCGGCCATGAGGAGAATGGACAGGACCAGCGCCAGGATTGTTATGATCGGTGTCCATGATCTCGTGCCTATCAAATCATGTTAGGGAAAACTGCTAGCAATATCTTGTCCTCAGTCGAACTCCCAGGACCTGACGACCTCCCCTCCAGGCGATAGAACGCGAATTCGCCTGATCCTGTGATAGGGTATTCTGGATTCCCTAGTGCTGAAGAACGATCGTCCCAGCTCGGAGATATCGTTTCCCGGGATCACCTTGAGATCGTTGGGTGCTCCACGGTGCCCGTAGGCTATCTCGGCACTTTCCAGCGATCTGTCTGGATGCCATTTGAGCTCGTTCAACACCTCTCGGGGGAAGGACATGCTTTCATCAATGATCGCTCACTGTGAAAACTTTTTCTTTGATGATGCGTCTTTATGAGAATTAGAGATGGGAACATGATAGAGGGCAATTTCGTGGACGTTGTGAGCGGGGACATATTCCCCGCGAGGCTCGAAATGTACGAGCATTGCCTGGTAAGGATAACCCAGAGGCCGGTCTCAAAGGAACACTACATAATCCCGGGGATCATCGACGCCCACATACACATAGAGTCCTCGAAACTCTGTCCATCCAGGTTCGCGGAGATGGCCGTGACACACGGGGTGACTTCCGTTGTCGCTGACCCCCACGAGATAGCAAACGTCATGGGCATGGTCGGCATCGAATACATGGTGGCTGACGGTGCCAGGGTTCCCATGCGTTTCTACTTTACCGCACCGTCATGCGTTCCAGCCACGCCATGGGAGACCTCAGGCGCGGTACTGGGGTGGAGGGATATCAGGTCCTTGCTCCAGAGCGATCAGTTCGTAGCACTGGGCGAGGTCATGAACTATCCCGGGGTGATAAACGAGGATCCCGACATCATGGCGAAGATCGAGGTCGCCAAGCTGCTGGCCAAACCTGTCGACGGTCACTGTCCCGGGTTGACCGGGAGCGACCTGGATCGGTACATCTGCGCAGGCATATCCACTGATCACGAGTCCACTACCCTGGAGGAGGCCGTTGAGAAGGCAGAGAGGGGCATGACCATCATGGTCAGGGAGGGAAGTGCCTCCCGGAACATGAAGGATCTCATGCCCTTCGCCAGGGAGAACGAGTGCTTCCTGGTGACCGATGACATGGAGGCGGACGAGCTGGTGAATGGGTACATGGACAAGCGTTTGAAGCTGGCGGTGGAGTACGGGATGGACCCGGTCCACGCCGTGAGGGCGGTGACGCTCTGGCCCGCGGAGCACTACGGGCTCCCGATTGGAAAGGTGGAGGAGGGCTTGAAGGCGGACTTCGTCATAGTCAAGGATCTGGAGTCATTCCAGGTGGAGGAGGTGTACGTGGAGGGCAGGCTGGTGGCCAAGGACGGGAAGGCGCTCTTCGACGTCAACCCCCTGAAGGTCCACCCCGCCATACATCGTCAGAATCGGTCATTCCAGGATTTCATGATCAGGCACCAGGGCCCCAAGGCCAGGGTGAGGGTGATGGAGGTCATGCCCAAGCAGATCGAGAGCATGGCGGGGGAGGCGGAGCTGGTGGTATGGGACGGATACGTGAGGCCAGATCCGAAGAATGACGTCGGTATTATCACCGTCGCCAACCGGTACCAGGACGCACCCCTTGCCCTGGGATTCATAAGGGGATTCGGGTTGACCAGCGGAGCGATCGCCTCCACGGTGGCCCACGACTCCCACAACATAGTGGCCGTGGGTGTCGATCCAATGGCATTGGCAAAGGCCGTCAACGAGGTCTCGAGGAATGGTGGCTACGTTGCCACCGACGGTGTTAGGAGTGCATCGCTGGAGCTTGATGTGGCCGGGCTCATGAGCAGCTCCCACATCCAGGATGTGCTGGACCAGGACAAGGAGGTGTTCCATCTGGTCAGGGAGCTTGGTTGCGTCCTTCCATCGCCCTTCATGACGCTCTCCTTCCAGTGTCTGCTGGTCCTACCCGAGCTCAAGATGAGCGACAGGGGCCTGTTCAACAGCAAGGAGATGCACTTCGTGAATCCGATCATCGAGTGAGGGCAGCCAAGGAGACCAATTCACACCTCTTCGTGGGGGAAAGGAAACCTTTTTTATTCCATCTTCCCTTTGCACCCATTACACCTGGTCGGCAGGTCTGACACCGGGGGATGATCCCAATGGCCGATATGGAGAGCTTCAAGTGCAGAATCCTGACATGGGATGAAATGGCAACATGGACGGAGGCGGTGGCCAACGACATCGAGGATGATGGTTACATGCCCACGGTGGTGGTGGGCCTCACCAGGGGAGGATGGATACCCGCCAGGCTCATCTGTGACCACCTCAAGGTGAAGAAGCTCTATGCAGTCAAAACCGAGCACTGGGGCGTGACCGCCAACAACGATGGCAAGGCATTGCTCACCCAAGAGTTGAACATGGACATCAAGGGGGAAAGGGTGCTCATCGTGGACGACATCACGGACACGGGGGAGAGTCTCTCCCTGGCCAAGGATCATATAGTTAAGCTGAACCCCTCTGAGATCAAGGCCGCCACCCTGCTGCACATCTCCCACTCCAAGGTGGAACCGGACTACTACGAGGTGGAGGTGCTGGAGGATAACTGGATATGGTTCATTTTCCCCTGGAACCTGCACGAGGACCTGAGAACCCTTCTGCCCAAGGTGCTTTACGAGCCCAAGACCGTGCTGGGCATCAGGCAGGGATTCAAGGACCAGTTCCAGATCGATGTCTCGGAGGACATGATCCGCAGGACGCTGAGGACACTCAGGACCGCAGACAAAGTCCAGAAGAGTGGCGCGAAGTGGACGAAGGCCCCATGAGCCAGATTTAGGATGAAATGATCTTTGAGCTGGCAGATTTGGATCGTAATGACCTTCTCGCATGGGTTCCATTATCATTGCAGATCTGATCGGGACCATCCCGACGGGTTCCAATGGTCAATTTTCAAATTGTGGAAACGCAATACATCATCGGGAAGAACCTTTCATGCTTGATAGACTGAGGAAGAGCCTGGAATCCTCCCCCGTGGTCAGGTTCGGGGAGTATCACTACTTCATTCATCCAGTGACCGATGGGATACCCTCCATGGATCCCGGGATCCTGAAGGAGGTGCTGGACGAGATTTATGAATCCTGCGAGTTCGGATGTGACCTAATCGTGGGGGCGGAGACCATGGCCATTCCTCTCATGGCCCCGCTCTCCCTCATGACGGGCATTCCGTACAACATAATCCGAAAGCGGAGATACGGCCTGCCAGGCGAGGTGAGCGTCAAGCAGGTCACCGGCTACTCGAGCAAGGACCTCTACATAAACGGCGTCTCCTCAGGGGACAGGGTGGTCATCGTTGACGACGTGGTGAGCACCGGAGGCACGCTCAGGGCCCTGGTGACCGCCCTGAGGGCCATCGGAGCAGAGATCACGGATATCGTGATCGTTGTGGAGAAAACAGATCATCTGGAGGAGCTTGAGGAGGAGCTGGGGATCGCGATCAAGACCCTGGTCAAGGTCGAGGTAAGGGACGGCAAGGTGGTCGTCCTCAGCTGATCAACCGCTTTCTCATCATCCTTATCGCCGCCAGGAACATTATGATGGTCAACACCGTGATGAAGATCAGACCAACCAGGTCCATGATCTGGTAGGTATCGAACGAGAAGTCCCGGATCATTGTGGTCACGTGGGTGAGCGGCATGAGCAGTGCCAGGTTCTGCCCCCATGCTGGAAGGACGGTCAGGGGGAAGAAGGTTCCGCTGAACAGGAACATGGGCGTTATGAGCAGGAAGAACGGGTAGTTGAAGGAGTCGATGTTGGGCACCACCGCTGTGAACACCATTGCTATGGCAGCGAACATCAGCCCCCCCAGGAAGGCGACCACAGGTACCAACAGTACTCCCGGGAAGTCTGCCAGGCCGGCAACGACGATCACGACCAGGACTATGCTGGAGTTGAGGAATGCCTTGGTCGCACCCCACAACATCTCACCCACGATCACGTCCTCGATGCTCACGGGAGTGGCGATGATGGCGTCAAAAGTCTTCTGATAGTGCATCCTGATGAAGGAGCCATATGTGCACTCGAAGAACGCCGAGTACATGATCGATATCGCTATCAGGCCGGGAGCCAGGAACTTGGCGTAGTCGTAGAGGTTTCCGTGGTACTCCACCTGCCCTATGAGAACCCCGAACCCCAGCCCCATTGCCGTCAGGTACAGTACGGGCTCCAGGAAGGGCGGTATGAAGTTGGTCTTCCAGGTGGTGAAGAACACGTCCCTGTTCCTTCGCCACACCTGGAGGGAGCTCCAGCTGATGTTGGACAGCATGTTCATTCCCTCAGCCCCCTCCCGGTCAGCTTGAGGAACACGTCCTCCAGAGTGGCGTTGCGGACAAGGTAGTCCCTGATGCCGAACCTGTTGATCAGATCCTCCAGCACGCTCTCCATCTCGTTGGTGTATATGTACACCCCGTCGACCGTGGTCTCGTGTTCAAGTCCCTCGCGTTCCAGGTGGTCCGCAAGTCCCTCCGGTGCCTGGAACACGCCGATGACCCCCGTTCCGACCACCATGTCTATGAGAGCCCTCGGACGATCCTCCACCAGTATCCTCCCCCTCTCCATGATCACCAGCCTGTCGCAGAGTTGCTCCGCCTCGTCCATGTAGTGGGTGGTGAGAAGGACCGTCACACCCCTTTTCTTCAGCCCCCTCACCTTCTCCCAGATCAGATGTCTGGCCTGAGGATCCAGACCGGTGGTGGGTTCGTCCAGTATCAGTATTCTGGGCTCGTTCATGAGGGCCCTTGCGATGATGAGCCTTCGCTTCATCCCTCCAGAGAGCTGGGTGATCTTGACATCCCTCTTCTCCTTCAGCTGCATGAAGTCCAGGAGTTCCTCCGCCCTCCTGGTGGCCAGATCCCTCCCGATGTTGAAGTACCTGGCGTAAACGACGAGGTTCCTCATGACGGTGAAGTCCGGGTCCAGGTTGTCCTCCTGTGGCGCGACACCTATCATGGACTTGATCTCCTGTGGGTTGGAATCCACGTCCATGCCCATCACGCTCAGATCTCCCTCGGTCACCGGGGAGACGCAGTGTATCATCTTCATGGCCGTGGTCTTCCCGGCCCCGTTCGGTCCCAGGAACCCGAAGCAGATCCCTTCCTCTATCTCGAAGGAGATGGAGTCCACTGCCGTGAACGAGTTGAACCTCTTGGTCAGGTTCCTGGCAGAGACCGCGATTGCCATGCTAGGCGGCTAGTTCCTCCTGCCTTAATACATTTGCCGTTTCCGCTGAAGAGTGGATGTAGTCCTCACATACAACCCCTCCAATCATCATCGCCCGATGGTGGATCTACCCCTGCTTCTCATGGTCATCTACTGCTCGGGCCTGGGGTCGATGATGGGCGTCTTCAGCGGGCTGGTCCCAGGCATACACGTGAACACCATGGCCCTGATCCTCATGGTCATGGAACCCGTCCTGGCCTCCACCATGTACGGTTTCCTCGAGGCAGGAGGGCTGGATCAGAACGTTCTGCCCCTGCTGATATCGGTAATGATCGTGTCCGCGGCGGTCGTCCACTCGTTCCTCGACTTCATCCCATCCATCTTCCTGGGGGCACCTGACTCCTCGGACGCCCTCTCCGTGCTTCCGGGACACAGGATGCTGATGGAGGGCAGAGGGATGGAGGCGGTCCGGTGCTCCGCTAGCGGAAGCCTGGTGGGAACACTGATGGCCATACTCCTCGCAGCTCCCTCCCACCTGGTGATGGGCCGTCCGATCGGTCTCTACGAGACGCTCTCGGATTTCATACCTTACATACTCCTGGGGGTCATCGTCCTCCTGGTCTCCTCCGAGAGACACGGGGGCTGGAGGAAGATGTCCTGGTCCGTGGCCCTCGTCTGCTCATCGGGATTGCTCGGCTACCTGGCCATGAACGCCGTCCTCCCCCTGGAGAATCTCGGCGGCCTGGGTCAGAACCTCTTGTTCCCACTGCTCACCGGCCTCTTCGGATTGCCCACCCTGGTCCTCTCTATCCGCAACCCGTCGATCCCCGGACAGGGCGGGCCGCTTGTGGTCAGGTCCCCGTTCCTCCCGTCGCTGAGGGGCGTGCTGGCCGGGGCCATGGTAGGCTGGTTCCCAGGGATAACATCCACCTCGGGGGCGGTCATGGGATCCGCGTTCTCAAAGGTCGGGGGTAGCGGGTCAGCTCCTTCCTTCATCACCACGGTCTCTGCTGTGGGCTCCTCCGCCACGGTGTTCAGTCTCATAGCCCTCTCCGTGACCGGAAGGGGGAGGACAGGGGCCATGCTCGCGGTCGTGGATCTTATGGGGGACGACCTTCCTCTGATGCAGCAGTTCCCATCGGACCACTTCGCTCTCCTCCTGCTCTCGGTACTGCTCTCCGCGGCGACCGGGTTCTATCTTACCCTCAGGGCCGGAAGGCTGTTTTCAAAGGCGGTCTCCAATCACGACATGGGGAGGATCAGCAAATTCATCATCGTTCTCGTCGTTGTACTCGTCCTGGTATTCAACGGCGTCCAGGGTCTCCTTCTACTGTTGGCATCCACACTGTTGGGGCTCGTTCCCCCCAAGGCGGGTGTGGGGCGGGTGCATCTGACCGGATGCCTGCTGATCCCGGTCATCATCTTCTTCCTCTGGTAGGTTGGTATTCCCTGTCTATCAGTCCCCTGAGGGAGTCGAAGTCCCAGCCGAGGGGCGACAGCAGTTCGGCGGTGCCCCTGATCAGCAGATCGATATAGCTCTGGGCATCGTACCCCTCGTCCCCCCGAATGAACCGATCCACCTTCACCCTGCTCCTGAAGTCTCGGGTGCTTGAGTCGCGGAGCATGAACCTCACCACCTTTCCCGGAGGGACCTCAAAACCCCTCTCCTCCATCTGCATGAGGGCGGCCACGGAGTCGTTGAACTGACGATAGTCCTCCAGTCTCTTGGACACCCTCCGTGTCATTATCAACTTGTTCAATGGCACCGTGCCGTCCAGGATCTCCCCGGCCCTGGATTCCATTATGTCCAGCACCCCGGGTATCCGGTCCTTGAACTCCTCGGAGCTGGAAGCATGGGACAGTTCATCCAGCATCTCTTGCTGCGCCTCCTTGATCAGGGAGGGGGTGTCCCTCTTCCTGACCGCTATCCCTCTGGTCTTCAGTTCTCCGTTGTCGAACAGCCCGTAGTACCTGTTGAGGGCCCCCACTCCGGTGGTGATGCATGGTAGGAACACCACCCACCTGTAATGCCCTTCCAGTTCCAGCGGGATGTCGAACTCCTCCTCTATCTCCTGTCGGAACATCTCGACATCGCCATTGCCCGATAGCCAAAGCGAGTCCACGATGCCGTGGAGCACCCTGAAGCCACGCCGCTCGGCGATCTCCGAGCTGCGGAGGATCATCTCCCGCCCGTAGGCAGTGGTGGACTCGTGGCACTCGATACGCCCGAAGCGGGCGTTGCGGTAGCCGGTGTAGCCAAAGCATGTCACCAATATCCACTTGAGGACCTTGGCCCTCTGGGTGTATATGTCCCTGTTCCGGGGAGACTCCCTCGCCAGCCGCTTGCATGCGATCCGTCTCCGTATGACTGGCTCTATCACCCTGGGCACCAGGCCCCTGCGTCGCTCGCAGAAGTGATAGCCTATCCCCGGAACGCGGATGGTCGAACGGGGACAGCATTTGCAGTTGAGCGTCTCGGGAGAGATGTTGTACTTCACCATGATGTTGGGGTAGAGGGAGCAGAAATCCAGCTCCGTCACGGAATCATGTACTCCCACCGTCGGATCGTGAATGAACCCCCCGCGGTCGCACATCATAAGTTCCCTGGCGGTCTTGAACCCCTCTGGGACGTTCTTCTTCCACATGACCAGGTGGCCGGTGCGCATGGCTTCGTTCACCTGCATGGCGCTAATCGCGCTTCCGGGAGAGAGACGGGAAAGGTCCTGGACCGGGATGAGCGACAGGCGGGAGAGGTCGATGAGACCGTACATTCCATCGGCCTCAGCGTACATGAACGACTGCTCCCGGTCGATGTGCATCCTTCCCCGCAGCTTGTAGGCGGGCGGCCTGTACATTATCCGACCGTAGGTGAAGTAGCTCTTTCCCTTGGAGGTCCTCGCCCCCTCCTCCCGGCCCAGGTCCAGTTCGATGCCGTGGTCCTGGGCCCTCCTGGCCAGGTAGCACATGTAGAAGTCGTCTCCCCTGCCGGTGTACACGATGTCGGGGTCCATGTCCCCGATGAGGCGGGCGAGGTCCTCCAGTATACCATCCTCCGGGCCTTCGAGGGTCGCGTCATTCACCCTCACCCTCTCCATGGGGTCGTCGAAGGTGGGTATGCCGTTCTCCGCTCTCACCTCGATGTCCAGCAGCGCCTCCCTGAACTGGGGGAGAGGGTAGTCGTGCCTCCAGGGGGAGTCGAGGGCCCTCATGCCATCCATGTCGGTGAGGCCCATGGGGAATATCCCCTTCTCCAGCAGGAAGCGCTGTTCCAGCCTGAGGTCCACGTTGAATAGCCTGTACCTGTGATGCCCGCCCCACCTATCCAGGGTGAGGGCCAGGTCCCGTATCTGGGAGTATCTTGGAACGCCGATTCTCACCACGTCCCTCTCCCGCTCCCCCAGCCACAGCCTTCGCCTCTCCACGGATGAGTCGGTGAGGCCGATCCTCTCCAGCTTTCCCGGGATGGAGCGAAGTTCCTCCCGTGGGGCCCAGACGTAGATATCGGGTCGGTAGTCGAACACCATGCGTTCCGCCCCGTCCGTACCCCTGACCCACAACACCATGGTGTCGGTCCCGTAATCCGGGTAGCAGTCGATGATCCAGCCCCTCATTCCCTCCCCTTCCTCAGGGACCCCATCTCCTTCTCCAGCTCCAGCAGGATGGAGAGCAGCACCGCCTCCAATGGGTCGCAGAGGGCGGCGTAGGATGAGGCGGAGGAGTGTCTCCTGGCCCTTTCCATCAGGCGGTCGAAGGCCTCCCTGTCCTCCCCGTCGAGGGCGCGGCGGAAGTCACCCCACGCCCTCACCATGGACTCCAGCGTCCTCCGGTATGTGGGAACGGTCCTGCCCATACCATCACCCCAGGAACTCCTCCAGCGTCGTTTGATAGTAGGGAACGGGGTGGTAGAGCATGGACCTCCCCTCCTTCACCAGCGAGAGCTCCAATGCCCTCCTGCGGTTCTCTATGCGCAGCACCGAGTCCGCGCTCTCGTCCATCAGCTTGGCCAGGCTACGCCTGTGCCCGATCTTGGTGAGCCCGTGATTGGTGATCACCGTCACCAGGGAGTGCTGCTGTGTCATCTCCCTGAGCGCGGAGAGGCAGCGCTTGATGAGCTGGAATGACTCGGACCACCACATGTCCTTGTCGTGGAAGAGGTCGGTGAAGCAGGATACGATCACCGTGCCGCTGCGGGTGCGTTCCACCTCCTTCTCCAGCCTGTCCACGATGAGCGAGGTCATCTGGTAGGCGGTGAAAGCCCTGGCCACGTTAACGCTGTCCAGGGTCTCCCTCATGTCCAGGCGGTACCTCCTGCATAGGGAGGCGATCTCGTAGGGGTTGATCGAGTTCCCTCCGTCCACCCACACCACCTCATCTCCCAGGTCGTTGATGGAGTTGACGCAGAGCAGGTGAGTGAGGTCAAACAGGAACCTGTCGGAGCTGTCTATCAGGGTGATCTGGGATGACCTGAATCCCGGGAAGAATGAGTCTATGGCGGGGAGGGACGTACGCACCCTCCGCTCGGCGGGGAGGGGGTATCTCCCCCCG
>CAZQLP010000027.1:0-18288 GCA_964594225.1 uncultured Methanomassiliicoccales archaeon
GCGAGGTCGAAGAATAGAACGCCCCCGTGGTCACGTGCGAACCTCACCCATCCAACGAGGGTCACCCGCGCCCCGAGATCTCCTTCCCTAATATCACCGCATGTGTGCGTTCTCATCATAGACTGTGCCCTCTTAGATCCACTCGGATGATTGAATTTCTCCTAATCAAAAGAAGATATTAAACACTTTCCTCCAACGAATCATGGGTACCCTGGAAGAATGTGCGATTGGAACGCTTCAATCATCCATAATATCCGGAAATGAAAGGCAATGCCCCCTGAAAATGATTGAACGGGCAATCGATATCCAAGCGCTGCGGCGCTGGCATCTGTGAACCGTTCAGTCCTCGTTCCGGGAATCGAACTCTGGTATGAACTCGTAGGGATCCTTGATCACGTTCAATATGACATGTGTGTTGGTCTTGCTGACCCCATCGATTGCCAGCATCTGTTTGATCACTGCAGAGAACTCCTCCCGATTCTTGCACGCGACCCATACTATGGAGTCGCACTCCCCCGTCACGTCGAAGATACCCACGATCGATTTGATCTCCCTCATCCGCTTCTGGATCTCCAGCAGGTCGCCTTCGAAGTAGACATGGACCATGGCCATGAACTCGTATCCCAGCTTCAGGTAGTCAACATTGGCCCTGTGGCCCAGGATGACGCCGTTCTCCTCCAGATTCTTCATCCTCTGGATCAGGGTGGTAGGATGGACCCCCAGTCGCTTCGCTATCTGCCTGTATGAACCCTGACTTGAGATGCAGACCTCCCTGATTATCCTCTCATCCAACTCGTCAAGCATCTTCTCACCATCGATCGATCGCACGGCGTCTAGACGATACAAATGTCCAATCAAGATGTTAGTATATCCCTTTTTGTATTGAGAGTAATCAAGAGACAACCCGCATGTCGGACCGATAAAGCTTATCAACGCCTGGTTCATTTAAATGAGCATGACGGAACTCCTCTACCTAGATGATCCATGCCTCCAAGAGTTCAAAGCAACCGTGACCTCGACCGATGGGGAATGGGTAGTGCTCGACCGCACCGCATTCTACCCCGGAGGAGGGGGTCAGGAGGCGGACACAGGCGTTATCGAGGGATTGGATGTCACTGAGATCCAGAAGGTCAACGGCATCGGACACAGGGTACCTGATCACCGATTCCACGTAGGGCAAGGGGTCGAATGCCGTCTGGACTGGGAGAGGAGACTGGACCTGATGAGGGGGCACACTGCCGAGCACATGCTATTCTCCGCCCTCTCCCATCAGCTGGATGACCTGAAGCTGGTCAAGATCTCCATAACACCAGAGAGGAAGTCCGTCATCGTCACCGGGAACATCGACTGGGAGACCATCACCACCGTTCAGGGGGAGTTGAACCGGGCCATATCACATGATCTGGATGTGGAGACCGTCTGGGTAAATAGATCCGATCCGGTATTGGAGGGAATACGAGCCAAGCTGAACCGCATACAGGGAGACAGGGTGCGAATCGTGAGGATAGGGGAGTTCGATGCCGCCGCCTGCGCTGGGGTCCACGTCCCCACCACGGGCATGATAGGGAGGGTACTGGTGACCAAGATGACAGCTGCTAAGCCAGTAGGCTCGGTGGAGATCGAATTCGAGGTGGGAGACCGGGCTGTGGACAGAGGTCTCGATCTCGCCAGCATTGCTCTGAGTACATCGGACGCCATGGGATCACACCCCGAGGACCTCTTCAAGGCCGTTGAGAACTTGAGGAGCATGGCGGAGAGCTCCCGGGAGTCCCTTAGGCAATGCAGCCGCCAGATACTGGATTCCCTCCAGCCGGAGGAGGTGAGCGGTATCAACCTGTACAGTGGAATCTATCATGGGGTAGACAGGAGGACCGTGTTCGCAGCGGTCAACCGCATGGTGCGGAGAGAAAGGACAGCGTGCATACTCATCTGCGTGGAGGACACGATGATGATGATCATGGCCAGGAGCGATGACCTGAATTTCGATTGTAGGGACCTGCTTGGGAGGGTCCTGGAACCCATCGGAGGTCGGAGTGGAGGTAAACCAGAGTTCGCGACCGGCGGTTCACCGAGCATCGATGACGTACAAGAAATACTAGAGGGCGCAATCTCCCTTCTCCGGTGATCACTCCCATCAGAATCTAAATCCCTCATCCGGTAGCCTTGATTTGATTCCTTACGCATATGTATCGATTCCAATCGGAATAACCATTCATTTATAGTTCATAGAAAGGTTTTTCTATACATTTGTCTATTCACCCCTACATGACACCGACGGATATAGACCTAGAGCTGAAAGAGACAATTCTCTCCAAGATAGAGAAAGGGAAGGTGAAGTTCATCGAGATGCAGTTCTCCGATATGCTTGGAACCGTGAAGAGCGTTTCGATACCCGCGAAGAAGGCGGAGAGGGCGATGGACGAGGGAGTCTTCATAGACGGCTCGTCCATACTTGGATACGCCACCATTGAGGAATCGGACATGAGGACCATGCCCATTCTCGAGTCTTTCCAGATATATCCATGGACGGTCAACGGTGCGGCCAAGACGGCACGGTTCATGTGCAAGATCTACGATCATAACGGAAACAGGTTCAAGGGAGATCCCCGCCTGGTCCTGGAGAACGCCATGACCAAGGCCGAGGAGATGGGGATGACATTCAACGTAGGGCCAGAGTTCGAGTTCTTCCTGTTCAAACTCGACGAGAACAAGTGCCCGATCCCCGTGGTCGCCGATGCCGGTGGCTACTTCGACCTGATGCCCATGGACGAGGGCGAGAAGATCCGCAAGGACATCATGATGAAGTTGGACGAGATGGGTTTCGATGTGGAGGCCGCACATCACGAGGTGGCGCCGGGTCAGCACGAGGTGGACCTCCGTTACAACGACGCGTTGACCGTCGCGGACCGTATGATGACGCTGAAGTTCGGTATCAAGACCGTCGCCGTCTCACATGGGTTCCATGCGACGTTCATGCCCAAGCCCGTATTCGGTGAGAATGGATCTGGGATGCACGTCCACCAATCCCTGACCATGAAGGATGGTAGCAACGCTTTCGACGACCCTGACGGGGAGTTCGGTCTCAGCGAGATTGCCTTCAAGTACATGGGTGGACTGCTGCACCACATCAGTTCTGCCTGTGCACTGACCAACGCCTATGTCAACTCCTACAAGAGGCTGGTCCCCGGATATGAGGCCCCGTGCTATATCTCCTGGGCCAACATGAACCGTAGCGCCCTGATCAGGGTCCCCGCGGGAAGGGGATTAAGGGCTAGGGTGGAGCTCAGAAACCCCGATCCGGCTGGCAATCCCTACCTTCAGTTCGCCGTGATGCTCGCGGCCGGTCTGGACGGCATCAAGAACGACATATATCCTCCCGAGCCTGTGGAGAAAGACATCTACAAAATGGGCCCGGTAGAGAGGAAGAAGATGGGCATCGACAGCCTTCCCGAGAACCTGGGAGAGGCGCTGGCCCGCATGTCCGAAAGCAAGCTCATTAGGGAGACCCTTGGGGATCACATATTCGATCACTACCTTCATCTCAAGGGATGCGAGTGGGACGAGTTCAGGACCTACGTAACCGACTGGGAGATCAAGAAGTTCTTGCCCATACTTTGAATGAGATTGCCAATAGATTCTGACAATCCCCTTTCCCCTCTTTTCCTTTCATAATTCATTTTGCTGATGGATGCACAGATAGCCAATTGCCCCTCTCTTACGGGAGGAGCCTGTAACTGAATCACATCTCCGAGAATTTCCTACACATGAAGGAGAAGAAGTGGCAGGAATTCAGAAGGTATGTCACCGACTGGGAAATGAAGAGATACCTTATGATGATCTTAAGAAAGAGCGAAGGTCCCCAACCTATCCGTTCACGAGCTTCAAAAGATTTAACTACTGACGCACCTTCACATTAGCTGAGACCATGATGCCAGGTGGAAGAATGAATACCCGTCAGATAAAGCAGGCCATGAAGCGCATGGGCATCAAGACGGACGAGATAGACGACGCGAAAGAGGTCATCATAAGGACCCCCACCCAGGAGTACGTTATAACCGAACCTTCGGTCACCAAGATGGAGGTCCAGGGACAGGTCACGTTCCAGATAATCGGGGATTTCGAGGTCCGGGAGAGGACCGACGCCGATGTGGGTCCCGTCATCCCGGAGGAGGATGTGACCCTGGTCATGGAACAGACCGGCTGCACGAGGGACGAGGCCATTGAGGCCCTAGAGACCACTGACGGTCAACCGGCCGAGGCCATCCTCAAGATCATTTCCTCATGAGATGCGAACATGTGCCTAGCCATTCCCGGTAAGATAATCTCCATCGAGGGGAAGATCGCCGATGTAGATTTCGGCGGGGTGAAGAGGAAGGTCAACCTCTCCATGGTCGAGGTTGATGTCGGTAAATGGGTCATCGTGCACGCTGGATTCGCCATACAGACAATGGACGAGGAGGAAGCGATGGAAACCCTCAAGCTGTGGGAGGAGCTCCTAGCCCAACAGGAAGATCTGGAGGACGGTTATCCCCTGGCATGACCCTTCATGCCCCTCGCGCATACGAACCCCCCATCGTCGCCACCCAGCACCACTTGGTCACCTTCCAATGATTCCCCGGGTGCACGATGCAGACAAGACACCGTAAGGTCCACCTCCATTCCGTGACGGGCCATCAGTTCTCCCAGCTCATCCACATCAAGCAGGTACGCACTGCTGTAGATGGGGTGTCCCTCCCTTCCCTTCAGGGCATAGAACTCTCCCCAGGACGAGTTGGCGTTCAATATGCATACCCCCATGATCCCCCCGTGCCTGAGTACCCTTCCCGCCTCCTCCATGGTCGCCTCCCTATCCTGGAAGAAGCTGATCGCCGCTGTCATCAACAGGTGATCAAAGGTGGCGTCCGAGAAGGGGAGATGCTCTGCCCTCGCCCTCACCACCTCCAGACCTCTTGATCTCGCCCTACGCAACATGGGCATAGAGGGATCCAGACCGATTGTTCCAGACGGGGTGAGGACGCCGGTACCGCACCCGACGTCCAGGCCCAATCCACTCAGTCCGAGCCTGGATATCGCCTCTCTCTCCATCCGAAGAATGACGGGGTTCAAAAGGTACCACTGATCGTATGTGTCAGCCGCCTGATCGAATGATTTAACTCCCATCGCCCAAGTATTGGTGGGCTAAGAAATCAATGTTGTGGAGGCTCCTCGAGTCATTGTGGTAGGTTGATTGCCCCCCTTGCGGAAGGAGCTTGTAACTGAGGTGCATCATGGACGACACGACCCACCACATTCGGCTGGTTGACCTGGGGCGGACGAACCTGAGTCGAGGGTTTCCAGATCACCTGACGGCAGCCCGCTCCCGACGGAGGCTCGCTCCATGCAACCCAAGGAGTCACAACACGCCATCGGGAGCGATGGACCGGCATTCTCAGATCCAGCAGCTTTTTCTAATTCGGAGTGGGAAAGAAGCTTCCTTGGAGGTGTAAGATGAGGGTGAGGGGCATCTACTGAGATCCCTTACCATCACTCTCCCTCCGCAACAGCTCCTCGAAGTACGCGCTGTAGAGAGGGGGGATGGGGTTGTGCCCGGACATGCGGTCCTTGACCACAAGGGTGCTTACGAGCGCCTCCGAGTGCTTCGTGAACTGAATGTCATGACCTATGCAGAGACCGACAATGAGATTGAGCTCAGTCCCCGCCCTGTTCAGCATCTCGGCCTGCATGAGCGGGTTGCAGGCGGCCTCCTCTCCCTGTCGGATATAGGAGCTCTCCGGGATCCCCAGATCCCTCTTATCGACAGAGAAACACTTGCACATCACGGAGGCCACGTCAAGCCCTCCATCTTCAAGGATCTTGCATACCCTGCCAGCCTCCCATATGAGTCCGGCACAGAAAGCCACGCCCACCTTCTTGATATCCATCTCCCTGCAGAATGCGATGATCTCGGCGATCCTTGGCCTGATCGGGGTAATGGCGCCATCGATCTCCCGGTAGGTCTCCTTTTCCACCTTGGAGGCCGCCCTATACATTCTAGAAACATCCTTGTGCTCGTACCTGGAGATGATCTCACTCTTTTCGATATTCTCCCTGTTCATGGGGCAGTTCGGGTTCCTGATCTCCTCGCAGGTCCGGCAGTCGTATCTTCCGCACTTATCGCATCTGGGATACTCCATGATATCTCCTCCCACCCCAATCATGGTCAGGGGTAATAACCGATTCCCCTTACATGATACGGGCTGGTGATCTGCGATGGAATTGAAAAATGAAAAATGAGAGGAAGTGGTTTGTCCGGATCACATTTTGGTGAGCCTGATTAGCCTGTCCCAACGTTCATCCAGGCGGTTCTGGATCTCCTCCACCACAGGGGCCAACTCCTCCTTCATGAGATGACGGAATCTTCCCTGGGTCTTGAGGTATTCCATGATAGGCTTCTTCTCCTTCTTGCCCGCGGCGATGTGCTTGCTCTCGCCCGTGAGCTTGTACTCACCGTTCTCGAATTCGTAAAGGGGCCAGAAGCAGGTCTCTATGGCCAGTCTTGCGATCTTTATCGCGTCTGCGGAATCGTATCTCCACCCTCTGGGACACGGAGATATGGTATTGAGGAACGCCGGTCCTGGTGTGTCAAATCCCTTCCGGGCCTTGGAAATAAGGTCCTTCCAGTTATGGGGTGACGCCTGCGCCGCATACGGGATGTCGTGGGCAATTATGATCCTGGTGAGGTCCTTGGGATACTCCTTCTTTCCAGGGATGACCGTACCCGCGGGGCAGGTTGTTGTCTGAGCACCCATGGAGGTAGCCCCCGATCTCTGAATGCCAGTGTTCATGTATGCCTCGTTGTTGAGGCACACGTACATGAAGTTGTGACCACGCTCAATCGCACCTGAAAGGGCCTGGATCCCGATGTCATAGGTACCCCCGTCACCTCCGAATGCGACGAATCGTATGTCCTCATCCACCTCGCCCCTCTTCTTGAGGGCGCGGTATCCGCTCTCCACGCCGGTGATGGTTGCCGCGGCGTTCTCGAAGGCGGTGTGGATGAACGGCACCGCCCAGGCAGTGTATGGGTAGATGGTCGTCGCGACCTCGAAGCAGCCTGTGGCGGATGCTACCACTACCGGCTTGTCCGTTGACATCAGCACCTGCCTGGCTATGATGGCCTCGGGGCAACCTGCGCAGAGCCTGTGTCCCTGGGTGAGCCTCTGGGGCATGTCCAGGAAATCCTTTATTTTCAAATTCTCACCCCCAGGAAGTTGATCTTCTCACTCTCTCCCGCCTCGAGCTGTCTAAATACGTCCTTGATATCCGATGGGGGAACGTCCCTCCCGCCAAGACCATACACGTAGTTGACTATCTTTGGGGGATCAGAAACCTCCAGCATCGCAGCGCATACCTCTGGGAACATCGGTCCCGACGCCCCGAAGCTCATGGCACGGTCCATCACCGCGACGGATTTCTTGCCCACTAAGAGCTCGGCGATCTCCCTCTCGGGAAAGGGCCTGAACATTCGGATCTTGATGCTGCCCGCCTTCATTCCCTCTGCCCTGAGCTCGTCAACGGCGGATCTTAGGGTGCCTGCCGTAGAACCGATCGCCATAAGCACGTAATCAGCGTCGTCCACCATGTACGGTTCGACGACGCTGTACTTCCTACCGCTTACCTTCTCGAAGTCCTCGAAGGCCTTCTTCACAATTCCAGAAGCTCGGTTCATGGCCTCGATCTGCTGGTACTTGTGTTCCATGTACCAGTTCTGGAGATCGAGGGCGCCCATGGTAATCGGGTTCTTGATATCCAGGATGCTCCTCTTGGCCTTGTAGGGACCGACGAACTCCTTGACCACCTCATCTTCCAGAGGCTGCAGGTTCTCGATCGCATGGGTCAGGATGAATCCGTCGAGGCCGGTCATCACAGGAAGCTGCAGCTCGGGGTTCTCGGCGATCTTGAAGGCGATGATGGACTGATCATAGACCTCCTGCACGTTCTCCCCGTACAGCTGTATCCATCCCGAGTCCCTGGCGCCCATTGAGTCGCTGTGGTCACAGTGGATGTTTATCGGGGCGCTCAGTGCCCTGTTGGCCACCGCCATCACGATCGGCATCCTCATGGATGCCGCTATGTACAACATCTCCCACATCAGGGCCAGCCCCGCCGAGGCTGTCGCAGTGGCGGTTCTCGCCCCCGCCGCAGCCGCCCCGATGCATAGTGTCATGGCGGAGTGCTCGCTCTCGGAGCAGACGAACTCGGTGTCCACCTCGCCGTTCGCCACGTACTCGGAGAAAGCCTCCACGATGATCGTCTGTGGGGTGATGGGATAGGCCGCCACCACGTCGGGGTTGACCTGCTTCCATGCGTATGCGACCGCAGAGTCGCCGTTCATTGCCATCAGGTCCATATCAGTCACCCTCCTCCACCATTTCAATGGCGTCCTTAGGGCAGACCGAAGCGCAGATCCCGCACCCCTTGCAGTACTTGTAATCGAAACCCTTCATCTTCTCTCCCTCTACGATAACGCTGTCATCCGGGCAGTATATCCAGCAGATCAGGCAATCGATGCACTTCTCCTTGTCGAGCACTGGCCTATTGGACCTCCATGAGCCGGTCTCGTATTCCCTCGCCTTGCCCGGTTCCTCTATGTCACCCCCCTCGGGGACATCGTGCGCGGTATCTCCAGTCATCAGTCCACCTCCTCGTAGGCCCTCTTCACGCTGTTTATGTTCTTCTGGATCACCTTGTCGGGGAACTTGACGGAGAACTTGGCCTGCAACTCGGCCAAGATGCTGTCAAGTGAAACCAATCCCGCTACCTTGACCAAGGCCCCCAACATCGCGGTGTTGGCCATTGGCCTCCCGATCTCCTCAAGGGCGATCTTGGTAGCGTTGACCGCGTGGATGTCGCCTCCATCACCAAGCACCTTACTCAGTTCCTGCTTTCCCTCGGAGTAGTTGGCAATGATCACACCACCCTCCTTCAACCCTCCAGTTAGGTCTATGTGACCGATAAGCGTGGAATCAAGCACCACGACAAAATCGGGGTTGTAGACCTGACTGTGAACCTTGATCGGTTCCTCGGATATCCGGGTGAACGCCCTGATAGGGGCGCCCATCCTCTCCGGGCCGAATTCGGGGAATGCCTTGATGAACTTGCCTTCTCGTATCGCGGCTCCAGCTAGGAGCTCGTTGGCGGTAACGACCCCCTGGCCGCCCCTACCGTGCCAACGTATTTCAACCGTTTTCACAGCAAACCCTCTGAAATTGAGAATAGTCAAGGGTATCTTATATTCTTCTGTTAAGTTTCCATCATCAAACGATACTCTAGTATCAAACGATACTCTAATTTCGATCTTTTGTGACAGGTAAACGATAGTCCACGTGGGTTGATATCATCCCCGGGGTTCGACTCTAGCATCATGAGGAATCTCGCGATCCCTTGCCTGCATCACCTATATAGCATATGGACAATATCTAGTGAACACCTTCCTCGAACTGGTCTTTCAACGACTCCTTGCGAGTGATGATGGCCAGTCGGATGGAATGAACACCTGGCCCGGGGCCGGGAGCGCTGGATTGAGGGGATTGACCGATGAAGAAGATACTCAACATATCCGAGCTCAGAGTGAACGACGTGGATATAGCGGGCGGGAAGGGTGCTAATCTTGGGGAACTCACCGAGGCGGGATTTCGGGTACCGCCTGGATTCGTAATCACGACAGCCGCATATGATTACCTCCTCGAGATGAACGACCTAGCAACCAGACTGGGAGAGATCCTGGGCGAGCTCGATGAGGATTCAGATGCCTCCCTTCACAAGACCTCGGAGGCCGTTTATGACATGTTCGAGCAGGCGAAGATACCCGATGATCTTGCCGAGCTCATCGTAGATGAGTACGACAAACTGTTCGACGGGACCGATGAATACAGATTGGTAGCCGTCCGGTCGAGCGCCACGGCGGAGGACCTCCCCACCGCGAGTTTCGCGGGCCAGCAGGAGACCTTTCTCAACGTTTACACCCCAGAAGATCTGCTGGACAAGGTCAAGCGGTGCTGGGCCTCGCTCTTCACCCCTAGGGCCATCTCCTATCGCACGAACCAGGGGTTCGAGCACGACAAGGTAAAGCTGGCGGTCATCATCCAGAAGATGGTCAGATCCGAGCTGTCCGGCATAATGTTCACGATCAATCCCAATTCCGAACTGCCCCATATAATCATCGAGGCGGGATTCGGTCTGGGAGAGGCCCTGGTAAGCGGAAAGGTCACTCCAGATACCTACGTGGTCGAGAAGTTCCACAAACGCATAATCAACAAGAGGGTGGCCAGGCAAACATGGAAGCTGATCAGGGGCGAGAGGGGAGACACCGTCAAGGTGGATGTTGAGGAGGAGAACCAGGATATCCAGAAGATGAGCGACGAGGACATCCTGACCCTGGCAGAAATGGGTAATCAGGTGGAATTGCACTACGATCGCCCCATGGACATCGAGTGGGCCATGGAGAACGGGGAGCTCTACCTG
This sequence comes from uncultured Methanomassiliicoccales archaeon, assembly GCA_964594225.1. Lineage (GTDB taxonomy): Archaea > Thermoplasmatota > Thermoplasmata > Methanomassiliicoccales > JAAEEP01 > JAAEEP01. Next base: position 10,504 of record CAZQLP010000027.1, read on the forward strand.
GTGCAGGCCCGCCCCATCACCACCCTAAAATCCAATTCCCAGAATGAGGCACAGGTGAGAACGGAAGAGAGTGATACCGTGGATAAGGAAGAGGTCGAGGCTGATAGCATAATCACCAAGGGATTGGCGGCAAGCCCTGGGAGGGTGTCTGGAAAGGTTACCATACTGGAAGATGGGATGAGTCTTGATGTGGTGAGGAGCGGCGACATCTTGGTTACCAAGATGACCACGCCAGACATGGTCCCGGCCATGACACGGGCGATCGCCATAGTCACCGATGAGGGCGGCATGACCTGCCACGCCGCCATCATAACAAGGGAGATGGGCATTCCATGTGTCGTGGGGACGATTAACGCCACGAAACTGCTCCAGGAGGATCAGGTTATCACCGTTGACGGCACGCTCGGTATCATACTGGAGGGCGCTCATGAAACGGAGGAGGCCCTTCAGCCCATGGTGCTGGCCCAGACCGCCACCCCCGTGACGGGTACCAAGATACTGGTTAACATAGGCATACCCCAGAAGGCTGAGGAGTACGCCCAGCTGCCGGTCCAGGGGGTGGGCCTCATGCGCATCGAGTTCCTGTTCACCAGCTACGTGGAGGAGCATCCCCTCAGCCTCATGGAGCAGGGGAGGGGAGAGGAACTCATCAGCAAGCTGGCTGAGGGATTGGGTATAGTAGGAAGGGCCTTCTACCCCAGGCCCGTGGTTGTTCGAACCTCCGACTTCAAGACCAACGAATACAGGGAGATGAAGGGAGGAGAGGCATACGAGCCCAATGAGTCTAACCCCATGATCGGATGGAGGGGGTGCTCCAGGTACGTCTCGGAGGAGTACTGCGAGGCTTACAAGCTGGAGCTCCGGGCCATCAAGAAGGCCAGGGACGATATGGGTCTGAAGAATATCTGGGTGATGCTACCCTTCGTTCGCACCCTGGAGGAGCTGAAGATCATCACAGAGATGATGGACGAGGTGGGACTGAAGCGCGGGAAGGACTTGAAACTCTACCTGATGGCTGAGGTCCCATGCAACATCTTCATGGCCGAGGAGTTCTCGGACCACTGCGATGGATTCTCCATCGGATCGAACGACCTCACCCAGCTGATCATGGGAGCGGACCGTGACTCGGAGATCCTGGGGAGGATGGGGTACTTCGACGAGAGGAACGAGGCCATCAAGCGGGCGATAAGCCACCTGATAAAGGCTGCCCACTCCAAGGGAAAGGTCGTATCCATCTGCGGCCAGGCCCCATCGGTCTACCCCGAGTTCACGGAGTTCCTGGTGAGGGAAGGCATCGACAGCATATCCCTTAACCCCGATACCATTCTGAAAACCATCTCCATGGTAGCCTCCACCGAGCAGAGGGTGATCCTGGAGTCTCTCAGAAAGGATGAATGATGACGCCCTGATAGGGGTCATTCTCGAAGAAGGCGGGTGGTTATCTCAATGAAGGGATGTCTCGAGCCTTCTATTACCTTTACATCATCCATGGTTTTCAGGCCACGTTCCTTCGCGGTCTTCTCCATTCCCAGTTCCATTTCCACCTCTGGTACCAGGACGAAGGCCGAGAACTGCTTCACGCCCATCTTCCTGGCTGCCAGAACCCTGTGATGACCGTCCACCAGCACGAAGTGATCATTCTTCTGCACCACGATGATCGGCTCCACCAGGCCCCTCTTTATCTCGTGCTGCCTTCCCCTGAGCTCATCGGCGTATATCTCGTGCTGGGTGGGTCTCAGCTGATCGGTGGGAACCAGCTTTCTCTGGACGTTGATTCGGACGTGATTCTTTGACTCGAGGAAGGTTTTGATCATCAGCACTCTGTTGGGGGTGGCCTTCTCGATGTGGGACCTCACCACATCGATGTTGGATATCATACCCACCAGCTTCCCCCTGTCGTCCACCACCGGAAGGTTCCTGAGGCCATAGCGGAACAGAACGCGGGTGGCGTCTTCGATGCTCATCTTGGGCGAGACGGTGATCGTTCCCTGCCGGATGATGTCCTTCACTCTCGACCGGGGATTGGAGGCTGCTCTGAGAAGTTCCTTGGAGGTGATGAACCCATATAGGTGGCTGTTCTCAGCTACTGGCAACCCGTGGAATTCGGTCGAGATCAGCTTGCTGATGGCCTCCTCGACCGTGAAGTTGGGTGGAATGGTCACGATATTCTTGACCATGTAATCCTCGACAAGAAGCTTCTTCATCTGATGCACTCTAGGTCTAAGGGATTTGAAATAAGTTGCGTCGTGAATATCACTGGAATCAGGGCGATTTCGATTCAATATGGTTTCGAGCGATTGGGAAAATGATGATCGGATGTTCCTCTCCCCTTGATTTGAGACCGGCTAACCCGTCACGACATCGAGATCATCGTGCACGCCCACGATGTCCTTGAGATCCCGCGCGAAGTGGTGGCTAGAACATGGAGAATTGGCACCGATACTTCTGACATTTTCGGCGATAGAGAGGATTGCTGGACAAGGGTGGGAAGACTGATTTCAAACTGTCTGAACCATAGGAATAAATACGGGAACCTTATTTTCCAGACAGGCGCATGGCCCCGGTAGTGTAGTGGCCTATCATCCAGGCCTGTCGTTCCACCCACGAGGGGAGCAGATAGCCTGGGACCCGGGTTCAAATCCCGACCGGGGCGCCACTTCTCCTCAATTCCTTATCTTGAGCGCGAGCGAAGGCCTACCACCACCACACCCGCCCCGAAGATGGCTAGGATCCCCATGATCAACAGCCAGTTCTGAGACGGTTCGTCACCGGCGTCAGTCCCTGACCCCACGGACAGATCAAGGGAGAATTGGTTGTTTCCCTCATTTGACTCTACCACCTCCCCCTCCCTGTCGACTATGACCGTGATGGTGTGATTGCCCACTGTGGGTATCCAGCTAAGTTCGAATGTTATCTCCTCTCCCGATTCTATGGAGAACGTCGAGGAGTCCTGTACCAGGCCATCGACCAGTAGAGAGATCGTCGTCTCCTCCACCCCAAGCGATCCGTTATTGACGACCGAGGCGGTCACCCACGTTTCCTCCCCGGGAAGGATCTCCTGAGGCAGCTGGACCTCGATGGCAAGATCCGGAAGCCTGATCCAGATCTGTTTCTGGATCTGGGACGTGTCCTCGTTCTCATCGATCACCGTCAGGGAGACGGTGTAGTTACCTTCCATGGCAAAAGCGTGAACGGGGTCGATCTCCGTTGAGACCGTCCCGTCGCCGAAGTCCCAGTTGTTCGAGATCTCCCCTCCATCCGGATCGTATGAGGTACTCTCCAGGATCACGGTGAGGGGATCAAGGAGATCGATGGACCAGTTGAAATCGGCCACGGGTTCGAGATTCACGATCTGGATGGCCCTGGTGAGGGAGGAGTTCATCCCATCATCATCCCACACGGTCAGTGTGATCTCGTAGTCTCCGGGGAAGGAGTAACTGTGTTCTGGTGACTGGACATCGCTCGTGCTTCCATCACCGAAGTCCCAAAGCCAGGCCACGACCCCCCCATCGGCATCGACAGAGAGGTCATTGACCTGCACCATGTCTCCAGAATAGAGCGCATCCCCGCTGATGGAGAAGTCGACCACGGGTGCCCTGTTGATTATCTGAAGCGTCTTCTGGGACGCGACCGATTGACCGGAATCATCCTCCACGGTGAGATTGACCACGTAGCTCCCGTCATCGGCGTAGACATGGACCGGATTGGCCTGTGTGGATATGCCCCCGTCGCCGAAATCCCAGGTTCTTCCCACGATGCTTCCATCTGGATCAAGGGAAAGGTCTAGGAAGGCCACCTCCTCCCCCGTCAGGGGGGCTGATGGCGAGAAGGAGAAGTTGACCGAGGGGGGTTCGTTGCCCACCCACACGGTCCTAGAGCGGGCGCCGGTAAGCCCGTCATCATCCCAGACGGTCAGGGAGACCGTGTACGAGCCTTTCAAGAGATAGGCGTGTTCTGGATCGGTCTCGGAGGAACTGTTGCCATCTCCAAGGTCCCAATGCCATGACACCAGATGCCCGTCGCCATCCGAGGAAAGGTCGGTGAAGTTCACCACCTCCCCCACATCTGGGAATCCTGGGGAGAACGAGAAATCGGCGCTCGGCGTTTGGTTCTCCACCGTGATCTGGAGCAAACAGCTACTCCACTGCCGGGAATCGTCCATCACGAACATGGTAACGGTGTAATTCCCGCCCTGGGAGTATGAGTGGGATGGTTCATTCATATACACGACGGTGCCGTCACCGAGGTCCCATGTCCAGTTGATTACCTCCCCATCCAGATCGGACGAGAGGTCCTCGAACTTCACTGTCTGATAGGTGAATGGATGGAGAGGTGAGTACTTGAACATGGCGAGCGGGGGGGCGTTGGGAACGGTGATCGGGCGCATGACGGGGTACCAGTCAACACAGTAAGTTCCCAGCACTTGAAACGGCGTATCCCCAAGACCGTCGGCCCCTGGCTGATCCTGGTCAGGACCGGACATCTCGTCCGTTCCACCGTAAGAGGACCAGTAGTTACCCCCCTCTTCGTGAGAGCCGTTCAGCCTGATCTCACAATCGGTGATCAGGTCCCTCTGGTTAGAGGTGAGGTCGTTTCCCAGAAGGGTGCAGTTAACGCAGGAGACCACCCTGGCACCCACGGTTGAATTGTGGAGATGACATCCCTCGACCAGGATATCGGTGGAGTTCACGATGAGTATCCCCTCCCCATTACCCTGGAGATCCATTCCGGTGATGGTGCAGTTCCCGCTTGACACCAGTGCCAGGTAGCCGGGGGGGTCGGCGAGGGACATCTCCACATCGAACTGGTCAATGATGAAAACCACCTCGCCCATGGTGACCGCGTTGCCGGAGACTTCCAATTCGAAGTGGGCGACCTCTGTCCCGTTGAAGGAGATGTCCCTGAGATTGTCCACAATGGTGTTGTTGATGAATTTGAGTTCGATGCACGAAGAGACCGTCACACCCACCTCGCAGTCGGTGACCTGACAGCCGTCGACGAGGAGGCCGGTGCATTCATCGATGATGATGCCGGCAGTGCAGTTGGTCACCGTAACATTGAGGGCGGCACCTGTCGTGTTCTGCAACGATACCCCCACCGTCAAGTTGGATATGGTCAGGTGATGGAGCGAGACGCAGGAGCCTCGCGCATCCACCCCCACATCCGACCCCTCGATCGACGAGTTGGATATAGATCCGGTTCCGTTAACGATCCGGATGCCGATCCGGCTGAGTGAGGAGTCATTCACTGTCAGTTCTCCCTCCACGATCAGGGAGGTCGGCACCGGAGACTCCAGCTCACTCCCCAGAATCGATAGGGTCGAGTTTATCCCGAAGAGGAGCTCGTTTCCCTGAGTGTTCAGCACGAGCGTGGAGTTCGCCACCTCCATGCACCCCATCGCAACCAGGGGATTGGTGGAAGTACTGTTCAGGTATACAGTGGAATTCCAGATCCAGAGCGTGGCGCCCTCCTCGATGACCAGGAATGCATCGAGGCCGAGTACCTCGTCCGAGATCACCTCCGTACCCGCGATCCTCCATCCGATCTCCACCTGGCAATCGAGCGCGTCGTTGGACGGAAACCCGTCCCCGGAGAGGTTGGTCCTTACCTCGATCCCGATGGTCCCATGGTCCGCGGGGGTCCAGGCGAGATTTGCCTCCGCCGTTCCGTTGATGTCTATGTCCACCATATCACTGGACATCACCTCTCCCCCAACCAAGAGCTCCACGGGTACCTGGCTCTCGTACTGGGCTCCCAGGTTGGCAACGGTCGCCGTCACGGAGCACACCTCACCTTGGAACACCTGTTCATAATCCACCTCTAGAACGGCCACGTCATGATCCCTCTCCATCAGGAAGTGGACGCCCATCTCAGGGTCACCGAGGAGGTTGAGGGCCATGAAGCACCACCTCATCGACCCAGTGCTCCACACCTCCGGTGTCAGATCGCTCTTCGCGTCCAGGAGCGCGTCTCCAAGGGCATCTATCCCCTCCTGGAACAGCGCATCGAAGAACTCGATGTCGTACTGCTGCGATGAACCGTCCGTGGAACCCGGGGAGTACCAACCCTGCCTGGAGTTGACGAGCGTGGCCACCGCCCCGTGCTGGGAAGAGATTAACTCCTCGGCGATAGAGTCCGTATTGGGATGGTCAAAACCGCCTATGAAACAGGCCTGGGAGAACATGATGAAGTACTGCTCGTTCTCCAGGGAAGATATCATGGAGGTCTGGAGATCGGCGAAACCGTCGTAGTCCCCGTGGCCCATGTGGTTTATGAGATGTACCCCAGAATTCATGGCATCTATGAATGCGGATGCGGAGAATGTCCCGTCCCTCTCGTAGAGGGTCTGCACATCGATCTCCGGATCGCTGACCGGAAACGTGAGGGACCTGACCTCGTCCTTGTAATCGCCTCCCCAGGTCGTGTAGTCAAGCTTTTCACCGACGAGCAGGGAGGTGTTAAGACATGGGTCGCTGAGCGTCATCTCGTAGGCGATGACCTTGCTCACGAAGTTGCCCGCCTCCTGGGGGGTGTCCACGGTGGCCCTGCCCACGCTCATCTCGAGGAGAAGGTCGGCCTCCTCCCCCTCGCTGCCGCCTCCTGAACCGGCGCCCTCGCCGTAGACGCCATCATCATCAAGGTCCCATGTACCGTCCAGCCCGGAGTAGTAGACGTCAGCGGGAATCTCACCGGAGATGGAGGCAATCACCCTCATCTTTCTGCAGGGCACTATCTCCACATCGCCTCCGAGCAGGACGTAGCTGGTGTCGTGATTGTGGTAATAGTCGATGATGAGATTCCTGACCTGGGTTTGGGTATCATTACCGGTTCCAGAATGGCCCAAAGGATCTCCCCAGTAAAGCGGATTTGAGGCGATCTCCTCGACGGTCACGATCTCCGCCGTGATGTTGGTGAGTTCTCGAGAGAAGTTCCCCCTGTCCATCTTCCATTCCATGAGCGCCTGGAACGAAAGTTCCAGATCCGCTGATGTTATGATGAGATACTCCACATCCGATGTCTGGGCCTGTCCATCTCCGGTCACGACCTCCGTGGCCTCTGAGATCCCGCTGCCCGTAGCAGCGGCCGCCACCGTCAGGGTACCAGAGCCTGCCGTCAGGACTGTCCCGGAGGAGATGTCCAGTGAAACGGGGAAGATGTTCACGATCGCGAACCGCTCCCCATCGAGGGTATGCACCCCTTCCAACCTGACCCGCTCCAGGGGATAGGCGATCTGGGGTGTGTTGAGCGCGTCATCGTACGAGGACGCGGGTTTGGAGATCGGCATCTCCATGCTCAGGGCCGGAGACCCGATCGGTCCCATTGACTCCACAGAGTGGAACTGCACGTCGACGCCCGTTACCTCGTAGCCATCGGGTATGGGCACCATGACGCTCCTGACAGGCAGGAGGGGTTCCCCCTCGCCCCCCACCAGCGGAAGATCGCCCATGCGGATCTCGGTGTCTCCGTCCGTGTTCAATGTGACCTCAGGGAATGTCAGCCCGACCTCCCATGTCCATCCCTGTGAGCTGGGCTCTCCCCCTATCGGAATTCCATTCACGCATACAAGGAGCAGCATGAGGCTTGCACAGACCGCGAAAAACGTGAGCTGGACACCTCGCTCATTGGACATCGATGGATAAGAAGACAATCACGATAGAAATAGATTGGCTCAATGTGTTATGAGCGGACAAGCACCCGAACCTGACGCTGATCGCGTCCATCATCTTCGCCGGATAGCGGAACATCATTATCGTCTCCGGCCGGCAGGTGCTGGGTGCCTCCAAT
>CAZQLP010000028.1:0-17998 GCA_964594225.1 uncultured Methanomassiliicoccales archaeon
CATCAGCTCGTCCATGAAGGTGCGCAGGATGTTGTTTATGTAACAGTAGCACCCTGGACCCTCCGATCTTCCCATAGTAAGGAGGTCGAACTCCTCACCTTCCAGCAGCGCGAGGGATATGTGATACCTGACGTACTCGTGCTTGCTCATCCCCACCGGGATGGAGCCGGCATTCTCCAGCATCTCCTCCCGGAGATCACCGATGGTCCTCTCCACTTTGACACCCAGCTTCTGTCCCAGGTTGGAGTTGGGATCCGCGTCCACGGCAAGGACCACCCCCCCTGTTCTCTCGTTCAGCGCCCTGATGAGCAAGGAGGCTATCGTGGACTTGCCAACACCTCCCTTTCCCGCTACGGCCACCACGAAAGACAACTTCAACCCTCCAATGAGTAGTGTTCCCTCAGCCCATCAGAGACCCTCACCAACATCCTGAGAATCCTTGAGGACACCTCCTCATCCACACCGCTCAGACCGCACTGCGGCGTAACGAGCGACCGGGTGATCAGGAGATCCTGGTCGATTCCCTTGTTCACCAAGGAGTTGACGCACTCCACACCCCTTGAGATCAGGGACTCGACCGTCTCGTTCACGAAGGTCTCCTCCAGGTTGGGGATCAGCCCCCATGCGATCGATCCACCACGGGCCAGGAATTTCTCCACATCCCTTGGATAAAGGGATATCGTGTGGCCGTAATCATACGCGTCCAACGACAGCACGTCAATTGACGTTGACATGACCGTGGGCCAGTCGGTATTGCCGCAGCAGTGTGCGCCCACCGTTCCCTTCAGTCCATCGGCCACCTCGTCGATCCATTGAATGGCGTCATCTGGCCTTATGCTGGCAAATGGGGTTCCCATCAGTGATAAGGATGGCTCATCGATGAAGATAATGGTCCGATCGCACATCTCCCGAAGGCGGTCCTCCTGCCACCTGGTCATCATGTTCAGGCCTTTTCGGATGATCTCACAGTACGCCTTATCGTAAATGGCGGGCTTCCCATCTTGATCGAAGACCTGCAGGCCGGTGCTCACCGGCCCCGTGACCTGCCCTTTCACTGCCATCGCCTCCCCGTCTAGATCCCTGGATATGAACTCGAAGAATCCGGCGAAGTGGTCCTCACTGTAGCTGAAGGCGTCCACGTTCCCGGACAGAACGTCCATGTAGAACGACTCCGGATCGTAATCGCTGAGATCCACGGTCACCCGCTTGCGCTTTCGGTCTATCTTGACCCCTGGAAACTGGTAGGCGAACTGGGCATACATGTTCTCGTTGAACCCTCTGGTCGGAAGCTGGGGCCAGAAGGGCATCTCCTCCATCTCTCTCAGTACCAGGTCCACGGCCTTTCTTGAGCTGGCGTGCGGGAGTGAGCCTATGCAGGTTGGACAGAAGTTCCAAGTCACGATGGGTAACATTCCAATGGTCTCCTGTGATATACTCTCACCCATAGAGGATGTCGGTTTCCTCGCTCAACGACGGCTTTACTGAGCCATCTCCCGAAGCATTACTTCCGCTGTGCCCCAGCGTAGTTCTCATGAGAATATGTCTGCCATGTATAAATGTTCCGTCAAGGGAGTTGGCGAAACTGGCTCACTTTCATTCCACGGTTAAAGCATGCAGGATTTCTCGCTTGTTACGATGTTAAATCCTCTTTTCAAGATATGACACGATACTTCGTATCACTACGAAGAATATGCGAAAAGCTTTAATCTACCATATGTCGAGGCAGGTTCATCCCTTAAGGAAAGAGGAGATGAAAATGCCAAGATGCCCATTCTGTGGGACCTACATCCCCGAGGAGAACTGGTCCGGTAGATGCCCATGCGGGGAGGAACTGCCTGAGAACATCAATCAGTACATGAGGGAGCGCTGCCCATTCATGAGGACGTTTCCGTATCCGGCCGATCCCTCGAGTTCGATCGATCTGACTCATTGGATCGAGAGCAACGGCCACTGAGCGCACGAGGAAGACGACGTCATCGCAGACCGCGGTCTCAGGGCCGCGGTCATGCATATTATTCGTTTATTGTCGTATAATATCGTCGATAACCGTACAATATCTATTTATCATATGAACGATAGAAGATACAGCATGCCGAGATGTCCATTCTGCAATGAATTCTACTATGGGGGCACTGGCGGGTACATTTGCAATTGTGGGGAGAGGATACCCGAAATGGTGTATTACTATCGAAGGGAGCGCTGCGTGTGCGGAAAGACCATAGAGTTCCAGTCCAAGGATGATGTCAGCCCCGCTTTTTCAGGGCATTTATCACACTAGGAAACTTTTCTATCTCCGTGTGGGGAAGGAAAAGCGAGGACGAGAACTCGTCGAAGAACGCTTGGGTGGTGCTGAGTTCAAAGTAGGTCATCCTATCATGGATGGCCCTAGCATCCTCCCTCCTGTCCTTGGAAAGCAGGGTGAGTCTGGCGCCCGCGAGCGCCCCGTTGCCCATGAAGACGAAGCGATCCTCGGGAATGTCCGGCAGAAGACCGATGATCTGTGCCTTGCCGATGTTTAAGTAGTTACCGAATCCGCCCGCGACGAACACGCTCGATAAGTCTGCGAAGTCCAACTCCACGCTGTTGAGCAGGACGCTAGCCGCAGCGTAGACAGCTGCCTTGGTCCGGATGATATTCTGTATATCATCGTCAGTGATCAGGATGTCACCCACATCACGAGAGGGGGCTCCCGGCCCATCGTCGACAGAGGCCGTCTCCTGGGACCATGCCACGACATACTCCATGCCTTCCTCGCCCCTCCTCACACGAGGATTCGAGACACGCTGGATATGTCCCTTCTTGTCCAATATCCCGTTGACGAACAGTTCCGCTAACAGGTCTATGAGACCAGATCCGCATATACCGATCGGTGGTGCGTCGCCGATGACGGTGTACTCCAGCTCGCCATCATCCAGGATCCTGATGGAATCGATTGCACCCACCATCGCCCTCATGCCGTGGACCACCTCTCCTCCCTCGAAAGCGGGTCCCGCGCTGCATGAGCACGCCACCATCCACTCCCCGGTGCCAAGCACAATCTCACCGTTGGTGCCCACGTCGATCAGCATGGAGGTTTCCCTCGATCTATGCATATCCGAGGCCAACACATCGGCGATGATGTCCCCACCAACATAGCTGGCCCTCCCGGGAACGATGTACACGGGGGAATCAGGAAGCATCCCTATCCCGAGCTCATCCGCCCTTATCGTCGCAGGTATATTGCTCACTGGTATATACGGCTCGTAACGGATCCATCTTGGATCCAGTCCAAGAAGCAGATGGATCATGGTGGTGTTGCCCGCGATGGACGCGCATGATAGGTCCCTGTGGGTCAGGCCCTCATCACCTTCACCAGGGTCCTGCTCCACTTTGCATATCAAGGCATTGATGGTGTCCACCACCAGCCGGTTGGGTCTTTCGAGCGTGCGTTCCTCGCAGAAGGCGATCCGGGACAACACATCCTCACCGCAGACGATCTGCTTGTTGTAGTCGGATGCCTGGGAGAGCACCTCGCCATTCTTGAGGTCCACCAGGGATACCACCACCGTGGTCGTCCCAACATCGATCGCCAGGCCTAGGTTCCGCTCCGCCCTACCGGGTTTGATGGATACCAGGTTGGGAGTGCCGTCGATGGTGACCGTCACCTTCCAATCAGCGTCCCTGAGCACGGAGGACAGCGACCTCATCATTTCCAGAGAATATCCCATTCCCCCTAGCAACAGATCGAGTGACCTCTCGATCCTCTCCAAGTCACCAAGGTTATCGTCTAGGGTCGGGGGGGGCATCTCCAGGTACCTCGTTCTGGTCAAGGGGGCGATCTGATCGATTTCAGTCATGCGGAATGATGTGAGGATCTTGTGCTCCCCCACCTGGGTCTCCTGGGGGACGAAGACCACCAGATCGCTCCTGACCGTGCTCTGGCAGGCCAACCTGTACCCGTTCTCCCAATCTGATTCATCAATGAGGGTGGTGCTGGAGGCCTCTACCGCTCCCTCCACTATCACCCTGCAGCGACCGCACTTACCCTCGCCTCCACACTGGGCGTTGATATGTATTCCGGCCCTGGTGGCCGCTTCGAGCACGGTAACGCCATCCTCGACCTCGACCGTGGAATTCTTGGGAAAGAAGGTGACTGAGTAGGACATGTGCGGAGGTACGGTCTGCTCGATAATCAATCTTACCATCAGGCAGTTCTTTGAGAAGTCCTCCGCTAAATTATATTCAGGGCGTCCGAGGATTCTCCGACCCGCGTCGTGGATTCGGGGAACATGCTTTCACAAGCTGCGAAAGGCGACTGGGAACCAGAAGGTCTATACTGATCATGGCCACCGCCATCGATCCCGGGGCGTTCATGACCGTCACCATGCAACCTCTGGAGAGGGACTAGCCCAGGAAACGCCTTATCCTGGCCGCTCCCAGTATGGCCTGCTCTATGCCCCCGGTCTTGTGGGTCTTGACGTCCTCGAGCACCCGACCGGTAATCTGAGCGTGCTCCTCGTCCACCGGGAGATCTTCCAACATTCTTTTAATGATGAGCTGAAGGTCCTTTGGGAGGAGACGCAGTGAGTCAGGGTTGACGTAGCACATTGCGTCCCCGAGATCGCGGTCGAAGTTGGCCCATATGCTCCTGATGAACTCGAGGTCATCGTGCGTCAATGAGTTGAGGGCCAGGATCTCAGGGGGTAGGCCAATGGAGTAGAGGGAGGCGGTGAACCGGATTGCCCTGGGAAGGGAGACTCCTTCCACGTTCCTCGAGTAGCCAAACAGCCCGATGTGCAGCTTCCTCTTCCTTCGACTTGGTATGAATTTGGAAATCTCATTCACCAGGGAGGCCAACACCACAATCTGCTTCCTGTACTCTGCAGAGTATCTCATGATGATATCCAGGCTCTTCTCCTCGTCGATGTGCCTCATGGGCCTGGTCCGGTGCTGAAGGATAGAGTCCACCGCCTCCCTGACTTCGTCGTGGGGATTGTCGTACTTGAAGGCCGACTGCACGGTGAATGTATGGACGTATGAGTATTCATCCATCAACCTGTCCACGGTGGCCGGTCTGAAGTTGCCCCTGAAGGGGGCGGAACCGATCCCGATGATAGGCAGGATGTTCACTCCGACATCCCGGGACATGACCTCCAATCGCTGGAGGGAGATCCAGTTCAGCAGGACGGCGCTCACAAACCCGTAGTTGAGGGCAGGGTCGGACCGGGCCAGGAAGACACGTTGATAGTCCACATCCTTGTCCTCCAGGTATGCCTTGGTGATCTGGTGGGCGTTCAGCATGTTGTCCATGTCCTCGAACAGGGGGATGATGTTCACAGTTTCCGGTTTGAAATCACCGATCCACTGGGCTATGGTAATGCCGCTGGGTTCGAAGGACCGGTCCTTCTTGCCCACCACGAAATCCCGGTAGTACTTGTACAGTCTGTCTATACTGGGAGCGGATGATGCCATTGGCAATATGACCTCGAATATGGGCGGGTCATCATCCCCATAGAACAGTCGGGCGGTGTCGAACGACCGGGGAATGCTCTCCAGGGTCTCAAGGAGTATCTTGGCCTCATCCCTCTCCACCTCCGGATTCGGCACCCTGAGTGTGAGAAATACATCGCGGCCAAGCCTTCGCTCGGAGAAGAACCGTCCGTACTTGGTGAGGAGCTTCTTCACCACGTAGTCGTCCACCTCCTTTCCCTCGCAGTCCCACATCTGCTCGTCGCAGCCAAGGTGGGAGAAGGCGTAGTATGCCTCCTGTATCTCATCCTCCCCGCCAAGCTCGTGGCTCTCCGCAAAGAATGGCGGAGCCACGTTGTCAGGGTGCTGGGTGCTCATGCATTTGGGCACCATGCTTGAATCAATGGTCATCCGATATCACCTGGGATTGACTCTCCAATGTTCCGACCCATCAATAATAGAAAACAGAAGGGAAAAGGTTTCGGATTGCAGAATGCCGCGTTCTGCGGAGTTCGAATCAAGGCTCAGTGCCTGAACACCCTGCTGCCGGTGAATACCATGGCCATACCGTGCTCGTTGGCGGCCTCGATTACCTCCTCGTCCCTGATGGAACCCCCGGGCTGGATTATCGCCGTGACGCCGACCTTCGCGGCCTCGTCAACACCATCGCGGAACGGGAAGAAGGCATCAGATGCCATGACGCTCCCCCTCGCGTCGTCCTTGGCCTTGATGCCGGCGATCATCGAGGAGTCCACGCGGCTCATCTGGCCAGCGCCGATGCCCACGGCCCTCTCCTCCTTGCAGAAGACGATGGCGTTGGACCACACGTGTTTCACCACCTTCCAGGCGAAGAGCATGGCCTTCACCTCGTCCTCGGTGGGCTTCCGCTCGGTGATCACCTTCAGCTTGTCGGGGGTGAGGTCCACGTAGAACTTGGTCTGCATGAGCAGACCTCCCTTGACCCCTTTCATCGCGATGCCCGCCGAGGCCTCCTTGGTTATGGGGGCAAGTGTCCGCAGGATCCTGATGTTCTTCTTCTTGGTTAGGATTTCCAGGGCCTCCTCCTCGTAGCTGGGAGCGACGACCGCCTCCACGAAGTGCTTGGAGATCTGCTCGGCCGTGGCCACGTCCAGATCCCTGTTGGTACAGATGACGCAGCCGAACGCGGCGACGGGATCCACGTCGTAGGCGGTCACGAAGGCGTCGCTGATCCTGTCGGCGCTCGCCACACCGCAGGGGTTGGTGTGCTTCATCACCACCGCGGTGGGGCGTTCGAACTCCCTGGCAATGTCCATTGCCGCGTCCAGGTCCAGGATGTTGTTGTATGACAGGTCCTTACCGTGGAGCTTCTCCGCCTTCGATACACAGGTACCGGTGCTGAATGGATCCGCGTAGAACGCCGCCTGCTGGTTGGGATTCTCCCCGTAGCGCAGGTCCTGCACCTTCTCGAAACCAAGTGAGATGGTCGAGGGGAACATCTCTTCCGAGAAGTTCCTCTGAAGGTAGGTCGTGATCATGGAGTCATAGAAAGCCGTGGTCTTGAAGGCCTCCAGCAGCAGTTCCTGATGCGTGGCCTCGCTCAGACCTCCTCCCGAGCCCTTCATCTCATCGATGATTGACCCGTACCTGTCAGGGTTGGTTACCACCGCGACGTCCTGGTAGTTCTTGGCTGCAGACCGGATCATGGTCGGTCCTCCGATGTCGATGTTCTCAATGATGTCCTCGAAGGTGCTTCCCTCCTTGAGGACGGTCTCCTTGAACGGGTAGAGATTGATGACCACCATGTCGATGGTGTCTATGTCCATGTCCTCAAGGGCCTTCATGTGATCCGGGACATCCCTCCTTGCGAGGAGTCCGGCATGGACCTTGGGGTGGAGGGTCTTCACCCTCCCATCCAGCATCTCCGGGAATCCCGTTATCTCAGAGATGCCTATGGTTTCCACACCGTTCTGGTTCAGTAGCCGGGCCGTTCCCCCGGTGGAGATAATGTCCACACCGAGCTCGTCGAGACCCTTGGCGAATTCGACTATTCCGTATTTGTCTGATACGCTGATCATGGCACGTTCGATCTTGCCCAAACAGATTTCCCCCGAAACGATTGAAACAGCATACGTTCTTGGAACAATATGCCGGGGCTACATGGCCTAACAAGAAATAAAGGTAATCGTTCTCCGAAAGGAGTGAGTTGAGAGATTGTCGATAAACTGTTTGACATTCCCACGATATTCGGTATTTGTCGTTATCCGTTTCGATCAAAATAATCTGGACGGGACAACAAGCTTTTATTCGAGGTTACTCCTTCCGTGAGGCAGGGAAATCATGCTTATCATCAGCGAGAGGATCAACGGGCAATTCGCCTCGGTGGGCCATGCAATCGACCGAAGGGACGAAAAGTACATTCGGGATCTCGCCCTGAAGCAGCTGGAATCCGGTGCAGATTACCTAGACATCAACACTGGACCGGGAAGGGATGACGCCCCGGCCTGCATGGAGTGGCTGGTGAAGACCGCACAGGATGCCGTGGACCTCCCGCTCTGCCTTGACTCCCCCGGGCCCAAGACCATGGAAGCGGGTCTCAAGGCATGCGATGAGAAACCGATCATAAACAGCACCACCGCCGAGCTGAAGAAGATGGAGCGTTTCTTTCCGCTGGCCAACGAGTACGACGCGGACATCGTTTGTCTCACGATCAGCGAGAAGGGGATCCCCAACGACGCAGAATCGAGGACCGAGCTCGCGATGATGCTCATCACCACGGCCATGGAGCACGACGTGATGCCGGACAAGCTGTATATAGATCCTGTCATCCTACCCGTTGGAGCGGCACAGGACCAGAGTAAGGTGGTGATCGACTCCATTCAACGGTTCAGGATGCTCAATGACCCGCCAATCCGCACCATAGTGGGACTGAGCAATGTCTCCAACGCGACGAAGGAGCGGTCCCTTCTCAACAGAAGCTTCCTCGCCATGCTCATGGGGACGGGGCTGACAGCGGCGATCGCAGATCCGGAGGACAAGGAGCTCATGAAGATCGCGAAGGCGGGGGAGATCCTGCTGAACGAGAAGCTCTACTGCGACGACTTCCTGATGCATCTGAGGGAATGAGGAGCCCCCCAGCATCGATGCGGAAATCGTGCTCCGCGACCGCATTCTACCCCCAGCGTGACAGGAAGACGAGTGCTGCGATTCAATCGACCATCACAGGCTAAGGGGAAAGCTCCCAGGCTCCCTCCCGAAGATCCGAAGAGAACCCGCGCACGCTTGATCGAGGGATTCGTCTGCTCTTGAAGATCATGGTGTTGGACGGGGCAGTAGACCGGCCCTCTCCACTATCTCTGGAAGCTTCCTCTCCCATGCCACGGGCATGATGTGCACACCGTGGATCCCTTCCATCGTCAGCAGGTGCTCGATCTGCTCCACACAGATGCTCAGTCCCTCCTCCTTGGGGTTCTCGGCAGCCTTCATCCTGGCAATGATCTCATCGGGAACGATCATCCCTGACACCTTGTTCTTCATGTACCTAGCGGCCCCCACCGATTTCAGGGGGACCAGGCCGGCCATGATGTGGACCTCCTGGTCTAGGCCGCGGGACCTCACCTCGGCCATCCACCTCTCGAAGCGGGCCATGTCGAATATGGCCTGGGTCTGGATGAAATCCGCCCCCGCCTTCACCTTCTTCGCCAGCCTTGTCACCCGGAACTCGAACGGGTCCGCAAAGGGGTTGGCCGCCGCCCCAAGGAAGACCTTCGGCCCTTCTACCAGCTCCGCCTCCTCGCCCCAGACCTTGGCCTCATCCCTCATTCTGCTGAAAACCATCAACTGCTGGATAGAGTCCAGATCGTAGACGTTCTTTGACTCCGGCTGATTCCCGAATACCTGGTGATCGCCGCTGATGCAGAGCAGGTTCCTGACGCCGAGAGCCGAAGCCCCAAGCAGGTCGGACTGCATCGCTATCCTGTTGCGGTCGCGGCATGTCATCTGCATGATCGGCTCCACTCCCTCCTCCATGCAAATCACGGAGGACGCAAGGGAGCTCATCCTGACGATGGCGGTCTGGTTGTCGGTGAGGTTGAAGGCGTCCGCGTACCCCTTGAGGAAGCGGGCGTTCTCCCTCACGGGGGCATGGTCACTGGACATGGGGGGACCTATCTCCCCAGTGACCACGAACCTGCCCCTCTCGAAGAGCCTCTCGATGCCGCTACCGGATTTCAATCCAGCCCCTCCCTTGCCCGCTTCTCCTTCTCGGTGAGGACGGCGGAGCTCTTCACGATCGTGCGAGGCCCGCCGTTTCGGGACGGTGTCCAGTCCTTGGGCGGGATGTTCTCCTCCATTAGGTCGAGACGCCCCAGCCTCTTGAGGCTCTGAAATATCTGGTCCCAGGCACACGGCGTCTCGGGGTCTATCTCGCACATCCCGTCCTGAGACCCACCACACGGCCCGTTGAGCAGGTTCTTGGCGCATCTGGCCATGGGACAAATACCGCCTGTCAGGTGCAGAACGCAGTCCCCGCAGCCGCCGCACTTCTCAGACCATATGCCCTGCTCTTCCGGGGCGCCCATGTTGGAGGTGTTGAGACCGGGTATCACCCGGGTATCGGGGAACACCTCCTGCACGATCTGGGCACCTACCCCGCATGCCATGGAGAGAACGCAATCCACCTCCTCCACCAAGGGGGCGAGCTCCCTCACCCACTCCTTCTCGCACTGCCTCTCCACTGTCGCCTCCCCCACCTCCCATCCCAGGTCGTTAAGGTCCGAGTGGATCCGGAGTGACTCCGCGAGCACTCCCACCTCCTTCTCCCCACCCGCGAGGCAGATGGCCACGCAGGACCTGCATCCTGCCACCAGAATGGTCTCGTGTCCCTCAAGATTCCTGACTATCTCCTTGAACGGCTTCTGTTCACCGATTATCATCAGCAATCACCCCCAGAGGGTTGGGCCCAAGCTTCTCCACCCGCGCGGTCATCTCCTCTACGATGCGGGGGAAGCGCCATCCTTGGTTGGAGGCCACGTTGAACATCTCGACCCTTCCGGCACCAAGTCCAAGGGCATCCAGTATGTCCTTGACCTCCTGAACCCTCTTCTTGGCCTCGAAGTTGCCGTTGACGAAGTTGCAGTTATCCTCCAGGCATCCGACCACGAAGACCGCGTCAGCTCCCTTCCTGAATGCCTGGAGTATGTGGAGGACGTCTATCCTTCCGGAGCAGGGGAGCCTCACGATCATCACGCCGGGCGAGTATGTCCTTCCCTGCCGCCCGGCCAGGTCGGCCGACGCGTAGCCACAGTAGGAGCAGCAGAACCCCACGATCCTTGGTCCCATCACCTCACCCTCCCGACCAGGGCTCCTATCTGGGCACCGAGCTGGTCATCGGTGTAACAGTAGAGCTGAATTGCCCTGCTGGGACATAAACCAACGCAGATCCCACATCCCTGGCACAGTCCGATCTCGATCTCCGCCTTCCCGGTTTCCCCGATGAATGGGGCATTGAATGGGCAGCTCCGAA
This sequence comes from uncultured Methanomassiliicoccales archaeon, assembly GCA_964594225.1. Lineage (GTDB taxonomy): Archaea > Thermoplasmatota > Thermoplasmata > Methanomassiliicoccales > JAAEEP01 > JAAEEP01. Next base: position 10,952 of record CAZQLP010000028.1, read on the forward strand.
TGCAGGTCAAGCATGCGGAGCAACTCTCGGGATCCACCTCCGCCACCGCTCCCCCCCATTCCATCTTCGATGAGACCAGTGCCTTGGCCCTAGAGGCCGCGCTCCTCGCCTCCAGCACCACCTCTGATGGTGTCTTGGACTCTACGCCGGTGCCGCAGAGGAACACACCCTCCACGATGCTTGCGGTTGGCTTCAGCTTGACCTGGGTAGGTATGAAGAACCCCTCACGATCCACCGGGGTGCCGAACACCTGGGCCACGTGTCCCGTGTCATAGGGCTGGGTCCAGGAGCTCATGACCACCAGGTCCGTCTCGATGCTCAGCTCCTCGCCCAGGTTGAGATCCTTCACCCTCACCTTCACCGTGTCCCCGACGGTGATGAAAGGAGATACCTCCGTCCTGATGAAGCTGACTCCCCTGGACATAGCCTCGCGATAATCGAGTTCCGAGAGTCCGAAAGCTAGCACGTCCCTGGCCACGATGGTCACCTGAACACGGGGGTCCATCTCCTTCATCCGGATGGCGTTTCTGAGGGCCTCGATATGGGTTATCCTTTCCTGACAGTGAGTATCCTCCTCCCTCAGAGTGATCATGACGGTGCGATCCGGGACCCTCCCCTGATCCATGATTGACTCCAATTCGGCCTGGGTGACCACCAATGAGCCATTGAGAGAGGGCGATGGGACCTCACTCGCCTCCCAGGCGATTATGGCAGCCCCGCACCGGATCTCCTCCGCGCCCTCGCTGGAACGGACCAGTGCCGTGAAGGCACCGGGTTCACCCTCAAAGTGTTCGACGCTGCTATGATCGTGAATCCTCACGAGATCGCTATCAGTGATCCTGTCCCTCATGTCCTCCATGTGACCCGGCCTGATCCCATCGTGATAGTTGAAAACCAGCCTATGGGGTGAGAAGGGCAGGACCAGGTGGACCTTTGCTCCCTCGGAGACCAGCTCGTCAGTGGCCACCACGGCGGACATCCCGTTGCCGTATACCAGCACCTCCTCGCTCTCCACCCTCCCCCTGTGATGAGGTGCCGGAACCAACAGGGAGCACTTGGCCACCGCGGCCTCCACCAGCAATCCAGCCTTGGATGTGGCTTCGGATAGATTGTGCACCAGGGAACACTGCTCCCGTATGTTGGCTATCTCCACCATGTAAGGGTTTAGACCAGACTCCTGGGCGGTCGACATGAACCGCGCCTCCACCGCCTTGGGACTACATCCAGCGACCACGAACCTGTCCAGGTCATTCTCCCTTATGACATTCACAATGGTCTCCCTGCTCTCCATAGAGCATGGGAAATCCATGACCATGCACTTCTCCACCCCGTCCATTGAGGAGACCTTCTCCCTCACGGATTCGATGTCCAGCCTACCGTCCACGGATCCACCGCAGCGGCAGAGGAAGACCCCAATCCTTCCCGTGGGCTCCTTCTCCCCCCTCACCACCGGTCTCCTCGTCCTGGCTGGTCTGCTGGAGCTGGACATGGTGACCGGTTCGGAACCAGGGGGGAGCGTCATCGCGATCCCTCTAGGAAACTCGCCGCCTCCCCGGCGGCCGCAACGCCCTCCATCGCACTCTCCTCGATGTCCTTGGGCCCGGTACAGCAGCCGGATGCGAACACCCCCGGTCTGGACGTCATCGCCGGCCTCTCCACCGAAGTCCAAAGGAATCCCTGCGGGGTCATCTCCAGCCCCAGCATCTCCGCCATGTCCCCAATACCCTCCGGTGGGCCCATTCCTATGGAGAGGATGACCATATCGAATTCATCCTCCGCGATCTCCTCCTCGGCACCCACATACCGGACCACGGGTTTACCAGAATCCGAGGCCAGGACCTCGGCCGGCCTTGATCTCACGATGCTGAGCCTTGGATCTCTTGACGCCCATTCCCCTATGTCCCCTCCGCGGAGGTCGTAGGGCCGCCAGTCCATGTAGAAGAAGGTGATATCGGCATCGGGGTCCAATGCCCTCAGGTTGAGGGCGATCGCCATGCTATACTTGCAGCAGACCTTGGAGCAGTACTCCACCCCCTTCCAGCTGTCCCTGGAGCCAACGCACTGGATGAAAGCCACCCTCCCAGGCGGACTGCCGTCCGGGAGCAGAAGACGACCGTCTAGGTTCAGCATCCGTTCGGCCTCAAGTGAGGTGATCACCCCCGGGATCAGATCGTGGCTGTACCTCGGCTCGAGCGAGGGATCGAATGGCTGGAACCCGGTCGCCACCACCAGCGCTCCAACCTGGAGTCGCTTGGTGGACTTCCCCCTGGCGAGGTCGATAGCCCCGTGGGGACAGGCCTCCTCGCAGGAACGGCAGTCCTCCCCCCTTATCCAGAGGCAGGCGTTGGGGTCGATTGCGTAGGTGAGTGGTATCCCCATGCCGGGCGGGCCGATGGCGCCTCCAGGAACCGGACACGCCTCCGCGCACGCTCCGCAGGCGGTGCAGTCCTCGCTCACGTAACCCGGATTCCTCTCCAGGGTGACCCTGAAGTTGCCTGGCTCCCCCGAGATGCTCCTAATGGTGCTGTTCGGGAATACCCTTATCCTCTCGGATGCCCCCACCTCGTAAAGCTTGTCGATGGCCAGACAGACATCGCAGCGAACACACTCGTCAACACCCTTGCAAGAGAGCTCCTTGGCCCTGCCTCCGATGGTCCCCTCGGCATCCACGAGGTTAACGAATACACCCCGATCAGCGAGGCCCAAGGCCGCGGAGATGCCCGCTATCCCCGCCCCTATTATCAAGGCCTGTTTCAGTTTAACTCCACCCCCTTCGAACGTGGTCGACCATCCTCCCCATTCCCCCATGCATGGGATGACAGCCTCTCGGAGGTGGGGATGACTGGAATAACTGTAGGTCCAATATCCAATTTGAGATACTAATAGGTTGTCAACGGCAATGAACGCGGCTTCAAATCGATTCGATATCCTGGAGCGTTAATGGTTTAACCGTTGTCATCCATGAAAGGGAGGATGAGCCTCGCGGCCTTTACAGTGGATGTTGACAGGGACGTGAACATCCCTTCGCCTGGCATGGTCCATGCCGCCTCCAATTTAGCTGCGGAGATATCGTCACCCAGGTTCACCTCATCGAGGGAGGGGCTGGAGATCATGGTGGGACTACTTGACGACCTTGGCATCAGGGGGACGTTCTTCATGGAGGCTAGGACGGCCCTGGAGATGTCAAGGGACACGGATCTTACCAGCCTTCTGAGGAACCACGAGGTGGGATGTCACGGTTTTGACCACGAGGACCTAACTGGGGAGGACACCGGGATTCCAATTCCCAAGGACGACGTTTTCTTCATCCTCGAGAAGGCAATGGAATCCCTGGAGGAGACCGTGGGGAGGTATCCGAAGGGTTTCAGGGCACCGTATCTGCATGTCGCGAACGACACCCTCGACGCGGTCCAGGAGGCCGGATTCTCATACGATTCCTCCCTGACCAGGGATATCTCGGATTGTCCGACATCACCATGGAGACTGTCCAACGGCCTCCTGGAAGTGCCTCTAGCCATCGACAGGAACGCAGATGGCGGAAGGATGTACTCCTATCTCTGGGCAATGCACGAGGGGCAAAGAGAGCCCGGTGATTACCTGCGGATGATGGGAAGATGCCAGAACGGATTCCTCGTGCTGGCAACCCACTCCTGGCACCTGGTGGAGACATATTCCAAGGGCAAATTGGAGGGAGACGAGATCGAGAGGAACGTCGATCGTTTGAGATCGGTGCTTGAAGGTGGGATTGAAACCGGTGTGGAGTTCCTCTCCATCGAGGACTTCATCACCAGGTACATGGGATGATCTAATGGGGGAGGGGATGAAGATGGATCCGATCACATACGAGGCCGCCTTGGCCAGAGCCTGGAATGATTTGAGGGGAAGGGATCCCGCAGAGCTCTCGGAGCTCGCGGGGGGCCACCTGGGGGACGAGGGGATAGAACTCCCATTCATGGGCGAGATGCACATCGTGGACTTAGGAGGGGAGAGGGTGACTGCCGGTGGAGACGAGGTCCCTTCCTTCATCAGCGTGCTCATCCTCCATTACCTGGCGGGATGCGGAGGGGAGAGACCCACTGGCCGGTACCTGAGCTTCAGGGAGATCCCGGGGGGCGAGATGTACTATTCCGCCTTCAAGGGAAGGGCAATAGACAAACTGGCGTCCTCCTTCGGGAAGAACAGCTCCCTCCTGTTCCAGGCGGGTGAGCCGCTCGGCGCCGGGGAGACGATGATGGGGGATGTTTCCATCGAGGTTAGGCCCTTTCCGATGCTGGTGCTGGCGGTGGTGGTGTGGGAGGGGGATGATGAGGTCCCGCCGTCCGCGAACATCCTCTTCGACTCCACCGTTGTGAGAATGCTTCCCATGGAGGACCTGTCGGTGGTGGGCAACCTGGTGGCATCCAGGCTGGTCGGGAATCTGGGAGAGATAGGGGATCGGGGAGAGCCGGAGGTGGAGGGAAGAGGATGAAGAAAAAGGAAGAGAGCCCCCGGGGGGGCATGTGTTCTCAGAAGAGACCGGTGATGTTCCCGTCCTTGTCTATGTCTATGCTCATGAACGCGGGCTTCGTGGCAAGACCGGGCATGGTGCTCATCTTACCCAGCAGGGGATAGATGAATCCCGCACCCACGCTGGCCCTGACCTCCCTGATTGGAACGGTGTACCCGGTGGGAACACCCTTGCGGTCCGGATCGTGGCTCAGGCTGAGATGGGTCTTGGCCATGCACATGGGCAGCTCTCCGAAGCCGGCCTTCTCGTACGCGGCGATCTGTTTCTCCGCCAAGGGCTCGTAGCTCACGCCATCGGCGCCATAGATATTCTTGACGATCGTCTCGATCTTCTCCTTGATGGACCATTCTAGGGGGTACAGGAACTTGAAGTTGGACGGCTTGTCGCAGGCCTCGACGACCGTCTGGGCCAAGGCCTTGGCACCCTTGCCGCCATCGGCCCAGTGCGAACTCTTCACCGCGTCCTCGGCGCCCTGCTCCTTGGCGTACTTCCGAACCATCTCCAGCTCGGCGTCCGTGTCGTCGGCGAAAGCGTTGACGGCCACCACCACCGGCACACCGAACCTGAGGGCGTTCTTGATATGGACGCCCAGGTTTCCCAGGCCGGCCTCTAGGAGATCCAGGTTCTCCTCGATGTAGGCCTTGTCCAGGGGCATCCCCGGTTTCACCTGAGGACCCCCACCGTGCATCTTGAGCGCCCTGACCGTGGCCACCAGCACGACGCAGTTGGGTATCAGCCCCGAGTAGCGACACTTGATGTCGAAGAACTTCTCCATCCCGATGTCCGCACCGAATCCGCTCTCGGTGACCACGTAATCGCCAAGCTTAAGTGCGATCTTGTCGGCCACGATGCTGCTGTTCCCGTGGGCGATGTTCGCGAACGGCCCAGCGTGAACGAAGGCGGGCTGCCCCTCCAGGGTCTGCATGAGCGTGGGCTTGATGGCGTCCCTCATCAGCACGGTGACCGCCCCCGCAACACCTAGCCTCTCCAGATTAACAGGTTTTCCACGCTTGTCCATCCCTATGATCACCCTGCCGATGCGCTGCCTCATGTCCTGAAGATCGGTGGTGAGGGCCAGTATGGCCATGAGTTCGCTGGCGACCGAGATGTCGAATCCGGTCTGCCTCGGGAACACGGGGCTGGGGGATCCATCCTTCAGTTTGTCGTCGTTGAATCCCACCTTGATGCTCCTAAGACTCCTGTCGCAGATATCGACAACCCTGTTCCAGGTGATCGTGTCAACGTCGATATCGATCCTCTCCAATCCCCTTCTTCTTAGCTGCTCGTCCGTCTGTCTGCTCTCGTGGAAGAGTCTGGTATCGATCGCCGCGGACACCAGATTGTGTGACACGGTGATGGCGTGAATGTCCCCAGTCAGATGGAGATTGAAGTCCTCCATGGGAATTATCTGACTGTAGCCTCCTCCCGCCGCTCCCCCCTTGATGTTGAACGTCGGTCCCATGCTGGGCTGCCTGATGCATGCGATCACGTTCTTTCCCAGTTCGCTGCCCATGGCCTGTACGAGTCCACAGCCCGTGGTGGTCTTCCCCTCACCCAGTGGGGTGGGGGTGATCGCCGTCACATCGATGTATTTGCCCTGAGGCCTGTCCGCGAACTTCTCAAGCACCTCCAATGGTACCTTGGCCTTGTACCTCCCGAAGTACTCCAGATCGTCCTCTGTGAGCCCCATTTTCTCAGCTATCTCTCTAATTGGTCTAATATCCGCTTCTTGCGCTATCTCAAGATCCGACTTCATTGAATCCCCCTCCTCAGGGTCCGACGAAAAAGGCACCCTAACCGATTCCTTATGTGATATGAGCTCGGCTGATATGCTTTCCCCGCAAGGTTTCGTCCGTCCCTTGCGCATTTTGAAAGAATGCACTGTATAAAATCATTGTGTAAGGCAACCACGTCATTTAACCCGATAAACGATGAGGGGAATGCGGTAGCAGTCAAAATCGGGATACGATCGCTCTAGCAACATCAATGTTTCCCAAGGCACGGAAGCAACCCTCCCGGACCGACGAAGGATTATAAAGGATGGATAAAATAACGCCAAGTAGGTGAAAGGAATGGGCGCGGATATCATCAGTGGAAAGGATATCGCCGACGAGATCAAGGAAGAGCTGAAGGGTAGGATCGCCTTGCTGAATGAGAAGGGCGTGACCCCAGGCCTAGCAGTAGTCCTTGTGGGCGAGGATCCTGCATCACAGGTATACGTCAGGATGAAGGGTAAATCATGCGATGAGCTTGGACTCTACTCAGAGACCAGGAGGTACCCGGAGGACCTTCCGGAGGACGAGCTCCTGGGGATAATCGACGAGCTGAACGCCGATCCCAGGATACACGGGATACTGGTCCAGCTTCCCCTGCCCAAACACATCGACGAGAACAAGATCCTGCTGAGGATCATGCCTGAGAAGGACGTTGACGGGTTCCACCCCGTGAACGTGGGCAAGATGCTCATCGGGGAGCCTGGCTTCCTGCCCTGCACTCCCCACGGCATCCAGGAGCTGCTAGTGAGGAGCGGCAACGACCCA
>CAZQLP010000029.1:0-17100 GCA_964594225.1 uncultured Methanomassiliicoccales archaeon
ATGGTCGCCCATCGCGATAAGCTGATTCCCCCATCGAAGAATAAATACCTTTCCGTTTGGATATCAACTTGTGTTTTTTCAAGAAATTGATATCTGGCTCAACTATTACTTAACAAATCCTGTGATTGATGTACATAATTGATACCTTTTCAGATAATCAATCGGGGAGCATCTCAAGACAGATGTGTCACTCCTCATCGTGGTCAAAGTTGACGACGTTGTCGCATACGAGGTGGATCATCTCCTTTATTTCAGGCCTGGACTGCTCGGTCATGGAGAGGACCACTGGATAGATCTCCCTCGTCTTTAGCCCGCCGAGAAGAATCTGCAGGAACTCCGAGAGTATCTTGGGGTCGTTGTGTATCGCCAGCGAATCGATGGAATCCAAGATGACCGTTGCCGGCGCTCCACCGTTCCTCCTGATCAGGTACTCGACCTTGAGGGCGATGTTCTCCAGCATGGTCGGACTCTCGACGAAGATTATTTTCTCGTTCTTGTCTATGTTGCCCATGAACATGTGGGAAAGGCAGTCTATGAGCCGGATGTTGTCGGTGTTCACTTCCAGCGTATCTAGCGCGCCCAGGAGCGTGACGGCCGGTATTGAGGAGGTGATGTAAATGCACTGTAGACCTTTCTGGTTGGAGAAGCTGTCCACCAGTCCCCTTATAGCATCGAAGTAGTTGTCGAAGCGTATCTCCATCGCCACGGAGACTGACGGACCGAGCTCATCCAGCTTCTGACATATCTCCAGCCCCAGATCCTCGGTCATCTCGGCATCCCTCCCTTGAGAAGTGGTGTGGTGAGCATCCCCATGGTGGTCAGGTCGATCGCATAACGGGACCGGGAGTGCTTTGCCCCCTTCATCTTGATGACCTGCATGGTCCTCAGTAGGTCGCCGCCCCGATCATAGTTACTCATTACCAGGACCCCATCGGCCACGATTTTCTCGATCTCGGATAGGGGTCCTGAATCGGAGACGAGTATTCCGGTGCAACTGTTGTCGTAAAAGATCTGGCTCATCCGTCGTAGGAGGTGATGCAATAGCCTCTCGCTCCCTATCTCGAAGTGGAGCGGGGTCAGGGAATCGAGAACGAACCTTCTCACCCCGTTCTCGGCGATGGTGCTCTGCAGCTTGGCGCACAGCTCCAAGATCGCCTTCTCCTCGTTGACCTGTCCCATGAGGCCCGCGTTTTCCAGCAAATCAGGGAGCTCCAGGGTCATGATCTCGCCGTTCTCGAAGTAATCAGCGTCGGAGAAGTCGAAACGCGGTATGCTGGAGATCAGTTTGCCAAACGGCTCTACCGTGTTAACCAGCAGCCCTTTCTCCCCCTGCATAGCGCCTCTGACCAGGAATTCCAAGGAAAGGGAGGATTTGCCCGTGCCGCAGTCCCCGGTGATGAGGTTGATGCTGGCGCTGGGCAACCCGCCCCCCAGAATCCGATCCAGGCCCTCTATCCCGGTCACACAACGCTCCCTCTCCGATTCGCTAGCCATCGGGTCGTAATCCGCTACGGTTCATTTAGCATTTTGGGATTCGATACCAGAATCTGCAAGGCATCGTTAGCGGGAAGATTCGTAACAGTTATTACCGACCAGGTTCTAGTCAGGGATATGAAACCGGTTCTCCAGGTCGCATTGGATCTGATGCACATCAAGCGAGCGGTGAAAATCTGCGAGGAGGCAGTGGAAGGAGGCGTCGACTGGATAGAGGCGGGCACCCCCCTGATCAAGAGCGAGGGGGTCGAGGCCCTGAGGGAACTGAGAGGACGATTCCCCAGAATGAAGCTGGTCGCGGACCTGAAGACCATGGATGTGGGTGGATTTGAGGTGGAAATCGCGGCCAAGGCCGGCGCTGACATCGTGACGGTGATGGGGCTGGCCGACGACGGCACCATCTCCGAGGCGATCCTTGTGGGAAGGAAGTACGGTACCGAGGTGATGGTCGACCTCATGAACGTTGAGGACAAGGTGGAAAGGGCGAGGGAGGTCATGAGAATGGGCGCGGGATACGTCTGCCTTCACGTGGCGATCGACGAGCAGATGAAGGGTGGACAGCCGACACAGGAGATCGTCCGATCCATCTCCGAGCTGGGAATACCTGTTGCTGTCGCCGGGGGGATCACGGCGGAGTCCGCGCCCGGCTTGCTGGAGGCGGGGGCCTCGGTCATCATTGTCGGTGGGGGCATCATCAAGGCCGAGGACGTCACCGGGGCGGCCGCTGGGATCAAAGAGGCCATGAAGACCGGGGTCGCAACGTCGAGCGATCTCTCCAGGAAGTATGGGGAGATGGAGCTGCTCGAGGCGTTCGGGAAAGTGTCCACGCCCAACATTGCCGACGCCCAGCACAAGATGGGTGTGATGAGGGGCATCATCCCCAGGATAAATCGGGGATCAAAGATGATTGGACGAGCTCTCACCGTACAGACCTCCAAGGGCGACTGGGCGAAACCGGTGGAGGCCATCGATCGGGCCGGGAAGGGCGAGGTGATAGTGGTGGACGCCGGAGGAGGCGAGATAGCGGTTTGGGGGGAGCTTGCCTCTTGGAGCTGTAAGATAAAGGGCATCAGTGGCGTCGTAATAGACGGGGCCGCCAGGGACATGGACGCCATACTGGACATCGACTTCCCATGCTTCTCCAGGAACCTCTCTCCCGACGCGGGCGAGCCAAAGGGATTTGGCGGGATAGGCCTCGAGATCGTCTGCGGTGGACAGCTGGTGAGAACAGGCGATTGGATCGTGGGTGACGAGAGCGGGGTGATCGTGATCCCGAAAGAGCGCGCGGTGGAGGTGGCGAACAGGGCCGTTGATGTCCACGAGAGGGAGAGCAGGATCCGAGAAGAGATCAAGAGGGGTGAGACCCTCTCAAGCGTGCAGGAGCTGGAGAAGTGGGAGCAGGTTCGATGATCGATCCGCACGACCACACTCGCTTCTCGAGGGCATCGAGCCCGCCCACCGTATGCCGATTCGCCATAAGCGGGTCTCGATGGTCATGATGTTCTGATGAGGAGATGGGGTCGGATTTCAGTACTGGCCCATGGAATGGGCCATCTTCTCCAGCCTCCTGATCCTCTCCTCCATGGGGGGGTGGGTGGAGAACAGTTTAACAAGACCGCCGGTCCTCCTGAATGGGTTGACGATCCATAGCGACTGGGAGGCCGGGTTTCCATAGTCGATGGGTTTCTTTTCGTTGCCGGCTTCAAGCCGTTGAAGCGCTCTCGCGAGGTTCATCGGTTTCCCGATGGTCATCGCCCCCACCTCATCGGCCTTGAACTCCCTACCGCGGGAGATCGCTAGCTGGATCAGCACGGCCGCGATGGGGACGGTGATGGCCACGATGACCGCGATGATTATAGCGCCGTCGTTCCTCCTGCCGCCCCCGAAGAGCACCCCCCAGAACGCCCACCTGGCGGCGAAGGATATCGCCCCCGCCAGCGTGGCTGCGACGCTCATGACCAGTATGTCCCGGTCCTTCACATGGGCCATTTCGTGGGCGATGACGGCGTCCAGCTCCTCGTCGCCCAGGAGTTTTAGGATGCCTTTGGTAGCTGCGACGACCGCGTTCTTGGGGTTGCGGCCGGTGGCGAAGGCGTTGGGGGTATCCGTATTGACGAGGGCCACACGGGGCATTGGCAGCCCTGCCAGTGAGGAGACCCTCCTCACGGACCGGTAGAGCCTGGGAGCCTCTTTCTCGTCCACGATCTTGGCCTTGTAGGACCACAGAACTATCTTGGAGGAGTAAAAGTACGCGATCAGATTGAAGATCCCTGCCAGCACCAGGAAGAAGATGGCCCCGTACACCCAGTTGCCGAAGAAGAGACCGCCTATGGCCCAACCTATGATCATAAACAGGATGAACATGAACATGAAGAGGACCATTGTCCTCGAGGTTGCTCCCATCGATCCACCTTCCAGCTTCTATGAGGGATGAGCTATATAAGCCTTATCAAAACTTCTATAAAAGGATTTGTCTATTTCACATCACGGTCCAGGCGGGGTATATTGACGGGGGCGCTCTGATCGACGGCGTCAGGCCTGGACGAACACGACCTGCCGTCCCCTCTGCTCGGCCCTGATCCGCCCCTTGTCCACCAGGTCGTCCAGCATCTCGGAGAGTATCCCGGTTTCGATGTCGATTGTACTGAGCAGTTCATGGAAGGTCTTCCCCTCTTTCTCGACCTCACTCAATATGCCCTCACGGGCCTGTTCCAGCTTCCGCTTGGCATCGAACTCGGCGGCCGCCCTCTCCTTGTCGTCGGCGATCCTGTCGATCTGGGCGATCCATATCCCCCTGGCGCACTCCCGGAACTCCTCCACGTCCCTCTCGAGAACCTCCAACAGCTCGTCGACGTCGACCCCGATGGCCCTCCACATCTCCAGCCTCTGCCGGAAGCCGGGAACATCGCTAGAAAGCACCCCTTCTGGCACTTGAATGGACGGCATGTATCTCACTTCCAACCCCCTGAGAGCGTCATGAAGCTTGCCAAGTCTGCCCGTGAGCTCGGAATCCTCCACCACATCTATCTCATAGATGGAGCTTCCCTTGAGCCTGAGAAACCCTGTATCTTTAAAGGCTTTCTCTACCTCATCTGGCGATGCGCCCTCGCTGGAATATATGACCTGTATGTAGGCTTTCATTAGCCGCCTCCCGTTCGTAATCTTGTTCCTAATTATAAAAGGATTGTTTTCTGAATGGTAGCTGGAAATGACCTCAGAACGGTGAGAAACGATAAAGGGCGGGTGAGGTATTACAGCCACGATGAGCGCGGAGACGGATCTCATCATGCGCTGGTTCAGGAAGTATTACGGGGAGGCGCCTCCACCCCCTCCCGATCGCTTCGGGAGGCGGGAGTTCGGCTTCATGTTCTTCGACAGGAGCTTCGTGCAGCGACACCTCTCATTCTCGAAGGCATCGGAGATCCAGGAGTTCATGATCAGACAGGTCCCCGCTCACGCGTATCACTCGTCCGCCTACTATGCCTTCCCTGGAGCGCCGACAATGGATGAGAAATCCTGGCTGGGCGCAGACCTGATCTTCGATCTGGACGCGGATCATCTTAGGGGAGCGGAGGGGCTCTCCTACCCCCAGATGCTCGCCGGTGTCAAGGGAGAGTTCATCAGGCTCCTAGATGACTTCCTGATGGGCGATTTGGGTTTCGATGAGTCGGAGATCCGCATCGTGTTCTCCGGGGGGAGGGGATACCACGCTCACGTCTCGGCGGAGAAGGTGCTGACGCTCAGGAGCCACGGGAGAAGGGAGATCGTGGATTACATCACCGGCACCGATCTGGACACGAACTGGATCTTCCCGGAGAAAGCCTCATTCGAGAAGCGGTTCGGGGGTCGACAGATAATCCAGAGAATCCGTCTCATCCCCCCCTCAAACAGCGGGGGCTGGAGGAGGAGGATGCGCAGGGGACTCGAGAACCTCCTTGAGGACCTTCTGTCGAATGACGCGGATCTGGTGAGGGAGAGATACCCCTCGACGAGCGAGGTGACGGACAAACTGCTCGATGACCTTATGGCTAGCGTCGCCAACTCCAAGGGGGGGAAGCGGGTCTCAGAGCTGATCCTGGAGAAGGGCAACCTGGAGGACCTCGGGGGTAAGAAGCAGGCCCTGCTCCTGGGGATCCTTGAGAACGATGTTGTGACCATGATGGGGGGCCAAGTGGATGAGCCGGTCACGAGCGATATCAAACGACTGATAAGGATGGCGGGATCGCTGCACGGAAAGACCTCCCTGAGGGTCACCGAGATGGATCGGGATGAACTGGATGGTTTCGATCCCTTGCGGGACGCAGTGCCGCCCACGTTCGGGGATGAGCCGGTGAGCGTGGTCGCGAAGGAAGCGGTCGACATGGAGTTGGGCGGTGAGCGGTTCGCCCTGGAGGGGGAGTCCGAGGTGCCACTGTATGCGGCGATCTTCCTACTGTGCCGGGGGGAGGTCATCCTGGTAGATGTCTGAGGGGCATAATCTCTGGCTTGAGAAAAAAGGAGGAAACTTATTTATGTCGTACATCAATCGTTGCCTCCGAGCGAATGGCGGAAAGCAGGAATGCGTTGGAGGGCGGATTTCGAATGATCCGGATACGCCAGACGAAGACCTACCTCTACGTTGTCCAATTAATCCTGATACTGGCGATCATGATATTCCTGGTAAACGCGGAGGGAGGGTTCTCCCTGAAGCCCTTCTACCTGCCGCTCACCGCGTTCATCTACTTCCTTATCCTCATGCTGCTGGTGTTCAACATCGAGGGGTGCTTCTTTCGAGCCCTGGAGATGAAGTTCATCAAGACGGGAAGCGGGCGCTACTACATGGCTAAGCGCTCGATTCGGCGGATCTTCATAATTATCGCCGCCTGCGCCCTGGTGATCGTCATCCTCTGGGTCCCCGCATTCTCCGAGGGGGTGGAGAGCGCCCTGAGCGATTCCGGTGAGATCGATGGTGTCCAGTCCTTCTACAACAAGGACTTTCTCGGGCTGACCACTACCACCGGTGTGACACTCAGCTGCAACGAGGAGGCCGTCGTCTATGTGGTCACCGAGGAAAACTTCCTGGCTAATTCAGGTGACCTGGACCAACTGCGGTACTTCAGGATCAACAGCGACAATTACGTGGTGAACCTCACCACATCCTTCTCGTTCCCCGAGACCGCGTACGGTAAGTACTACTTCGTCGTGGATTACAGGTACAGCACAACGACGACGGTGGACTACACCCTACATCAGGATCTCTCACCGACCTTCATGGGATTCGTTCCCCTGTTATCCCTGTTCTTCATCATCGTGAACGTGGGCTGGCTCATCTACCTGTACCCTATGAAGAAGAAGTACGCCGAGAAGGCGATCTACCGGTAGAGGGCACAGCATAATTCCCTCGAATGGATCTCTATTCCCTGTTTCTTGGCCCATTCCACGGTGCTACCAGAGGGCACGGCCACCCCATTCACCCCGGCCTCTATCGCGTCCATTTCAAGATCCCTGTCCATCCGGGGCCTCATGCAGCCCAGGAGGATCGGACAGTTCAGCCTGTCGCGGGCCTCACCTATGAAACGGAGGATCCTGCTGGGTGAGGGGGGCGGGTATCCCGACATCGGGGTTCCCTGGGTGGGGATGAAGCCGATCACCACGAGGGCGGATATCTCGTGATCGGAAACTAGATCGAGGGCCATCCTCTCCCCCTCGATGGAGGCATGGGGTAAACCCACGCATATGTGGGGAACCACCCCCTCCGCTCCCTCCCTCTCGAGGTTGGAGAGGGTTCTTCCATACTCCTTGGCCCTCCCATTCAGGTTGAGCACCCTCGATAAGACCCTTTCATCCTGGACCACATCCACGGAGAAGCGATCGGCGCCGGTGCCAACGAGGCCCCTGGCCGCATCTCGATCAAGGAGACCGGTGTGGATGTTCAGCTCGAGGTTCGTTCGCTCCTTGATTTCCCTCAGCGCCCCGAGGTAACGCCCCAGAGGCACTGTCCCGTTGGGCAGGCAACCCCCGCTGAGCAGGAAGCCGTTGGCTCCTTTCCGTTCCAGCTCAAGGGCCAGATGCGTCAAATCCCCCGGTTCCTCGACCCCTTTCATCCCCTCCAAATATCGCCCCTGACAGTGCTCACACCTCAGCCAGCACCTGGAACCGGTGACCGATATTGGGGGAAATCGTTCACCGGGATGAAAGAAAACGATCCTATCCGGCAATATGCTGTCCTCAGACACCAAATGCCAAAAGGTTTATTCGATGCTTTCGTTTCCTCTCGGTCGGAGATCGCATGAAAGGTTTCAAGGTAACCGGTTCGTTCAGGCTCGATAAGAGGACCCGGCAGGATTTCACCATCGAGGTGGCTGCCGAGGATGAGGAAGCGGCGACCGACAAGGCCCTCTCCACCCTTGGAAGCCGCCACAGGGTCAATAGGAATGAGATTGAATTCAAGGACCTAGTGGAGATCTCCGGGGATGATATCAGTGACTCCGCGGTCCGATACATGGTGGAGGGGAGATGATGAAGGAGGAAGAAGCCCGCCAGATGATGGCCGCCCTGGAATTATACCACAGCCAACTGGAAAGCCTGGCGGAGGATCAGAAGGTGATCCAGCTCTCACTGGAGGAGACCATCAGGGCCAAGGAGACCCTGAGACGATACAAGGACGCGGACGAGGGATCGGAGATACTGGTCCCGGTGGGCGGTGGCTCCTTCGTCTACGCCAAGATATCCTCACACGACAGGGTGCTGTTGGGGCTGGGGTCGGGGGTGACCGCAGAGAAATCGATCGATGATGCTGTGGAGACTATGGAGGAAAGGATCAAAGAGCTCAACGAGACGGCCAAGACCGTATCGAGCAGGAAGGGGCAGCTCGAAGTCGAGAACGCGAGGCTGACTCAGAAACTCCAGGAAGCATACCAGACGCTCCAACGGGGTCCCTGAAGGTAGATCTCAAATGTTCGAATCCCTGAAGAAGAAGATCTCGTCTTTCAAGAAGAAAGCCGAGGAACAGCTACCGGAAGAGGAAGAGCCGACGGCTCCGGACAGTGGGTCACCGCCGGACAAGTCCGTTACCGCTGTGGACGTGGCAGATTCGCCCGAGCCTAGCTCAGGAAAGGGTGACCGGCGCCCCAGGACCGCCGAGAACAAGCCAAGGAGAGGGCTCTTCGGGGATGGCGGCAGAAAGATCAACCAAAAGGCGCTCGACGAACTCCTTTGGGGCCTTGAGGTCGACCTCATGGAGGCCGATGTGGCCCTGGAGGTCGTGGAGGAGATTAAGGAGGGAGTGAACCGCTCCCTCAGCGGTGAGAAGCTGGAGCGCGGGGCGGACCTGGGGCAGGTGGTGACTGATGCCCTCCAGCAATCGGTCAGAAAGGTCCTTGGCGAGAGCGAGTTCGACCTCGATGAGTTCGTTTCGTCCAATGACAAGCCGATCATCATAATGTTCGTGGGGATCAACGGAACGGGTAAGACCACCGCCATTGCCAAGATAGCGAATCGTCTCATCGAGAAGGGGGTGAGCTGTGTGCTCTGCGCCTCTGACACGTTCAGGGCAGGGGCCATCGAACAGCTGACCATCCATGGTGACAGACTTGGATGCAAGGTGATCAGGCACAAGGCTGGGGGGGATCCGGCCGCTGTGGCCTACGATGCCGTGGAGCACGCCAAGGCCCGGAAGAGGGACGTGGTCCTCGTCGACACCGCGGGCAGGATGCAGACCAACACCAACCTCATGGACGAGATGAAGAAGATCAAACGGGTGGCAAAACCGGACATTATCATGTTCGTCGGGGACTCCCTGGCAGGTAACGACGCCATTGAGCAGGCCAGGGCCTTCGACGCGGCCGTGGGCATCGACGCGGTGATCCTCACCAAGATAGACGCCGACTCGAGAGGAGGGGCCGCCCTCTCCATAGCCCACTCCGTGAAGAGGCCGCTGGCCTTCGTCTCCACGGGCCAGGAATACGACGAATTGGTCAGGTTCGACCCGGAGTGGATGATAGAAAAGATCTTCTCCTGAGCCCCGGAGTGCGCTCTTGATGCCCAGGGAAATGATTGGCTGAGGGGAGCCGATACCCCTCCGACCCACTCAATCCTCAAGCTGGAAATCGTCGGGGAAGCAGAACAACGCAATCGTGCTGGCGAAGACCTTCGCATCCTCCACCATATTGTCGATCCTGCAGTACTCGTCGACGTTGTGGGCCATCTCGTCAACCGTTTGCCAGACGTAGGCTGGATATCCCTCCAGGCGGAACAGATTCGCGCAGGTGCCCCCGCCGATCCCCCGGGACTGGGGTTCTACACCCCTCACCCTCCTTATGGCCCTGGTGAGGTGGTCAACGGCCTCCCCCTCCCGGTTGGAAGGTTTCCCCGAACGCGTCTCCTGGTCGATCTCCACCATTATCTTGGCCCCGGTCCGATCCTCGAACAGCTCTGCCACCTTCCTCACGGAGTCCAATACCTCGTCCGGATCGTAGCCGGGTATGATCCTGCAGTCGAGGTAGAAGACGTCGTCACCGGGAATTGTGTTGATGTTCCCAACCGTCTGAAGCCTCTTGGTGGGCTCGAAAGTACACCCGGGGGGTATGAAGGTATGATCCATCTCACCGTACTTGTCCCCAAGGTAATCGAGGAGGAAAACTATGAATTCGGAACCCACCTTCATGGCGTTAATCCCCTTGGACGGCGTGGAAGCGTGGGTCTGTATTCCCTCCACCGTCACCTTCAGCCAGAGCACTGACTTCTCCGCGACCTCTATGACTGATCCATCGGAGACGCCGAAATCGGGAACATATATGATGTCATCCCTGTTGAAAACACCCTCCTTGATTAGGAACTTGATTCCCTTCTCGCTCCCGGCCTCCTCGTCGGCCACGACGACCAGGCCGAATGTCATGTCCGGGCCCACTTGGAGCTCGTTGAGGACCTTGGCTGCGAACATCGACGCGATCAGCGCCTGACCGTTGTCCTCCGCCCCAAGACTGTACAACTTCCCATTTTCCTCCTTGGGTGAGAACGGCGGGTGGCTCCATGCATCGAGATCCCCGGGGGGGACGGTGTCCATGTGGGTGACCACCCACACGGTACGCTCGGACCGCCCCTTCCGCCTCGCCACCACGTTGGGTCTGAGCCGGAGACGCACTCTCTCGTCGAGAGCGTCGAGCATCTCGATGTCTTCGAAGCCGCAGCGCTTGGCGAGTTCCTTCACGTAACGCGCTCTCTCGAACTCCCCGTCCCCGCCGTTCTCGGGTCCTATTGCGGGTATGCGGAGCAGCTCCTTCAGCGCCTCGACCATCTCCTCTCGGTGGTCTTCAATCGATTCGATGAGCCCATCAATGGACGGCATGTGAAACCCAGTGGAAAAGAGACTTCCCATAATAAAGGGTTTACGTTCAAATTCTTTCTTGATAATAATTGAGCTGGGAGGGTGGACGGCCCACGCCCGCCCCGTCTCACTATTTTCCGATGACCTTGGCCAGCGTCCTACTCAGTTCCTTGAAACCGTATGGTTTGGACAGAACCTCGCTGAACCCGCACTCGGCGTATCTTCCCGTGACGGCATCATCCGAGTACCCGCTTGAGACTATTACCTTTGCGTCCGGATCCAACCTAAGCAGTTCCGCAATGGCCTCCCGGCCCCCCATCCCGTCACGGATTGTGAGGTCCATTATCACCGCGCCGAAGGGCGATCCACCCTCCATGGCGCTCATATATCTCTCGATGGCCTCGTCGCCGTTCGGGGCTGTCTCGACCTCGTATTCGAGCCGCTCCAACATGTCACCCACCACCTCCAGGATCGTCTGCTCGTCATCCATTATCAGCACTCTGCCCTTGCCGAAGATGGTGGCATTCTTCTGTGGGGCGGCGGGTTCCAGCTCATATGACCTGACACCATGTTCGTCGGACTCCGAGACCCCAGTAAGACTCCCGATATTGGGAACGGGGGAACGTTCGTCTTCCCTGCTTTTCGTCTACGTTGCCCCGAGCACGGCAAATCGTAATAGTGCTATTCGGTAAAGTATCACTATTGATTCCTCGTGAATCCGCCCACCTAGGCAGAGTGGGAGAACGTGATGGGTATCAAAATGGAAAGGGGGGTCAGACCCTCACGATCATGGACACCGCGTTGCCGCCACCCAGGCAGAGGGTGGCGAGCCCGGTCTTCGCCTTCCGGGCCTTCATGGCATAGAGCAGCGTCGTAAGCACCCTGGCGCCGCTGCACCCGATCGGGTGGCCCAGGGCGACGGCCCCGCCGTTCACGTTGAAGATGTCATCGGGGACGCCGAGCTCCCTCTTCACCGCCACGGACGCGGAGGCGAACGCCTCGTTGTGCTCGAAAAGATCGATGTCATCGATAGTCATCCCCGTCTTCTCGAACAGCATCCTGGTGGTGACTATGGGCGCCTCCATGATCCACTCTGGCTTGGTCCCGCCAGTGGCGTATCCCTCGATGGTGGCCATCGGCTCCAGGCCCCTGGATTCGGCGTACTCCCTCGAGGCGATGACCAGGGCGGACGCACCGTCACTGATCTGAGAGGAGTTCCCCGCGGTGACCAGACCGTCCTTCTTGAAGAAGGGCTTGAGCTTGGCAAGTGCCTCTAGGGTCGTCTCCGGCCTGATGCCCTCGTCCACCCTGTGTTCCACCTCCTTATTCCTCATCCTGATGGTGAGGGGGAGTATCTCCTCAGCGAAGCTTCCGTTCTCGGTCGCCCGCTGGGCCTTCATGTGGCTCTGGTAGGCGAACTCGTCGGCCTCCTCCCTGGTGATGTTGTATCGCTCGGCGACGATCTCCCCGGTCGTGCCCATGTGCACGTCGTTGAAGACGTCCCAAAGACCATCGTAGACCATGCCGTCTACCACCTTGGAATCCATCATCCTCGCGCCCCATCTCGCGTCCCTCATGAGGTAGGGCGCGGCGCTCATGTTCTCCATCCCGCCCGCCACTATCAACTCGTGCTCCTCCGCTTTGATGGAGTTGGCGGCGAACATCACCGTCTTCATGCCTGAACCACAAACCTTGTTGACGGTGGTGGAACCGATCTCATCCGGTAGACCAGCCTTGATGGCGGACTGTCTCGCGGGGTTCTGACCCACCCCCGCGGGCAGCACGATGCCCATCATGCACTCGTTCACCTCCTCAGGCTCGACCGCGGCCCTGGAGACGGCTTCCTTGATTACCTCCGCTCCCATTTGGGTAACGGGCATTTCCTTGAATTTGCCTCCGAACTTGCCGATCGCAGTCCGGACAGCACTTAGAATCACGACTTCCTTCATTCGATCACTCCCCTCATCATCTCTCTGAAACTTGCATATGAGATAAAGTCAGAAAAACCTGGGCCTATAAAGAATTGTCGGTATCTCTATTCGACCTTGAACGAAGTTCTTTTGGTTTCACATCCTCTCAAGGGGTTTGCTGAGATGCCTCCTAGCGGAGACTGGAGGTTGGTACCAGCCCGGGAGCAGCCCCCTCTTCACTCTGGACCGGGGAGCGCTGGATTCGGGGGATCTTGTACCGCAGTGCCTGCACCGATACCCCTGATTCCTTCCCGCAGACTTCATGAGCCTACCACAGAGGGGGCACCGGGGGTTGGCTTCCTTACGGGTGATGTCCGCCAGCTCGATGACCTCGAGCTTCTCTATGTTCAGTGTCCTGGGTTCGTCCCTTAGCTCCCCCATGACCCTGACCGAGTCGCCGGGAGCGAGGGCCCGAACCACACCCCGGAACCCCTTGGAGGGTTCGTAGGCGGTCACATCCACCTCTCCCTCACGGGCACCGATGCTGAACACGACGTGTCCGCCTTCGATGTCGCGTGGGGCCCGAAGAATGCTGCCTCGGAGGGAGTAGGACCTGTTGGGCTCCATGCTCTTCCATCGCTCCATAATGTGGTCGTCGGTCCCCTGGTTGGTGAGGAAGACCAAATAACCGGATCTCGCTTCGGAAACGAGCCGCCCAGAGGCCTCGATCAGCTGGCCCGGATCCTCCCCCCTGATTCCATAGAGAACCGGGCAGGGGGAATTGGGCGATATCACCACCTTGCCCTCCTCGTGATCATAATTGTTGAATGTCGATGGGAACCCCTCGTCAATGGATATGACCGAATTCTCATCCAGGCGCCTCTCCGTACCCCATCGCCCCCTCTCCCTGTAGGCCAATAGCTCAAATGTCCTGTCCCGTGGCCTCCAGGACATGGCCGCGGCCGCCCCCACCACCCCCCGGCTTCCGGAGAGCCCGCCCCAGACCGCCCCCGAGTCATCGAGTTCCCGCTGGACTTCCTCCTTGGTGACTATTCTTCTCACCGCCGACCAGTAGAGTCCCGCACCGGGTTTGCGGGGGGATACGACCACGCCCGGGGACGCGCCCTCGCTCAACCTGGACCATCTGGAAACGATCTTCATGGCCGCGTCCAAGGCCTCCTCCATGTCCGCTGGACGCAGGCAACGGTCGAACGCCATTACGTTACCCCCATCCAGTTCCCCCACCTTCCTCTTGGTTCCGCCCCCCCGACCGAACCTGAGACATATGGCCCCGTTTCCTCGGGTCTTCCATGGAACGGCGGGATTGAGTCTCACGAGTCTGGGATGCCCGATGAGGTCGTGGTTCCTCAGCGCCCGCAGCAGCTCGTTCGCAAGGAACGTGGTGCACATCCAGCTCTTGGAATCGGTGTCATCGATGGCCACGTACATAGACCCCACGGTCTAGACCCCACGCGCCCTTATACCTTTCCTTTTTCCATAAGGGCGCTTACCCCTTCGATGTAGAAGAGCGGTTCTGGGTCATCTGACAATCTTCCCCTGATCCTCAACACTGTTCCAGCCGGGGGAGGCCAAGTCATGACCGCCTTGGAGCAGTATCCGCTCATAGTCTGAGATCGGGTGTCCGTGAGATCGAGCATCCATCCCTTATCGGTCGCCCTCACGCCGGTCACGAGGCAGACCACTTCCACCTCTCCTGCCGCGCCTTCCAGCGCCCCAAAGTCCTGGATCAACGGGGCGCCATGGTCTGACGCCAGAAGGAGCAGTGATATCGATATCAGCGAGAGAGCGAAGAGTCCTTTTTCTGATATCCTTGGGGTCCACAATTCTGAGAGGTCGGCAAGCGGCAATAACCACTACCACTAGATGTACACTATAGGGTTGATGACCCGCCCGGGGCCGGGGATGGGGAAAGATTGAATAACCGCCCGGGACCTTCCCTTTGCATGCCCAAACCGTTCATGGTGGAGAGAGGATTTACGGTCTCCGCGGGTCTCCTGATCCTGGGTCTGGCTCTGTTGGTGGTGGGTGCTGTGGGCATCCTGGGCCCCGATGACCTAGGTATGGGAGAT
Organism: uncultured Methanomassiliicoccales archaeon; assembly: GCA_964594225.1. Lineage (GTDB taxonomy): Archaea > Thermoplasmatota > Thermoplasmata > Methanomassiliicoccales > JAAEEP01 > JAAEEP01. The sequence continues at coordinate 14,799 of CAZQLP010000029.1, forward strand.
GGGGCGCTCTTCATTCTGATCGTCGGTGCGCTCCTTCTGTCAACCGGGATTGCTTGGATGGGGACCCATCTGAATCGGGTCAAGAAGTTCCACGTCCTGCTTTCCGAGAACAAAAAGGCGACATTCATTAGGAATCTAGATGAGGTCGAGTACCTTGCCTGGAGGCTCCCAACGCGTTTCGGGGTGGAGCTGGCGGAGAAGAAGAGGAAGATGGGGCTTGGGTGAGCCCCCCACCCCTTCATTTCCTGTGGAGATTCCCGGCCCCGCCATGACGCCTATCCCCAGATAACAATTTTGATATAAGTGTCGACCGATTAAAGTTCTGGTGAAATGAAACACAAATCATCCATGCGGACCCTCATAATCAAGTTGGAGGATGGCGAAGATGTTCATGAGAGCCTCATGAAAATCTGTGACGAACACAACATGCGGATGGGGTGGGTTCACTCCGGTATTGGAATTCTCAGGGATTTCACTTTGGGTTACTATACCCGAGAAGGATACCTGAAGAAGACGTTCGAGGAACCTCACGAACTTCTATCACTCAGCGGAACGATAACGTTAGATGCTAAGGTGTCCATACATCTTCACGCCGCTCTTGCAAACAAAAAGTATGAGGTAGTGGGTGGACATCTTTTCAACGCGATAGTAACCAATCTGAATGAGATCCTGATAACCAGGATGCCCGAGAATGTTTGGATAGGGAGGAGTCTCAACCCCAAGACGGAATATTACGAACTCGATATTAGGTGAGAGTGCTAACGGCGCAACAAAACCAAGGGCTGCGATAATCACACTTACCGATGACCTTACAGAGTTCGAGGATTTGGCGAGGTCGGCCGGTTTCCATGTTTTATACGAGATCATGCAAAGGAAGAAGTCTGACGTCTTGACGTTCGTAGGCAAGGGCAAATTCAGGATGATTGTGGATTTGATTGCCAATAACCCTGTGGATGTTCTCCTTGTAAATGGGAATCTCAAACCGAAACAACATTTCAATTTGGAGAGCGGGCTGAAGATAGAGTGCCTTGATAGGGTGGGGTTAGTGCTAAAAATTTTCTCCGAGATGGCGAGGAACAGAAAAGCGAAACTGCAGGTGGAGCGGGCCCGTTTAGAATATGAAATACCTCTTCTTAGAGAGTGGATACACAGCGCCAAGATGGGGGAACACCCCGGTTTCCTTGGCGGCGGAAAACATCAGGTCGATGTGTACTATAGGTTAATACGAAAAAGAAAGAGAAAGATAGAAGATGAGCTGCAAACTGTGGATAGAGGTGAGAATCTTCGCAGAACACACAGGAAGAAAAGAGACTACTTCTTAGTGGGGCTTGCTGGTTACACGAATGCTGGAAAGTCTTCGCTCCTACGTGAATTGACCGGTGAAAGAGTAACCGTCGATGATCGGATGTTCTCCACCCTCTCCACCACCACGAGACGACTCCCTATGGTGAAAAAAGGGATACTCATATCTGATACCATAGGTTTCATTCAACAACTTCCTCACTTCATGATTGAATCATTTATGACGACGATAGATGATATCTTTCTTTCTGATTTAGTTCTATTACTGGTTGATTCCTCCGACTCCATTGACATGATTCGAATGAAGCTTGAGACGTCGGAACGAATACTCTTCCCAAGGACATCACCCGAAAACGTGATTTTGGTGTTGAATAAAATAGATAAAAGCGATTCTGAGAGCATTATGAAGAAAATATGGATGATTGAAGACTCTTCACCTCAATTAACCATCATACCGATTTCAATTAAAGAGAGTATAGGTTTGGACGTCCTGCTGGAAAAAATCTCTGAGTTTTTCAAATACAACTGCCTCATGCAGTTCACCGTTCCCAATTCATCCATTTCACAGTCGTTCATCTCTGATCTCTACGACACGACGGACGTGGAATCAATCCACTATGATACTGACATCACTCTAAGAATCGGATGCAGAGAAAGGGATTTAACCAGAATATCTAGAGAGGTGGAGGCCCTTGGTGGGAGAACGATTGACATGGCAAAGATCATGGAGGGCACCGAACTCATTCCACGGGCCCCGAATGCGAAGTTGCGGCGCGTTCATGGCAGGAAGGAGATTTCCACAGGAAATAAAGGGGTGGGGGCCCAACACCAGCAACTGCGGGGCGATTAACACCCTTTCAGGTCATTGAGATGCTCCATTATCAATAAAAGTAAGGTTCTTTAACCTAGGCCTCCATCCCCCATCAGAGACGAAAACATCCTTGATTTCCACAGGAAATAAAGGGGTGGGACCGCCGTCGTATCCGGCGAGAATCACTCG
>CAZQLP010000030.1:0-16802 GCA_964594225.1 uncultured Methanomassiliicoccales archaeon
CATCGTGGTTCTTGCGAGTACCCTGATACCCAACAAGACGATCCCTGATCTGGCAAAGGTACTCGGCATCGAGCTGAGTGAGTTCGACTTCATCAAGATAACGGACGACACAATGGCCCCGGTGTCCACGACGAGACCGGGGGTCTACGCTGCGGGATACTGCTCTGGACCAGCTGATATTCCGGAATCTGTCGCCATGGGATCGGCGGCCGCGTCGATGGCGGCGATGGAGATCGTGAGGGCGGGGTTGTTATCATGAGCGATGAGGAATTGAGAATAGGAGTTTTCGTTTGTCACTGCGGATCGAATATCGGCGGTTTCATCGACGTACCCGCGGTGACCGAGTACGCGGCGACCCTCCCAGGCGTGGCATTCGCGACGGACAACCTTTACACCTGTGCGGAGGACGGACTGTGCTCCATCAGGGATGCCATCAAGGAGCACGACCTGAATCGTGTGGTGGTCGCCTCCTGCACACCGAGGACGCACGCACCTTTGTTCCAGAGGACCTGCCAGGAAGCGGGACTCAACAAGTACCTTTTCACCTTCGTCAATATCAGGGAACACTGTTCCTGGGTGCACATGAAGGAGCCTGAGAAGGGGACCGAGAAGGCCAAGGAACTGGTCAGGATGGGTGTGGGGAGGGCTGCCCTGCTAGAACCGCAGGAAGAGGTCACGATCGACGTGGCCCCCGCCGCGCTGGTGATCGGTGGAGGAATGGCCGGCATGTCCGCCGCGCTCTCGATCGCGGACCAGGGATTCGAGACCCATCTCGTGGAAAGGGAGAACGAGCTCGGTGGATATGCCAGGAAGCTCTCCAGCCTCTACCAGGATCACAAGGATCCTGTGGAGATGCTCAACAAGCTCATCGGGAACATCGCCAACCATCCCAACATCATCACCTATCTCAACACCAACGTCATGGCGATTGACGGATTCATCGGTAATTTCGACGTCACGCTGAACGTGAACGGTGAGGAGAAGGACGTCAAGACCGGTACCATAGTGGTGGCCACGGGCGGCATACCCTACGTGCCTCATGGCCTCTACGGATACGACGAGAACGAGAACGTTATCTCGCTGGCCGAGTTCGAAGAGATGGCCAAGGCCAAGAACCTGCCCAAGGGGCTCAGCAACGTGGCGTTCATCCAGTGCGTCGGTTCTCGAGGTCAGGATAAGACCTATTGCTCCAGGATCTGCTGTAATGTGGCGATCAAGTCCGCCCTCAATCTGGTGGAGAATTGGAACAACATCCTCGGGCTGGAGGAGGCTGCCTCCGTTGAGGAGGCTCCGGCTGCCAAGGAGGTGGCGGAGGAGGCGAAGGATGAGACCGACCACAGGAGCCGTAGAAGTGGAAGGAGAGGCCGCAGGGGTCGCGGAGAGCGAGAGGCCGCTCCCGCCAAGGAGGCGGCCAGCGCCATCGACGTGACCATCTTCAACAGGGATATCATGTCCTACGGCGTGGAGAACGAACTCAACTTCAACAAGGCCCGGCAGGAGAGGGTCAAGTTCGTCAGGTACACTCCCGAGAACATGCCCAAGGTGTACAAGGAGGGAGACCAGCTGATGATCGATTACTGGCACGACACGCTTCAGATGCAGAGGAAGCAGGCGGTTGACCTGGTCGTGCTGTCAACGCCGATCGTGAACCAGCCGGACGCCAACGAGATCGCCCAGATGCTGAAGGTCCCCCTGGGGCAGGAGGGATTCTTCTTCGAGGCCCATGTCAAGCTCAGGCCAGTGGACTTCGCCACCGATGGCGTGTTCCTCTGCGGTACCGCCCACGGGCCCGCTGACATCACCGAGTCCGTCTACCAGGCCCTGGGGGCTGCTTCCAGGGCGACGATCCCCCTTGAGCGCGGATTCGTGAAACCCGAGGCTATAACAGCTCATGTCGACCCCGAATTGTGCTCTGGATGCGGGACATGCGTGGAGATCTGCCCGTACGGGGCACCGCGGAAGAACGAGGAGGGCGTGGCCGAGGTCATCGTGGCGGCCTGCAAGGGATGCGGCATCTGTGGGGCCACATGCCCCGAGAACGCCATAATAATGACGCATTACACGGACGAACAGTTGCTCAGAGAGGCAAGAGGCGCCCTCGAGGAGGTGTGTGAATGAGCGAATTCGATCCAAGGATCGTCGGTTTTCTGTGCAACTGGTGCTCGTATGCGGGAGCGGATCTCGCAGGAGTGAGCAGGATGCAGTATCCGACGAACATAAGATCGGTCAGGGTGATGTGCAGTACCAGGGTTTCCCCGTACATCGTACTGGAGATCCTCAAGAGTGGCGCCGACGGCGTGCTCATCGGCGGCTGTCACCTGGGCGACTGCCACTACATCAACGGCAACTACTACACAGTCAAACGCTTCGAGATGCTGAAGGATCTGGTGGAGCTCGCCGGTCTGGAGCCCGGAAGGGTCAGACTGGAGTGGATATCCGCCTCAGAGGGGGAGAAGTTCGCCAACGTTGTCAAGGACTTCACCCAGCAGATCAAGGATCTCGGACCCACGCCGGTCAGGACCGACGAGGGGCTGAGGACCAGGCTGCATGCGGCGATAGACGCCTCCAGGAACTTCAGATTGAAGGTGCTCAACGGCAAGGAGATAAAGGTGACTGAACAGGGCAACGTCTACGGGGATCTGCTGGACCCAGAGGAGTATGGCGAGATGGAGACCAAGGCAATTGAGGAGGAGTACAAGAGGGCCTTGATCATCGAACTCACCAAGGATAACCCCATGTCCGTCAAGGAGCTTGCCGTGGAGATCGGGAAGTCCACGGAGGAAACACTTGAACACGTGGTATCGCTGAGGTCCAAGAGCATGCTGACCTTGGATCACATAGAGGAGATGACACCCAAGTACAAGGCCCTCATGATAGGAGGTGCCTGATATGTCCGAGAATGTGGGTGCGGCTATGGTCGTCGGAGGAGGCATCTCCGGTGTCCAGGCCGCACTTGACCTGGCGGACTCCGGTTTCAGGGTCTATCTGGTGGAGAAGAAGCCCAGCATCGGTGGCGTCATGGCCCAGTTGGACAAGACCTTCCCCACCAACGACTGCTCCATGTGCATCATGGCGCCGAAGCTGGTTGCCGCCGGCAGGCATCACAATATAGAGATAATCAACAACGCCGAGGTGCAGACGGTCGACGGGAGACCGGGGAACTACCAGGTCACCATCAGGCAGAACACCCTGCGCGTAGACCCAGATAAATGCACCGGATGCGGCGTCTGCGCCGAGAAGTGTCCGGTCGAGACCAAGGACGAGTACAACGAGAACCTGAAGAAGAGGAAGGCGATCTACGTCATGTACCCCCAGGCAGTGCCTCTGGTTTACTCCATCGACAAGAACGTGTGCATCGGCTGCGGCATCTGCACCGAGGAGTGCCGCGCCGACGCTGTGGTCTACGAGGCGGCCGACAAGGACCTTGAGATCAACGTGGGGGCTGTCATCCTGGCCATGGGGTTCGACGAGTTCGACCCCTCGCTGAAGAAGGAGTACGGCTACGGGGAGCACATCAATGTCTTGAGCAGCATAGAGTTCGAGAGGATGCTCTCGGCCACCGGACCACATTTCGGCATGGTGCTGCGCCCATCCGACGGGGAGATACCCAAGAAGGTCGCCTTCCTGCAGTGCGTTGGTTCTAGGGATGAGAAGGTGGGCAACACCTACTGCTCCTCGGTGTGCTGCATGTACGCCCTCAAGGAAGCGATCATCGCGGGAGAGCACACCGAGGGCCTGGAACCCCACATCTTCTTCATGGACGTTCGCGCCTTCGGAAAGGAATTCGAGGACTACCGCAGTCGCGCCGAGTCGGAGTACGGGGTCAACATCTACCGCGGTACCCGCGTGGCAAGCGTGGAGGAGGATTCCGATACCAAGAACCTGATCATCAGCTACTCCCAGGGCAATGAGAGTTACCGCGAGGAATTCGATATGGTCGTCCTCTCCGTGGGACTGTGTCCGCCAAAGGACGCGCGGGCCATGAGCGAGCGCCTCGGCTTCGAGCTGAACGAGCACGGGTTCTGCCAGACCAGTGTCTGGGACCCGCTGTCCTCCTCCGTGGAGGGCATCTTCGTCACAGGAGCCTTCAGCGCGCCCAAGGACATCCCCACCAGCGTGGCGGAAGCCTCGGGTGCTGCGGCAAAGGCTGCCTCAATCATCGCGGATGAGAGGGGCAATCTCGCCACCGTGAAGACCTTCCCCGAGGAGATAGACGTCGGCGGAGAGGAACCTCGCATCGGGGTCTTCGTCTGCCATTGCGGCATCAACATCGGCGGAGTGGTCAATGTACCGGGGGTTGTGGAGTACGCGAGGACGCTGTCCAATGTGGTCTACGCCGAGGATAACCTCTACACCTGCTCGGCCGACACGCAGGAGAAGATCAAGGAGAAGATCAAGGAGCACGACCTGAACAGGGTTCTGGTCGCCTCCTGCACTCCGAGGACTCATGAGCCCCTCTTCCAGAACACCATTAAGGAGGCTGGCCTTAACCCATACCTGTTCGAACTGGCCAACATCCGTGACCAGTGCTCCTGGATCCATATGCACGAACCTGAGAAGGCCACCCAGAAGGCCAAGGATCTTGTGAGGATGGGGATCGCCAAGGTACGCCTGGTGGAGCCCCTTTCCAGGTCCGAGTTGCCGGTCAACCAGTCCGCCGTGGTGATCGGTGGGGGTCTGGCCGGCATGACGGCTGCCCTGGAGTTCGCTGCCCAGGGATTCCCCGTTGACATCATAGAGCAGTCGGACAAGCTGGGAGGCAACCTCAATCAGATCTACCTGATGCAGGACGGAAAGACCGGTCCCGAGGCGGTGGACGAGCTCAAGGCCAGGATCCGGGAGGACGACAAGGTTACTGTCCACCTGGATACCAAGATTCAGGACATCAACGGTTTCGTGGGCAACTTCAAGGTAATCACTACCCAGGGCGAGATCGAGACCGGGGCCATCGTGGTCGCCACCGGGGCCCAGGAGTACAGGCCGACCGAGTACTTCTACGGTGAGGACGACCGCGTGATGACACAGAGAGAGCTCTCCAAGGCGCTTGTGGAGAAGCCCCTGGACGCCAAGACATTGGTCATGATACAGTGCGTCGGGTCGCGCACGGAGGACAACCCCATGTGCAGCCGCGTCTGCTGCTCCACGGCCATGGTCAATGCGGTGAGCGTCAAGAAGCAGAACCCCAACACCGATGTTTACGTGTTCTTCAGGGACATCCGCACATACGGTTTCAGGGAGAGCCTGTACACGGAAGCCAGCGAGCTTGGTGTGAGGTTCATTCGCATCAAGGACACCGAGATGCCTGAGGTCATCAAGGAGGGCGACAGGCTCGTTGTCACGGGATACGATATCATCCTCGAGGAAGAGATCGCCGTACCCGCTGATCTGGTGGTCCTGTCCACGGGTATCCGGCCCATGCCGGAGAACGAGGCACTGGCCATGATGCTCAAGGTGCCAACATCCAAGGACGGATACTTCCTCGAGGCACACATGAAGCTGAGACCAGTGGACTTCGCCACCGAAGGCATATACCTGGCCGGACTGGCCCATTGGCCAAAGTTCGCCGATGAGACCATCGCTCAGGCCGCTGGTGCTGCCGCACGGGCCATGACTGTCATATCCAATGATACCCTGGAGACCGAGGGCATCATTGCGGCGGTGAACGAGGATCTCTGCGACGGATGCGGCATCTGTGAGGGTATGTGCGAGTACAAGGCAATAGAGATCGTGGACGTGCAGGACAAGTTGGGCGAGAAGAGGGCGGTGGTCAACGAGGGTCTATGCAAGGGATGCGGATGCTGCGTTGCCGCGTGCCCCTCGGGCGCGATGGAGCAGCGTGGTTTCAAGACCGAGCAGATGATCGCGATGATCGATGCCGCCCTCCAGGAGGGTGACTGAGAATGAACGCCTGGTCATAACCTATTTATTGACCCGCCTATAGTACAATTCACTGAGGTGACTGAGAATGAGAGCGGAAACGGTTGTTGCGGTACAGGAACAGGATGAGTGGGAGCCCAAGGTATTGGTCTTCTGCTGCAACTGGTGTTCCTACGCTGGCGCGGATCTTGCCGGTGTTAGCAGGATGCAGATGCCCGCCAACTTCCTAGTGATTCGGACCATGTGCTCTGCCAGGGTGGACGTCGAGTTCGTCCTGGAGGCCTTTGCCAAGGGTGCGGACGGTGTTCTGGTGGCCGGGTGCCATCCATCCGATTGCCATTACATTGGCGGTAACTATCGCACTCGCAGGCGCATCGCATTACTGAGGATGTTGTTGGAACAGTATGGATTTGATCCCGAAAGACTAAGACTGGAGTGGATCTCCGCCTCAGAGGGGGAGAAATTCCAGAAGACCATTCAGGAGTTCACCGAGGTCATCAGGGAGCTCGGTCCGAACCCTATCCTGGATGAGTGATCCGCTCAGAGATGATATGAATGAGTGACAAGATCAAGATAGCGCAATACTGGGCGGCGGGCTGTGGTGGATGCGACGTGGCCCTGCTGGACATCGATGAGCGAATACTTGGCGTCGCCGAGCTCGCGGACATCGTGTTCTGGCCCATCGCCGTGGACACCAAGTTGAAGGACGTCGAGGCGCTTCCAGATGGATACATCGACGCCACCCTTTTCAACGGCGCCGTGAGGAATAGCGAGAACGAGTACGTTGCCAGGCTCCTCAGGCAGAAGTCCAAGATCATGGTTTCCTTTGGTTCCTGCGCCTGCTTCGGAGGCATACCCGGGCTCGCGAACGTCACGTACGCGGATGATATATTGGACTACGTGTACAAGCAGATCCCATCCATGTACAATCCTGATGGGGTCATACCCGATCCCCAATGGAACGCCCCCGAGGGTGAGCTGGAGCTCCCCGAGCTCTACGACACGGTGAAGACGCTCAACGACATCGTCGATGTCGACTACTTCATGCCCGGCTGCCCGCCCCCCGTTGATAGGATCAACGAGTTCTTGGATGCCGTGGAGAGCTACGTCAAGGAGGGCACACCCCTCCCACCCAAGGGAACGGTGATCGCATCGGAGAAGACGCTCTGTGATGAGTGTCCCAGGACCAGGGAGTACAGGGAGATCGAAAAGATATTCCTGCCTCATGAGGTCGAGGAGATAGACCCCGACCTCTGCTTCCTAGATCAGGGGATCATCTGCATGGGGCCCGCCACAAGGGCGGGCTGCGGCGCCAAGTGCATCAACGTCAACCAGCCCTGCAGGGGCTGCTTCGGTCCGACCAAGGCGGCTCTTGATCACGGAGGCAGCATGCTTTCTGCGATCGCCTCGATCTTCAAGATCGACGAGTCAGAGGCCAGTCTCACCGAGGAGCAGATCGTGGAGATCATGTCTCAGATCAAGGACCCCCTGGGTACCTTTTACGAGTTCACGATGCCTGTGGGACTGATCAAGAGGGCGGTGAGGGAGAAGAGGAGGTCGAAATCATGAGTCCAGATGTTTGGGATGAGACGACCAAGGCCGAGTCCAAGAGGATCACCATTGATCCCTTAACCAGGTTGGAGGGCCACGGGAAGATCGAGATCTTCCTGAACGACGATGGAAACGTGGAGAATGCGTACTGGCAGATCCCCGAGCTGAGGGGCTTCGAGAGGTTCTGCATCGGCAGGTCCGTGGAGGAGCTCAACAAGATCACCTCCAGGCTGTGCGGTGTGTGTCCCGGTGCGCATCACATCTGCTCCACCAAGGCGATCGACGGGGTGTACAGCGTTGAGCCGACCGAGACCGGTAAGAAGCTGAGGGAGCTCTTCTACATGGCTCATTTCGTCCACAGTCATATCGCTCACTTCTTCGTCCTAGCGGCCCCCGACTTCGTGCTCGGGCCCGCGGCCCCGGTGGCCCAGAGGAACATCATCGGCTTGGTGGGGGCCGTGGGACTGGATATTGGCGGGGCAGTCATCAAGAACCGATCCCGCGCACAGAAGATACAGGAGATGCTGGGCGGAAAGGCCACCCATCCGGTCTGCGGCATGCCCGGTGGCATGTCCAAGGCTCTGGACGAGGACGAGAGGAAGCAGGTGGAGGAATGGGCCAAGGAGATGGTGGAGTTCTCCAAATTCTCCCTGGAACTGTTCAGCGACGTGGTGCTCAAGAACGAGGACTACCTGAGCATCATCACCAACCCTGATATCTTCTACCACGAGACCAACTACATCGCCCTGGTGGACAAGGACGACAAAATCAACTTCTACGATGGTGAGCTTAGGGTGGTCAACCCATCGGGAGAGGAGATATTCAAGTTCCACCCGGATAACTACCTCGATTACATCGCCGAGGCGGTCTACCCCTGGAGCTACGAAAAGTTCCCGTTCATGAAGAAGATCGGTTTCAAGGGTCTGGTCGACGGAGCCGACAGCGGCATATATCGCTCCGCCCCCCTGGGAATGTTGAATGCGTCCAAGGGATTCACCACTCCCCTGGCGCAGGAGCAGTACGATTACTACTTCGGTGTATTCAGAGACATGGGGGTCAAGGGACCCATTCACTTCACCCAGGCGTACCATTGGGCCAGGCTCATCGAGCTGCTCTACTCTTCTGAGAGATTGCTTGAGCTGGCGCAGGACCCGCAGATCACGAACAAGGATATCAGGGCACCGATCACCGAGACGCCCGAGGAGGGGATCGGATGCATCGAGGCGCCGAGGGGTGTGCTGATCCACCACTACAAGTCCGACCCGAATGGAATAACAACCGACGTGAACCTCATCGTGGGCACCACCAACAACAACGGCCCCATCAACATGTCCGTGAGGAAGGCCGCTGAGGGGCTCATCAAGGACTGGCAGGTATCACCTGGTCTCCTGAACATGGTGGAAATGGCCTACAGGGCCTATGATCCCTGCAACTCCTGCGCGACACACACCCTTCCGGGAGAGATGCCCATCAGAGCCATTCTCCGCAGGCCGGATGGGAGCGTCTTCAAGGAGATCAAGAACTTCTGATCTCCCTCCATCCTTCTTCTTTTTAATCGCTAGCGAAAGCGATATGAATGTTGCGTAGCATTCGATAATCCGATGACAACCATGGAGGATTCCGTCAAGCTCGTCGCGGAGCTCATGGCAATATCGGCGCGGACCGCTCCCAAGGCCATTGGCAATGATTTCATCGACATCAAGGTTCTTTTCGGAGATGAGATCAAGAAGCTGGGGGAGAGCATGCTGAATATCGCGGAGGAGAGGAAAGTGGCCCCCTTCGAGAGGGATGGCAACAATGTCCTGAACTCCAGTGCCGTTGTACTCATTGGCCTGAGGAAACATCCCGCCATCGGGTTGAACTGTGGGGCCTGCGGCTTCGACTGCAAGGAGTTCGAAGAGCAGGGGAAGACCATCGACTTCGATGGTCCCAACTGCATATGGAGGGTCATAGACCTGGGCATCGCTATCGGCTCCGCCGTTAAGACAGCTTCCATGATGAACGTGGACAACAGAATCATGTATCGCATTGGTGTGGCGGCGAGGCAGACCGGGATGATGCGCTCCCCGGTGGTCATAGGGATACCGCTGAGCGCCACGGGCAAGAACATCTACTTCGACCGTTGAACCCAGAGGCTCCCAAGCCTGCCCAGGAATATTGCGTCGAGGAGATACACCCCGCATGAATCAAGATCCACCAGTCCGCTCTTGAGCAGGGGCCCCAGGGGTTTCTTTCCCTCCAGGTTGACAGGGAATCCTCCCATGCTTCGGTTCAGCGATGGTACCACAACCAGCTCATCCGGGATCTCAGGGTACCTCCGGTCTGGACCGCTGAGGGGGCATCTCAGCCAGCAGGGTTCAGTGGTGATCCTGCCCAGTCTGTCCTTGAACATGATGACGGGGTGAACATGGGCCATTACCAAGAGCCTGGAGGACATCACATTCCTCGAGGGCCAGGTGTGACCGTGAATGAATCCCATACCGCCGATCCTGAATCCTGTCGAGGAGACCACCTCCACATCACATTCCGGAAGGAACTCCTCTATGCCCCCGTCATGATTCCCCCTGGTGATGATCACCCTGTGAAAAGCGTCGGCCATCCTCATCAGGAACTGAGGAACCTCGGACCGCTCCTGTCTGCTCGATCTGGGGACCATGTGCTTTATGTCGCCAAGGAGTACCAGGGTGTCCTCATCATCCCTCGACTCGAGTATCTCCCGCTCCATGCGAAATGTCTGGCTTGGAATATGCACTCCCCTCTCCGAGTAATCTGCCTCGATCCCGATATGCAGGTCCCCTGCACACAGTATCCCATCCATTCGGAGGATTGGGCGGTTCATGATCGGGAGGGCCTCCGGATCATCACTCATGAGGAACCTGAGGAGTGGAGCGATATTTTATCCTGTGGGAGGAGCACTTAAAAACCGTATTCCAGTCTCTCCGCTAGGAATGGGGGGAGGCCGACCTCCATCACTTTATTGTGGATAGACTCGATGTCGTATGATTTCCTGCAGATCGTCACATCGCCGTGCTCGGTGTCGAGGATGGCATAGCTGGCCCTCCTGTCCCCATCCCTGGGCTGTCCCACTGCGCCGGGATTGATTATCATCCCTTCTTGGAACTTGCGCACGAAGGGGATATGGGTATGCCCCGTCACCAGGAAGTCGCACTCGCATATCTCCAGCAGGTCTGGAGAGGTGTCGATCTCGTACAGGTACTCGTCATCGTCCCTGGGGGATCCGTGACACACCGAGATCACGTTATCGCCGATCTCCATCCTCATACTGGACCTGAGGGTCTTGAGGTAATCCACATTATCCGCATTGATGTTCTCGGAGGTCCACCTCGCCGCATCAGCGGCCAGCCGGTTCATGCCAACCGTGTTGAAGTGGATGACGGCCCGATCGTGATTGCCCAGGATCGACTTCACTCCTCTCCTCCTTAGAAGCGAGATGGTCTCGTTGGGGAACGGGTAGTATCCCACCAAGTCCCCGGCGCAGATGGTCTCCTCCACCCCCAGGGTGTCAATGTCCTCCATCACGGCCTCAAGTGCATGGATGTTGGAATGGATATCGGAGATCAAAGCCACTATCACGTGATTTCCATTGCACGGTGATTCTATAAAACCTTCTCAAGCTGCAGCTTGAGTGCCTCTGAGATCTTATCCACCACATTGCTGGCGACCATCCCGTATCCGTGATACTCGAATGTCCGATCCCCCGCGTAGCCATTCATGAATGAGGTCATCCCGGCAGAGTTGAAGGGTTCGCTCCCCTTGGCGAGCAATCCCATGAGCATGCCGCCAGCGTATCCTGGTGCCCCCACGCTCATGGAGGGATTTCCTGTCCGGTTCTTCCCGATCCTTTTACCGTCGGAGATGTTCATCATTCTTATCATTGAATGTTCTCTACAAACGGTTTTATATTTCCTAATCGATTTGAAAGCCTGGACAGGTAATGACTTTGACCGAAATCAAGCGTTTAGTTCTGGACGTCCTGAAACCTCATCATCCCTCGATCGTGGAGCTATCCGCACGTCTGAGTGTTCTTAGCGGGGTATCGGGGGTTAACCTCACACTTGAAGAGGTGGATCAGGAGACGGAGTCCATCAAGATAACCATCGAGGGAAACTCCATCGACTATGAGATGGTTCAGCAAGCGATCGCAGAATCGGGTGCGGTGGTACATTCGGTGGACAGCGTGTCCGCGGGAAAGAAGCTGGTGGAAGAGGTGGAGACTCCTCAGGACCGCTAGTCCCTTGGAAGCCTCTCGGAGATGGTCTGAAGGAGTTCGGTCTTTGGCAGGGAGTTCTCGACCAGTATCCTTCCCTTCTTGTGATACCAGTTGGCGGGATAGGATTTGTCCTCCTCTATCCTGAACTCGTAGCCCAACCTCATGAGAACCTTGGCTATGATCTCGGTGGTCGGGTTGAATACCGCCAACCTTTTGGGGACTCTGCGACCCTGTGATCTGCTCCTCCGAGCATCGAAGTACTCGGGCCACACGACCAATGCCGTCTCCTCATCAAGGACCATGATACACCGATTCAATAATCTATATAAGAAGATGGTGCTCACTCGACGAGCACCGCGTTCACCGTGCCATCCTGGCCTGGCCTTGAGGTGACCCGGGCGATTCCAGCCTCGGTCTGGATCCTGGCGCCCTTGTTGATTATGTTCCTCTGGACGTAGTTGGGATTGGCAGGGTTCTCCCTGACCGTGAGGATCTTGACCTTCCTAACGGAGTTGTCGCTCTGGTCGATCACATTGGCATACTCAGCGCTGAGCATCCTCACCTTCGTGTTGGCACCCTTGGTTCGGTACTTCTTGTGCCTCTCAGGACCAACGAAGGTGAACTGCTTCTCCCTTCCGATCTCGAAGCGGCGCTTCTTGTGCTGAGGGCGGCGCATACCGCCAGTAGGCTTTCTGCGTGACTTTCCCTGCCAGAGTGCCATGACAATCCTCTGGAGGAGAGAAAAGAGGGGTGATATAAAAGGTTTGTGTTGCGGGCCAGGGGGCATTTCTCGCCATCCAGTCACTCCATTCTGTCGAGGAGTTCCACGCGGACACCGTTACCGATCTCCAGCAGTCCCGAGTAGCCATCCTTGGCTGCGCCGGGGTTCATGAAAGTGGTCCCACCCTCCTCCACAATGTCCCTGGCCTCGTGTATATGTCCCGCCAACCAGGCCTTCGGCCCGAACTCCTCCAGTATACTCTTCAATGCATGGCTGCCGGCATGATACCCGTGTCTGGTCAGGTCGTTGATACCGTATGGGGGGCAGTGGGTGACCATGATGCACCCCTTCTCCATGATTGGTCGCAGCGTGTTGTAGATGCTCTCCTCGCTCTGCTCGTTGGGCGTGTCAAAGATTGTGGGACTTGACCCTCCCAATCCCACCAACGTCTCCCCCTCGATCTCCACCTTGTTTCCGTGCATGGAAAAGGCCGTTCTCTCGATCCATTCAAGGGCCATTGGAGGGTCGCAGTTCCCGAGGACCGCGTAAGCGGGAACGTCAAAGTGTGATATGAACTCTCCAACCCACTGGGGAGGTCCGAATTGGGTAATATCCCCAAGGATCAGAAGGGCATCCGATCTGGTCTCATCTATGAGCCTCGTCGCCCATAGTTTGACCCGCTCCCTCATGTGTATGTCCGAGAGGACCAGAAATCTCATGGTAATGCAGGGAAGGGAAAGATGCCCGCACCTAATGATTCTTTCTCAGAACATGCCGAGGCTTATGTCCTGATAGACCAGGAGATAGGAGATCGCGAATCCCAGCAGAGCTCCACCGTTCAGCAGGGGTAGCCCGGCCTGGGGTTTCCCCCTGTAGACCAGTCTCATCAGTATGAGGTATCCGATGAAGCTCCCGACCAGCGTGCCCATTGCCACCAGCAGGTTCGCGTGTTCCACGGCCCCCGATGAGGATTGAAGGAACATGAATGATGATACCACCAGTATGCCCGGTATCACCGAATCTCCAAGACCCATGAAGACCGCCTCCCTTTCCTCCCCCTCAGCGGTCAAACTCCTCTCCTTGAGGGAATCCATCCTGAAGCCGCCTTTTTTTGGGACCACGAACATCACCGGCAGTCCCAGGGGGGTGACCCCTTCCGCCAATGTGAGCATATGCCTGGTCTTGTAGACAGATATGGCATCGTAGACCGCAAGGATGATCAGGAAGATCACGGCAGGGAGTATTCCGAGGGAGATGCCTAGTATGGCCGTTATGCCTGAGGCCACGATCACGCCAACGATGTCTATGACGTACCACTCCGGATGGACCAGGAGGGTGATTATCATGATGACCGCTATGGCCAGGGATCCCAGAAGGGCTCCGTTGGCACTTGGGAGAGCAAGGAATACCAGTGGTATGAACATGATGAATACGGTTACGAAGATCGAGGTCAGGAAGAGAGCCTGGATGATTCTCCCCTTCCCGTACTTGATCAGTATGAGGATGATTCCCGTGACCAGCAGGATCATGACCAAATAGATAATGGGATTGACGGGATTCCCGGCGTCCTCAAAGGCCCGATACTCGGTCGGGAAAAGAAGGGCTAGACCGAGGGCGGCGAACTGAACGAATAGGAAGATGAAAGCGGTACCGATGATGGGCAGCTTGTCCCTCATTCCCCTCTTCATGAGGCTTTCAGTAGATAATCGTAACTGAGGACTGTAGCCCCTGGCGGCACTCTCATTCGAATACGATCTTTCCGAAGGCCACCTTTCCGTCCGCCTTCTCGATCTTGACCTTCACCCTGGAACCCTTGATGGTTCCCGGGACGTAGATCACGACCCCTCCTCTTTTGGCCAGGCCGTCCCCCTTCCTCCCCACGTCCTCGATAACCAACTCGTAGGTCTCCCCCATTTTCACCTCATCGGTCTCCTGGGGTCTCAAGGCCTTGGTGACGTGGACTGGACGGTGGGCTCCGCATGCCTCGCATTCCAGTACCAGTACTCTACCGTCCTTGTTAATGTGAGTGTCAGGTCTCCCGCATTCCGAGCAGAGCACCCATGTTTCGGTGTAGTTGTTGATTCTATCCGTGATCTGGCTGGGTGAGATCTTGGCCTTTATTATGGCCCTTCTTCCATCCACGGAACCGGGAGCACCAAGCTCCCGGAGAAGGAAGTGGAGAAGGTGCTCGGGATCCCTCCGAAGGGAGTCGACGATATCACCGAAGTTCCTGATGACGGTCTGCTTTCCCTCTTGGAAGACGTCCGCCTCTGGAACAACGAACCTCTCATGTTTCTCGATCGTATCTGGCAACTCTTCCTTTGCCTTCTCGAGCAATGCGAGATAGTCATCTTCCGCCATCATATCAGGCTGTCAAACGCCTTCCCTCTTATAAAGCTTGTCTCGATTGTAATCGAAGGGCAATTCCAGCATGTGCGTGTGGAATGCAAGTTTCGGGTGAGGGATCATCCCGCATGTTCCATTGCGGCCCTGACCAGTGCCAGATGAAGTGGGGAGGGCGTTTCAGGTCTCGACTTGAACTCGGGGTGGAACTGGGATGCGACGAAAAACGGGTGGTCCTTCAGCTCCCCTATTTCCATCCTGATGCCGTCTGGCGATCTGCCGCTAAAGAGCCAGCCGACGGCCTCGAACCTCTCAATGAATCTGGGGTTGACCTCGTACCGGTGGCGGTGCCGTTCCATGATGATGGTCTTGCTGTATATCTCCTGGGCCAGGCTCCCTTCCTCCAGGATGATGGGTTGTGAGCCGAGACGCATCGTGGCGCCCATGTTCTTGACGTTCCTCTGTTCGGGGAGCAGGTCAACGACAGGAGCGGAAGTGGAGGGATCGAACTCCGTGGAATGGGCATCCTCTAGGCCGATGAGGTCCCTGGCGATTCCAATGGTCGCGACCTGGAACCCAAGGCAGACTCCGAGGAACGGTATCTCGTTCTCCCTCGCGAATCTGGAGGCCATGATCTTACCCTCAACCCCCCTCTCGCCGAATCCCCCGGGTATCAGGACGCCGTTCATCTCGTGAAGCTCCGGGGGAATACCATTGTTCGCTATTTCCTCCGAGTCGAAGAAGACCATCTCGACCGTGGTGCCGGCCGTGGCCCCCGCGTGGTTGAAGGCCTCGTTGTGACTTATGTATGAGTCCACCAGATGGGTGTACTTTCCCACGCAGGCGATCCTGATGACCTTGGTGGAATTCAGCACCCTGTCAAGGAAATGCTTCCACTCGGTCATGTCCTTCCTGCGCTCGGGAAGGTTCAGCTTCTTGATCAGGAGTTCGGTGATCCCCTGATCATCAAGTGTCAGGGGGACCTCGTATATGGACCTGGCATCCGGTGCGGATACCACCGCCTCAAGGGCCACATCGCAGAACAGCGAGATCTTCCTCTTGATGGAGTACTCCAGGGGAATCGATGCCCTTGCCACTATGATGTCTGGTTGGATGCCTATGGATCGGAGCTCCTTCACCGAGTGCTGGGTGGGCTTCGTCTTCTGCTCTCCCACCGTCCCCAGGACCGGTACCAGCGTGGTGTGGATGAACACGCAGTTCTCTCCCTCCCCCAGCTCGGTCTTCATCTGCCTGACGGCTTCCAGGAAGGGCATGCTCTCTATATCGCCGACGGTCCCACCGAGTTCAACTATACAGACATCGGCCCCAGTGGAATTCGCAACGCTCTCTATCTGACTCTTGATCTCGTTCGTGATGTGGGGGATTATTTGGACCGTTTTACCGAGGAATTCCCCATGTCTCTCCTTCTCGATGACCGATTGATACACCTTACCGGTGGTAATGTTGTGATCCGAGGTGAGGTTGACGTTCAGGAAGCGTTCGTAATTCCCGAGATCCAGGTCCACCTCGCCCCCGTCCTCGAGCACGAAAACCTCGCCATGCTCGAAAGGGTTCATCGTGCCAGCATCGATGTTCAGATAGGGGTCGATCTTGATCGCGGTGACGTTCAGTCCCCTGGACTTGAGAAGCCTTCCAATAGAAGAAGCGGTAATGCCCTTTCCCAGGCCGGAAAGGACCCCTCCCGTGACGAAGATGTATTTCATCATTCCCACGGGAACCGTCGATATCGTTTGTAGGTATTTAGAGCTTCCCCAGGATAACCAACGTGGTGGGACATTGCTTTGCTGATGGGATAAGGAATGGATGGGTCTTTGACGTTCGATGTGCATTTTGGTGCTTGGGACACAGCCAGAGAATTGGTTGGGGGGCCGAAGCCCCCCTTGCGTAGGAGGTGATCCATCTGCAGGTTCCCCTACAGATACCTTGTTACGACTTAACCCTCCTTGCTGAATCTCAGTTCGAGCGCCCCAATCAGAGGCACCCTCACTAAAACCCAACTCGGGTGGTTTGACGGGCGGTGTGTGCAAGGAGCAGGGGCATATTCACCGCGGGATGTTG
>CAZQLP010000031.1:0-1780 GCA_964594225.1 uncultured Methanomassiliicoccales archaeon
TTGTTACGTCAAGATATCCGATTACGGTATCGACGTTAATCGGGGCAGGATTGGAAGGGTTGAATTGATAGATTGACCAATAATATATAACACTATAACGATATCAGTTAAATTAATATTGCATATAAATGAATCTTATATCTCTATCTAGGAGGGGTTATCTGATTTTTTTAGTGTTTCTTCTCTCGAGAGGTATGTCTCAATCTCCAGGAAAAATGAAAAGAAAGAGATTATGGAAGATGTTTCTTGGTTACTTCCGCTTCATGGCGGCGAATGCCACAGAGATCACGATCACCACCACAAGCACCAGGATGATTATCCCGAAGTAGGGCTCTTTGAAGAAGAAGTCGTTCACGTCATTATCGCCCGAGGGGCCGTCCTCGGCACCCTCAGATACGCCTCCTTGATAATCGGCGATCTCGCTGATGCTGGACTGTGCGGTTGTCACGTCAACGGATCCGATGGTCATGTCGGACTCTTCCATGAACTCCATATCTTCGGGTATCTCGAAGGGCATCTCAGAGCCCATCTCGCCGAAGAGGTCAGCGAAATCTATGTCCATGGATGTCATGAACTTGACGTCGGAAGAGTACTTGAACCTCTGACCGTCCTCGGTCTCGAGAATGTAGATTTGGACCGGTCCATAGTTGGGAAGCGTCACAAGATTCGATTCGACGCATGAAAGGTTGAACTCTATCGGTACGGTCTGGGACTCGAAGACTCCGTTGGTAATCTGGGGCCCATCCCCCTCGTCGATGACAAGTTGATCAAGCTCTATGGGGAAATCAGTGATCCCGTTTGCGACCATGACATCATCGTTGAACAGGTCCTCGGTGGCCTCGGGGGGTAGACCGGTGGCATCAAGTGAACCGTCTATGGTACCAGAGATGGTGGCTTCAGAGGAAACGGTCCACTCGTCACCGACATCGAACGGGAATTGGAATATATCAAGGACGGGATCGAAATTGATGTTCACAGCAACGTCCACATCCACACCTATCCAGACATCAATATTCTCATATGAGATGGATTCAGTTTCCTCGATCAGGAAACTAGGGAAATTGGTGATGGAAGCCTCGATGATCGCACTGCCATGTACCTCGATACTGATGCTCTCGATTGCCATGGTGTCCTTTTCAATCAGGATCTCGGCATGTGTCCACAGTGCGTAATCGATCGAGACGTCTAGAGCAATGGTCTTCTCGGACATGCTGGGCTCGGTTTCATAGGTTCCCTCGTCCGGTAGCATGGCGGTAACCTCAATTTCAAGACTGAAGAGTAGCTTCTGCCCCATGTCGGCGGTGAGGGTGTAGTGTGTAGAAGTCTCCTCCGAGACCTCGAAAACGACGTACATCTCCACATTGCCATCGGCCTCGAACTCCTCTAGTTCGATCTCTGCCATGTTCTGGAATAACTGCTCGATGTTTGAGATCTCGTCAGCGAACTCGGCTCCCAGATCCCTCTCGAACCCTGTGGCCCAAGCGTCACCTTCCTCCCATGTGGGGGGCGTGGCCTCCGCCGTCGCTCCCGAGCAACTGGCGAATATTGATAAGACCATCAGGCCGGCCAACAAAGCCGCCGGAATGGTTGCTTTCAAATTCATTTGTGATCACTCCTAGGTATTTGACTCGCGTCAATTCCTCATGAAGTCTATTAAACCTTTCGTGCAGAATACCAAATTTGACTATGTACCAGCATCATTGCATGGATATAGAAAATGAGAAAGGGGTTTTGAAGATGTTTGAACCAGGTTAGGGCTTCACATCATGCCCGGAGGCAT
>CAZQLP010000031.1:1880-16716 GCA_964594225.1 uncultured Methanomassiliicoccales archaeon
CATGCCCGGAGGCATGCCGCCCATACCACCCATACCACCCATGTCGCCTCCGCCCGGGGGCATTGGAGGTGCGGACTTGGAGGCGATAACATCGTCGATCCTCAGGATCATGTTGGCGACCTCTGCGGCGGCCTTGACAGCCTGGGTCTTGCATCTGAGAGGCTCGATGACGTTCTGCTCCAGCATGTTGATGGGCTCACCATTGGCAAGGTTCACGCCCATCACCTTGGCTGTATCGTCCTTCTTCTCGTGAGCGCTCTTGAGCTTGATGATCACATCGATGGAGTCCAGACCAGCGTTCTCTGAGAGTGCCCAGGGAATTGATTCCATGGCCTCGGCAAAGGCCTCGATGGCCAACTGCTCCCTTCCGCCAACGCTTGCGGCGTAATTGGTAAGCCTCAGCGAGAGCTCGATTTCAGATGATCCGCCTCCGGCCACTGCCTTGCCGTCTTCGAGAGTGACACCAACCACCCTGAGGGCGTCATGGAGGGCTCGTTCAACCTCATCGATGACGTGATCCGTCCCGCCTCTGATCAGAATCGTTACGGCCTTGGGGTTCTTGCAACCGGTGATGAAGGTCATACCATCGTCGCCAACCTTCCTCTGCTCCACGATTTCGGCCTTCCCAAGGTCGGCCTCTGTAATCTCATCAATGTTGCCTACGATGTTGGCACCGGTGGCCTTGCCAAGCTTCTCGATGTCGGAGAGTTTGATCCTGCGGATAGC
Source organism: uncultured Methanomassiliicoccales archaeon (assembly GCA_964594225.1). Lineage (GTDB taxonomy): Archaea > Thermoplasmatota > Thermoplasmata > Methanomassiliicoccales > JAAEEP01 > JAAEEP01. The sequence goes on from CAZQLP010000031.1 coordinate 2,607, forward strand.
GTAAATGCCTTCCTTGGCCAGGTAGTGCTGGACAAGGTCATCGATACCTTTCTGGCATAGGACCACGTTCGCTCCAGCGGCCTTTACCTTTTCCACCATCTTCTTGAGGGTGGCCTCCTCCTCGGCGAGGAAACGGGACATCGACTCGGGGTCCTTGATGGAGATCTTGGCGTCTACCTCGGTCTTCTTGATTTCCATCGCTTGCCTGAGCACGGCGATCTTGGCGCCCTCGATCTTCTTTGGCATCCTGGAATGAGCGCGCTCCTTGTCGATGACCAAGCCGGTGATCACCTCGGTCTCCTCGATGGATGCTCCGACCTTCTTCTCAACCTTGATGTTCTTGATATCCACCGATTTGCCTCCATTCTTGTCCTCAGCAACGGAGATCACGGCCTTCACGGAGATGTCGGCAAGATAGTCACTTATCCCGCCGACGCTCTTTCCGGTCATGGCGGTGACGGCGATCTTCTTGAGCATCTCGTTCTTATTCCCAGTGACGTCGAAAGCCATATTCTCGATGATTTTCACGGCCTCGGCGGCTGCCATCTTGTAACCATTCGCGATGATGGTGGGATGTACACCCTGGTCAATCAGGTTCTCGGCTTTCTTCAGCAGTTCACCGGCCAGAATGACGGCGGTAGTCGTTCCATCTCCACACTCTGTGTCCTGGGTCTTAGCCACTTCCACTATCATCTTGGCTGCTGGATGCTGCACGTCAATCTCCTTAAGGATGGTGACACCATCGTTGGTGATGACAACGTCCCCCATAGAGTCCACGAGCATCTTATCCATGCCCTTGGGACCCAGAGTGGACCGCACAGAATCTGCAACAGCTTTGGCAGCGGCGATGTTGTTGGACTGGGCTTCCTTATTCTTTGATCTCTCGGTTCCTTCCTTCAAGACAATGATGGGTTGATTGCCTCCCATTGAGTATGCCATTAGCAATAGCCTCCTACGCGTCCGGTATTTTAGTGCTTCTATATAAATATTGCCCAGGAGAAAGAAGCATCCACACGATCAGAGGGAACGATCCTTATAGTGAAAGAATCGATCCATGTCTCGATTCAACGCATTCGCAATTTTCAGTTATTCACATGAGCGGGGAAGAGATGAATTCGTTGACTGCATTCTTGGATGCGTAATGTGCGACGTGCTTGGCAAGTCTCCTATCATCTGAGGGAGAAAGAGCCCATTGCGGTACATGAAGGGATGAATGACTTACCGTCCGGAGGGGACCCTATCTGGAATCCAAACCGATGCTGGTGCGGAGCCGATCTCAGAATGCACTGACACATTCCATGCCCTGCTGTCTGCAGAGGTCCAGGATCTCATGCTGGATAAGCATGAAGTATTCCCTTGAGTTTGCTAGCCTGGAGAACTCTTCGATGTCGACGAGATCGGATATCGTTCCGATGCCGATCAGATGATCCATTATTCCTGGTCTGAGCCGAAGGGGGTCAAGCATAACTCTTCCAATGCCAGTTCCAGCAAGAATACTGATGAATTCATCGAGGTTCTTGTCAATCACCAGGGTTAGGAGGGGACCCAATAGGGCGTAAGCGTCAATACCGTTATCGACCAATTCTGACAGGGCTTCAAGTCGCATGGATGGAGGCGGGGCTCGGGGTTCGAACGCCCTTGCGATCGAAGCGTCCGGGGTGGTGATCGTTATACCCACTTCCCCATCTCCCATCTCCAGGAGGACGTCGAGGTCCCTGAGGACCATGTTCGATTTCGTGTGTATGCTAACTCTCGCATCTGACCTGGAGATCGCTTCCAGGCATCTCCTGGTGAGTCTAGTCCTTCTTTCTATTGGCTGGTAGGGGTCCGTCATGGTCCCGAGACCTATGACTCCGGTCTTGTCCTTGAGCTCCTTGGAGAGGAAGTTGGGAATCCCCCTCTTCACCTTCACGAAGGTCCCCCATTCTCCTCGCTCGACATGGAGGATGGAGGGGGCGTAGCAGTAGGCGCAGGCGTGCTCGCATCCCAGGTATGGATTCAGGGCCCAGTCGAGACCGGGTAACCTGGACTCGGACAGTGCCCTGGAACATCTCGCCTCCAGGTATCTGCATTCACCGTTCTCTCGTCCCTCGGATCCAGATTCAAAGGAGTACAGGTCATACATAGTCGTCAATCCTCCTTTGCATCATGTAGTCCTTCAGGATGGCGCTGTTCCTCATCCATTTACTCATTTGGATATCCATCCTGGAACCGATGTGCGAGAGCGCCTTGTCGATGGTGTCGAACTTGGACGGCTTCTGCCTCAGGGTCATCCTCACATTCTCCCTGACGTTCCAGACGCCGACCGGCATGATGTATCCGGGATGGGCCTCCCTGAAGATCACCACTCCCGCCTGCCTCCTCTCATTGGAGAGGAGCTCGTTCACTGCAAGCCTGGCAGCGTAGTAACAGCCCCCGATCTGGGCGTAGGTCTTCCTTCCATCGAAGTGTTCGTGGCTTGAGATGAGATATATCTCCCTTCCGGCAGGATTCCAGGCGGTGTTGGGATACCATGCCTCGATCAGCTCGTACCTCCAGGAGGTGGGCATGAAGAGAACCGACCATCTATTGTCCAACTCTATCCAGTCGTACACCCTGAATTCATCCACCGTGGGAAAGGTCTTGGTGTGTTTCAGCATGGACTTGCCCAGGATGTCATCCACCGCAGTTATGCTCCATCGGGTGGGAACGAACCTACGTCTCTTCTCCTCACCGAACGCGCCCACGCTGAAAGCCTTCTGTATCTTTGACACCAGCACCCCATTCTGAAAAAGAGAGCCCACCGCTTCCGCAGCCCTGAGATCTGAATCGTAGAAAGCCTTCTCGATCCTGTGATCGTACTTCGGATTGCTTATGTCCAGGTTCCTGAGCCTGGCCGATGGCCCAAAGGGCTGGATCTCATCATCCATGACTATTCTACCGGAAGGTCTCTTCTGGAAGTTCGCCTCAACATCAAGAGGATTGACGGCCAGCGCCAGCTCCCGGGTGAAGTCCACAATCCTTCCTCCCTTCTGGAACTCCTTGACGTCGATCCTGTGTTTTCCCCTCACCAGTGAGAACCTGAAATCAACTATCTCATCGATGGATTTCCCCACCCACTCCTCAGGTGTGTCCATGACCGATGTGTCACCCAGCTGTGGCGGGACGAGGGGTCCGATGTCCACCTTAGGATAACCGAATCTACCAACAAAGACTCCCGGGGGGCTGCTTCCGTAGAGGTCAAGGGAATCGTATATCCTCTTTGTCTTGGAGATGGAGTAGAACTTGACCATGAGAGGGCATCTCTCCTTTCCGCAGAGCATCTTGGTGCCCTTGCAGATAGCGCACAGGCTCCCCTTTGGCGTCGAGGTGCTGACCGTCCCCTGTCCTCCGAAGAATGACCCTGACAATGAGGTATCGGTCGTGTACATCCCTCACTTCGAATGGAAAGGACGCTAAAATACCTTTGGCGGACCGGTCTGAAAGTGTCATCCCGCCCACGAGGAGACATGGTAATCGGTCCTCTCCCGATAGTCCCCGTTCTTGATAACCCTGATATTGGAGTTCGCCAATCTGAAGCCACGGCCTATGACGGTCGAGTACATCTTGGGATTCTCACCTGAGAATCTCGTGTATATCCTTTTCTTACCCAATTCCACAGCCTTATTCTCGCATGTCACCAACAGATCCTCGAAGGTCCTCCATGGATCGGGAGAATCCCCATCCACCAGAACGGTCTTGATGGAGCAGAAGTTGGAATCCCCAGAGCGATTGTAGGAATGCAGAAGCGCAGCCCCATTTATGACCTCTCCATCATCCATGACGAAGCACTGACCCAGTTTCTTCTTGAAGAGCGCCTTGAACTCTATCGAATAATCCAGGAGCGGGTTAACCTGTCTAGACATATCCTGGATTCTGGGAATGAACCCTTTGAGCTCCTCCTCTCCCAGTTCCCTGATATGTTCTGGGACGGGTCTTAGCTCCGAGACCCTTATCGACTTCTCGGTTATCAGGGTGAGCTGACGCGGCGTGTAGCCCTGGGTGAGATAGAAGTGTATGTTCTTGGGCATATTGGGCATGGTCTCCACCCCGATCACTTCGCATCCCTTGCCCATTATGTATTCCTCGCAGGCCTCAAGGAGCATCTTTCCTATGCCTCTGTCCTGAGCCTCTGGAATGATCTCTATCGGACCTATCCATCCAACCTTGCCCCAGACGTGGGAGAATGCCGTGCCTATCAGCCGATTCTCATCAACAACTACCAGGCATCCCAATGGCTCCTTCCACATGTATGCCTCCACGATCTTTCTGGGTCGGATCGGGTACATTATCTTTCTCCCTATGTCTCTGGATACAAGATCTGACCAGGCTTCCTGACCCACCCGTCTGGATTCCGGAATGTCCTCCTCCTTCATGGCCCTGATCACAAGGGAGCCGCCCTTCAACTTGGAGAGGATATTCAAGACCACACCATCCATGGGATCTGGTGGTTGCTTTCAGGATGAAGTGGGCTGGACGAATACACCGCGCCAACGAAATGAGTGAATTCTGTCGAGCTGTGGATCAAGGCCTCTCCTCCCTGGAGCATTTTCTGGCGATGAGGGCCGCTGTTGCCCCGGCGTTTACCCCATTGTCAATGTTGACAACAACCAGTCCTGGGGAGCAGGAATGGAGCATGGACATTAATGCCGCCTCTCCCCGTGTTCCCAATCCATAGCCTACGCTGCAGGGAACGCCAATTACCGGAACATCCACCAGACCGGAAACGACAGAGGGAAGTGCACCTTCCATTCCAGCGATCACTATCAGGACCTCGCAGCCAGCCTGGACCATTTCCATGAGAGGATCGAGCACCCTATGTAGGGCAGCAATTCCCACGTCATAGGCGGTCATCACCTCACAGCCCATTGCCTTTGATACTTCCCTGGCTTCCTCGGCAACGCCGATATCTGATGTTCCCGCGGCCATGATTCCTATCTTTCCTCTGGTAGGGAATTTGCTTCTTCGATCCACGATAACCATGTGGGCTCTCTCGGACCATCTCACGCCATCCTCTCCTATAGTATCTTTCACGGCCTCGTAGTGTGATAGGGTGGCCCGGGAGATTATTACCACATCCCTCGTCTCCATTACTCTTTTTACGATCTCCGCAAGCACTTCGGGATCTTTGCTTTCACCGAATATTATCTCCGGGATGCCACTTCTTGCGGACCTGGCGTGATCGAAGAGCGTGTGATCACCTATTCTCTCCAGAAAATCTAATTTGAGAAGCTTTTCCGCTTCTTCTTCGTTGAGTTCGTTCTTTGAGTACCTCTCCAGGATGTCCCGGACATTCATATGATCGAAATATCGTTTAGGATATTTCCATTTATCTGACATCTGGAACGGTATATAAAACCGTAAATAAAATCATCTCTGGGCCATTGCTAACATTGATGGGGAATCTTTGAAGAATAGGGTGAAATGGCTGAGGGAAATGGTCGATGGAAAGCCCGTGGGAGTCAAGATAGCTGCAGGAAGGCTCGAAGACGATCTCAGATTGTTACCTCGACCCGTCCTGACTTCATAACCATCGATGGAAGACCGGGAGCTACGGCTGCTGCCCCTAAATTCGTCAAGATGGCCACTTCGATGCCCACAATCTTTGCCTTGAGACGAGCAAGAAAGTTCTTGGATAGGAGGGAGATCAAAGATATCTCATTGGCGATAACCGGAGGGCTTAGGGTCTCATCAGATTTTGCCAAGGCATTGGCAATGGGTGCTGACGCAGTGGCGATAGGCACGGCTGCTCTAATGGCCTGTGCCTGTCAACAGTATAGGTTTTGCGATACGGGGAGATGTCCAGTAGGTGTTACCACTCAGAATATCGAATTGAGATCGAGACTGAATGTGTATTATTCTGCGAAGAAGTTGGAGAATTTTCTGCGGGTTAGCAATGAGGAACTCAGGTCATTCGCCAGGCTGACCGGTAATCCCGACATCCATAAGTTATCGACGGAAGAACTTAGAACATACAATTCCGAGATCCCGGAGCACATTGGCATCAAGTATTTCTGATCGGAAAATGGCTTCAACTTGCTCACCGATACGGTGATGTGGACCGTTTGGAAAGGAAGCTGCTGAATCTCAGGCGTTATCTTGCCTCCATGAAACAGGTGGCAGTGGCCTTTTCAGGGGGTTTGGACAGTACTCTTCTATTGAGAGTGGCATCGGACGTATGCGAGCGTACTATGGGTCTAATGGGAGTATCGGATATCATAGCCAGGCACGAGATCGATTTGGCGAATGAGATTGCTGAAAGCATGGATGTACCGCTGGTGAAGATCTTTGTCCCTTTAATGGATGATGAAAGATTCCTGATGAATGATCGTGAGCGCTGCTATCTGTGCAAGCATATGCTCTACGAAACCCTCCTGAAGAGGTCTGAAGTAGAGGGATTTGACAACCTCATCGATGGAACCAACTCTGATGATCTAAATGACAATAGACCAGGTAACAGGGCGATACTGGAGTTGGGGGTGGGTACCCCATTGGCAGATCTCAATATCACCAAGAGTGACGTACGTATGATCGCCCATAGGCTGGGGTTAAGATTTGCTGATCGGCCAGAGAACACTTGTCTGGCGACCAGGATTCCCAGCGGACATCCCATAACACTGTCAAGGTTGAGGAGGGTAGAGCAAGCAGAACAGTACCTTCGTTCGTTGGGTATCAGTGACATCAGGGTAAGGGATCATGATGGGATCGCGAGGGTCGAGGTCCCACAAGATCAGATCATCATCGTCCTTGGGAATTCAAATGCAGTGAGCGAGAAGCTGCTTTCACTTGGGTTCGACTTCGTTACCCTGGATCTCAAACCGTTGCGCAGCGGGACCCCTGATTGAATTTTGACATCACATTGTGGACTTGGTGAACTTAGTGTCTTCGACTAGGGCAGAGGGGGTGAGTGTGGGCGTGTCCACCTCCCACCACTTGATCCAGGTCCTGTCTCCACCCAGGGCTGTTACTGCTCCCAGTATCCTGGGTATGTTGTCGCTGATCCTCAGCTCTCTTATGGGGCCTTTCAGTTCCCCCTTCTCTATCAGGAACATTGCGTCCCGGGGTATCATCGAAAAATCGCCGGTGTTCCAGTTCTGATACCTCAGATACCAATCGTTGGTCACGAATATTCCCCTGTCTACTTGGGATATAAGGTCGTCCTTGGTTCCCATTCCTCCCTCTACCACAAGATTGAACGAATGGGGGCATATCAATCCCGCATTTGCGGTGGTCTCCACTCCCATCTTTTTGGCCGTAGTACTGTTGTGGAGATATCCTTTCAATTCTCCCTTCTCAATTATGGGCGTCCTCTTGGTTGGGAGCCCCTCAAGGTCAAATGGGAATGACCCGTAGCTACCAGCAACGGTACCGTCATCAATGACGGAAAGCTCACTTGAGGCGATATCATCGCCCATCCTCCCTTCGAGGAAAGAGAGCCCGGCATCGACATAGAACGCGGATGAGGCCCTTCCCACCTGATTGATTATGTCGGCGAATACCATAGGACCCAGAACGGAGTCGCATTCCATCGGTTCACCCTCTTCCGGCGAGGAGGAGAGCTTCGCCATCATGCCCGCTTCCCTTCCTGCCGCAGAGGGATCGAAATCGGTCTCAGTACCTGAGATCGAGACCGAATGACCAGAGGCATATTCATCACCGAAGGCTCTCAGGGAGAGTTCGATGCTTGGCTTCGATGCCATACCGTACGCATCGGCACTGGTTTGCAGGGTGAAACGAATGTTCCTCGCTATGAGTGAGCCCGCGGTCCTTTTGACCCCCTCATCGAGACCGGCCTGTATTGCTTGTTCGACATAGCCCACGATCCTGTCCGGTGAAAGGTCCAGTTTGGGTTGGTTTAAAAGATGAGGGGAGTAGGCAAAAGGTCCCTCTGGAAGTGGAGAGTATATACCTCCCAAAGGACTTGACTTGGCCTCAGATACCAGTTTTCTTGTGATAGACTTCAGAGATCTCTTAGAGAGATCGGCGGTCTCCGTTCCCGCCTTCCTCTCCTTCACGAATACGAAGATGTTCGCTGTCGTTTCCTTGAGGTTCTTGATGACCGTGATCTGGTTGTTGGAGAATCTGATCATTATCTCCTCCATCTCGTTGATGGTGACCACGGTATCAGTGGCTCCCCCGGACCTGCTCTCGGACAGGATGAGATCGCATATCTCCTGTGATCTCATGTCGAGCCCCCCATTCTCACCTGCCGGAGTCTCATGGAAGGTCCCCCCATCCAGACCGGTATTCCCTGCATCGGATCGCCCTTGCCGCAGTAACCGGAGAAGAATTCCACCTCCTTGCCGACGGCGTCAACCGCCGACCAGAGACCCTCAGTGGTTATCTCGAGTGTGGGGTTCCGGACCAATCCCTTGATTTCCCCGTTCTCGATTCTGTAGGCTTCCAGGCCCACATATCTCTGGTTGTAACGCCTGTCATCGATATTCCATTCCATGAAATTCTTAATGAACAGGCCTTTCTTGACATCCTCGATCAGCTCCTCAAGCTGATAATCACCCGCTTCCACGAAGGTGTTGGACATTCTTACTATCGGCTCCCTGTCGAATGCCACCGATCTGGAAGAGGCGTTGCTTCCCACCCCGAACACACCCGCCGTCTCCCTGTTGTGTAGAAATTCCTTGATCCTTCCCTCCTTGATCAGATAACGCCTTCTAGCTCTCACGCTTTCATCGTCGAACAGGTAATAGCCAAATGATCTCGGGACCGTGGGATCTTCGATAACGTTCACGGCCTCAGAGCCAACCGTCCTCCCAAGCGAATCCTTGTCGAGATATGTCTCACCCGCCTGAGCTGCCTCCCTGCCCAGGACCCGATCGGCCTCCCCGGGATGTCCGCTAGACTCATGGGAAACTATACCGACCACCTCCGGCCCGAGGATCACATCGTACGTGTCAGACTCCATCCTTCCACCCGTGCTGATGATTCTGGCCAGGGCCTTTACCTCTCGACCGACTGTTTCGGGAAGGTCCCATCGCTCCACCCCCTCCCATCCGGAAGACTCGCCCATCGAAAAGATACGCTGTATCGATCCTTTATCGGTGGACAAGGCTGTAAGGAACATGTCCGATGAGACCCTCGGGATCCTGCTGAACACCCTTGCTCCATCCGAGGTCATGATCATCTTCTCGGTCACCAGGGTCTGCAAGGAGAGATAGCGGCCCGGGAGCTTGATGCCATTGTTCTCCGCTGACTCCGTAGCGGCGGAGTCAATCTCCTTAAGGAGGTCAAGCCTCCCTTCCAGGGTCACACCGTCAAAGGGGATCCTGGTCTTGATTTCGACCCTTCCCTGCTCCGGTTCAGAATCGGCCAAGGTGATTGGCGTCGACCTAGTCGACGAGGCCCTTCCTGCGGAGGAGACCACCCTTTTCACAAGGGAGCTGATCTCCCTCCTATTCAGCTGGTTCGTTGCAGCGAAACCGAGTGCCCCATTCTTGATGACCCTTATTCCAACTCCTTTCTTGGCGCTGAAGGATGAGACCTCTGGAACACCGTTCTTGAGAAGGTTGGTCTCAGAGTAGTCCATCTGATACCTGGCCTCGGCATATGTGCAACCTGCCCTTTGAGAGAGATCAATGGCTAGTTCAAGGTAATCTTCCATGTCTCACACCTCTCACTTAAATCAAACATGATTTCCGATATTAAGACATTAGCGTTTCCATTCACTAAGAGTTCGAAAGTGTTCATTCCTCAGAGACAGTAGACATCCATCTGTTCTTGGTAAAGATTTCGATGGAGGGAGACGAGTAGTTGGCGAAAAGGTTCCAGTGGTTCGCCCTCCATGAGTGAGATTAAAATTGGGTCAGAGGATTGAGGAGACCGTCTTCAAGATAGAGAACGGGATCCTAGAATTGGGCTTCCATCAAGGCATTGCATGAGTCTCATCAAGAATAAAAAAAGCTCCGCTGATCCACTCGATCTGAACGTTTCTTCTATATGGGAAATCCAGCTTGAACTGGATTACGATCCTTCAGCCTTTCTCCTTTGAGCCCTTTAAGGGCCTACCTGATGACTATGGTGTCGGCCTGACCATTCTTCCAGGTGACGTCCATAGCAACCTTTCCGTTGCCCGCTTGAATGGAGACGGATTTTATTGTGGCGGTGTATGTTGCCGCTCTTCCCCTTGCCGAGGTCCTGACATATCCCGTCTCGGCCAGTATGCCGAGTTTCGTCATCCTCTCCACGAGCTTGTAGCAGGTAGTGAGGGGGATACCAAGGAACGAGGCTAGATCATTCACCGTCATTTCCTTCCTCACGGTCAGAGCGAGGATTTCGAGGACAGCTGGATCTATCATGCTATCCGCAAGATTCTCCCTCTGATCGGTCGCTAGCTTGATCGCATCCCATATAGAGTATTCCCTACAACTATCCATAGCTGCGAAGATACCCCATCCCTCCGATGATTATGAATGGTTTTCTTAATAAATAAACTTTCTGGCCAGTTATCATTCATAAATGCGAATTAAACGTTTTTTAGCGATGGAAATCAACGTTATCGGTTAATGGCGCCGAGGGGGAGATTCGAACTCCCGTGGCGCAAGACGCCAGTGGCTGACCCGGGCAACTCGTTGCCGCTCGAGGCCACCGCCTTGACCTGGCTAGGCTACCTCGGCTATTGAGATGCCATATCCTCTTATGATATTTCTACATTTACCGTTGAATCACTGTCAGACCAGTAAAAGAGGATATCGATAAACCCTTAAGTGGGAATGGTGTATGTGGGGCAGTCATGGTCCTAGAAATGAAGGTCATTGAAGTCACCGTGGACACGGGAAACGGTGGCAAGGTCGTTTCACTGTCGCACGGGACCACTGTCCTGGAACTGCTTCGAAAGCTAGACCTCTATCCGGATGCCAATATCGTTCTGTTGAAAGAGGTTCCGACCCCCATAACCGAGATCCTTCAAGAAGATGATTCGGTGAGGATAGTTCGGATTGCATCTAGAGGTTGACCATTTCGAATGCATGCCTTCATACTGTATCTGCGCGGGCTCATCATGCGTTTGCACCCTTTGAATTCGTTGTTTTGGAGGTAATAACGCTGTTCTGAGGGTCCGAGGACCGAAAAATATTTAGATAAGAATGCGTGGTTAAAGACTTGGAAAAGCAGTTGACAACTGCTCCATATCACTATCACTATCATCTGATCACATGATCCCCCGTGGGATAGCATTCGAATATGTTTAAACATGTGAGGTTGTCGAGGCCATCTGCCTGATTAGCCAGTAGAGTAGGGATAAAGAGGTTGGAAACTGTTATTCCAGCATCGAAGAGGTGATACGATGAATATTGATCCTAGCACCACCAAATACATGATCAAGGCCAGATTGGTAGCAGACGGCATCGTTGAGAAGCCGGATGTGGTGGGCGCTATCTTTGGTCAAACTGAAGGTTTACTAGGTGACGAACTTGATCTGAGAGATCTTCAGAAGGGCGGCAGAATAGGTCGCATCGAGGTGGAGGTCGGTTCAAGACAGGGCAAATCAGAAGGGGAGATACTCATCCCTTCCAGTCTTGACCAAGTGGAAACCGTCATCCTGGCTGCTGCATTGGAAACCATCGATAGGGTAGGTCCCTGCAAGGCCAAGATCAACGCGGAATTGATTGAGGATGTTCGCATCTCGAAGAGGACACGAATAATCGAGAGGGCCCGTTCTCTGCTCGGAGATCTAATCAAGCAATCCAAGTCGAGTGGGATAGACCTGACCGAGAGCGTTCGCCAATCCGTCCAGATGGAGGAGATAATCCACTATGGAAAGGAGAGGCTTCCGGCCGGACCCAACGTACTTGAGTCGGATGCAATCATAATCGTAGAGGGGAGGTCAGACGTTCTGAATCTCCTCCGTTCAGGCATAAAGAACGCGATAGCCGTGGAAGGTACCAATATACCCGGAATGATCAGCGACCTGTCAAAGGAGAGGATCATCACAGCCTTCGTCGATGGTGACAGAGGCGGGGAGTTGATCCTAAGGGAACTTTTCCAGGTGGCCGAGGTCGACTTCGTCGCAAGGGCCCCAAAGGGTCAAGAGGTGGAGGAGCTTACTCAGAAGCAGATCATGAAGTGCCTCAGGAACAAGATTCCTGGTGAACAGTTCATAGAAATGTACGGACTCGGGGGGGATTCTACCCAGGATGAACCCGGTCGCAGACCTCTCGAAAGGAACGACAGGGTCGAACGGGTTAAGGGGGTGGAAAGACATGAAAGGCTTCCGAGATATGAGAGGCCAGAGGTGACCGAGGGTTCCGAAGTCCAGAAAGTCGAGGAAATCAAACAACCAAAGAGACTTTCTTCGACCCAGGAAAAGTACAAGGAGATCATCAACGAACTGTCCTCGACCTCCAAGGCGAAGCTCATGAACTCCGAGGGAACGGTTCTCAAGGAGGTTCCCGTGAGAGAGCTGGTCAATACCCTTAAGAACGATTCCAAGGGGATATCCGTAATAGTCTTCGACGGAATAGTAACCCAGAGGATACTGGATATCGCTTCGGAGCAGAAGATCTCCACAATCGTGGGGACCAAGATGGGGAACATCACGAAGCAGCCCACGTCGGTGGAGGTCTGGACAAAGATCGATTTCAATTGACCATGAATAAAATCGACATCGTCCGAGAGGGCGATATCCAATGTATTGAATCCACAGTCGAGGTGGAGATCCCAGGCGATCCCTTGAAAAGGGTGATAGGTCAGGATGAGGCGGTATCCCTGGCGAGAATCGCGGGGGAGCAGAGGAGACATCTTCTGTTGGTCGGCCCTCCCGGTACCGGGAAATCCATGATAGCCCAGGCTCTATCATTGCACCTTCCCAGACCCACTCAGGAGATCAGGGTCGTTCACAACCCCGAGAATCCAGAGCGACCTTTTATCGAGGTGAAACAAGGGGATGAGGTCATGAGGGAAACGGAGTCCATGGAATACGCTGAAGGTGACCTCATAGATCCCAAGAAGGCCCCCATCAATGTCGCTGAGAGGTTGGGCTACCGTTGCAAGAACTGCGGGGCCTACTCCTCTCCCAAGGAAAGGTACTGTCCCAAGTGTCAGAAACCCAAGGTGCACTTCGAGAATTCCGGCAATCCATTTGGAGATATACTGGGCGGCATGCTCGAGGTAAGTCTGGCCAATGTCCAAGGAATGCCCAGCGGGAGGGAGAGGGTCACGACCACAAGGAAGCGCTTCGGAAAGGAGGAGGTCGTGGTCTTCGAACGCTGCGGAGAAATGATAAGGGTGCTCGACCAGGAGGCCTTGGAGAAGAGGAGGGAACTTGAGAAGATAAGTCCCCAGAAGACACTGGTAAGTGTTGACAGGAACCCCTTCCTATTGGCCACCGGAGCCAGCGAGACGGAGCTCCTGGGCGACGTGAGGCACGATCCCTACGGCGGTCACCCACAATTGGGGACCCTTCCTTACGAGAGAGTGGTTCCCGGATCTATCCATGAGGCCCATCAGGGTGTGTTATTCCTCGACGAGCTCCCGCACCTGGGGAATCTGCAGAGGTACATTCTCACAGCTATGCAGGAAAAGAGATTTCCAATCAGCGGTAGGAATCCTCAATCCGCCGGTGCGAGCGTAAGGGTGGACAACGTGCCCTGCGATTTCATTCTGGTAGGCGCATGCAACATACAAGATCTGGAACAGATACTCTCTCCCTTGAGGTCAAGGATTTCCGGAAGTGGCTACGAGGTGCTGATGGAAACAACCATGGGGGACAATGATATGAACCGGGCGAGATACGCTCAGTTCATCGCACAGGAGATATCCATTGACGGCAAGATACCTCATGCCTCATTGGATGGGGTGAAAGCCATCCTGAAGGAGGGCAGGAGAAAGGCAAGAGTCATAGATGGGAAGAGCAACGCTCTGACCTTGCGATTGAGGGAGGTGGGAGGTCTGATCCGCTCTGCGGGGGACATCGCTGTGATCAATGGTGATCTGCTCATTGACGAGAAGCACATTGGAAAGGCCCTGAAACGCTCCAGGGCGGTGGAGGAGCAGATAAGGGACCGCTATGGTTCGTATATGAAAGGGCTGTCCACCGACATAAGCTCGGCCCAGAAGGAGAGATCGTCATACTACTTCT
>CAZQLP010000032.1:0-16587 GCA_964594225.1 uncultured Methanomassiliicoccales archaeon
TTCCCCCACCCACGAAGAGGACCCTCTTGTTGAGCAAGGTGTCCTTCGGAGGCAACGTGTATGACACTCCTCTGCCATGGAACTCCTCCTCACCCCTTGCCCCGAGCTTCCTGGGCTTGAACAGGCCAATCCCGGCTGCGATGATTACCGCTTTGCATGGATAATCAGCCTTCTCGCTCTTCACAAGCATTTGTCCTTTGGAATCCAGGATGTCCTCTACCTTCTCGTTCTCGTGGATCTCGCATCCCATATGTTGAGCATGTGCGATCATGCGCTGGGCAAGTTTCTTCGCCTGAATCATCACGAATCCGGGATAGTTGCCTATTGCCTTGTCTGGGTAGAGACTGGTCAGCTGACCTCCAGCTTCTCCCGCGTCTAGAATTAGGGTTTTGAGCTTTCTCGATCTGGAGTACACCCCAGCCGTCAGGCCAGCTGGACCAGCACCGATGATTACCAGATCATGGATCATTAGGTCGCTTAATTCAGCTGATTGCCCATAAACCTTCTCCTTTCTTGAAAGATTAGATAAATCCTTATGGCGATGCCAAAGGCGGTACCGACGGAATCAGAGGATGCGACATGAGATTCAGGGCATTCATATCGGTAGATATCGATGCTAGCCGGTCCCTAAGAGACCTGTGTGATGAGCTGAGGGGAAGCAGAGCCAATCTGAAGGTCGTCAACCCGGATATAATGCACATCACCCTCAAGTTCATGGGGGACATCGAAGAAGGCGGTGTACCGGATGTGATCGATGTGATGAGATCATCAGCGGAGGGGGTGGCCCCCTTCGAGTTCAAGATTAAAGGTATGGGTGCCTTTCCCAGCAGGAACAGGATCAAGGCGGTATGGGTGGGAATCCCCGATCCTGGTCACATGGTCACCATCGCGGAACGACTCGACCGGGGGTTGAGCTCAATAGGGTTCCAAAGGGAGAAAAGGAGATTCACACCCCATCTCACGGTGGCCAGGACAAAATCTTCAAAAGATGTGGATGTGGTACAGGAGATAATTGAGCGCTGGGAAAATCATGATTTCGGCTCCCAGCAGGTAAACTCTATCCGGCTTAAGAAAAGCGTGCTTGCTCCAAAGGGGCCAACCTATTACATCGTTGAGGAGATACCTCTTCTGTGAACGGTAATGGAAATGACATTTGAATGCTAATTGTAATTGTCCAGTTTTTATTCCAAATATTCCGTCCTCCAATCGTGAATTGTATGATGAGGAGATCGAAACTTATTAGAATGGACAGGAGGGCCGGCATAGAAGGTCTTCCCCTTCAGCTGATGATCATGGTGGTAATCGCCGGAATCGGTACCACCGTGATCCTGGGCTGGATGACTGGGCTTGAAGCCCCTGCGTCCATTGGCAGTGTGCACGCCTCCCCGGGGGAGATAGTCCTCAATGACTTTGACGGGGACGGCATCTACCAAGCGGATGACATCACGGTCCTTGTTACCGTCCTTGACCAATCAGGTAACGGCGTTCAAAGCGCGTCCGTTCTATTGGAGGGGGCGGGAATATCGTATCAGGAGAGTGATGTGACGGTTCACGGTAGCACCGATTCCTCGGGAAGGGTTACCTTCAGTGATCTCAGGGCATCGCTCACTGGTTCCACCATTGGCTATGTAACCATCACCGTGGTCAAGAGTGGATACGGTTCAGATAGCGGTCTCCAGGTACCGGTGATATGCGAGTGAGGAGCATTACCGATGACCTAATGGGGCTGGAGGGGCTTCCCCTCAAGCTCTTGATAGTCGTCCTGTTGACCTCGCTATCAATGCCCCTCTTCATCGGTACATTGGACAGCTACACGGAGAAACTCTCGATCCGAGAAATAGAGGCCGAGATCGACAAGGTTGAGGAGACGGCTCTCTCCGCATTCCTGGGCGGTCCCGGAAGCGTCAGGATAGTGATCGTTACCCTCAATGACAGGACGGGGGAAAATGTCATTGTTATCGGGGGCCCCAGGGGAAGCCCCGAGTCTCATGCGGTAAGGATCCATACGGCAGGGGTCGTGAAGTGGAGATACCTGGACACTGTCCCCACCGAGATATCTACCGGGGATGACGGCTCCATCTCTCTCACATCACCCGGTGCCAATCTTAGGCTCGAGTGCATATCGCACGGAGACGAGATGTGGCTCATGGCAGAGGTGATATCTTGATGGAATTCATTCTCTCCAAGATCTGGGCGATCGTCTTCGGCCTTGTCCTCATTTCAACCATATCCTTAACATTCCAGGACCTAGACAATGGGATCAGGTGTGATGTGGTGGAGAGCGAGGTTAACGATCTCTATCTGATCATTGAGGAGGTTTCCAGGCTGCAGCCTGGGTCGTTCTATGAGCTTGAGATGGATGGTCTTGTTCCTCCCGGGGGTAAGATCGAGATCTCGGGTCACACAATAAGACTGATCGGCGAAAGCTCGTCAGCATCCAGGGAGCTGGAGAAACCTATCCTTCTCCGTCTTGAGAATGGTTCGATGGGGATCGATTTTGTGGTTGAAGCGTGGAAGGACAGCATCATCCGATTCGAGGTGAATGAAAACGGGCCGACCATTCACATGGCGACGAGTCGTGGCATCCACCACGCCGTTAGAATCGATGATGCTGCTTATTCGTGATCATGCGAATTTCAGACTTGGACGGTCGAAAGGTGGAAATCCTATCGCATTCTCCAGAGATCCATCAGATTCGTTATTGAACCGACTTCCAACGCTATAGGATTCTCTCGTTTCCTGCATGCAGAATTGGAATCTTCTGTTGAAATGCATTGACAATCTTCATATCCCCAACTCGTTATTCTTGGTTTGAATGAAGTCGCTCGAAGTGAGTATCGCTGGAATCAGACTTCAGAACCCAACAATGCTCGCCTCTGGCATAATGGGAGAGACGGGTCCATCGCTGGTTAAGATAGCGGATTGCGGACCGGGTGCACTGGTAACCAAGTCCATCGGGAAGGAACCCAGGAATGGTTACGCCAATCCAACTCTTGTGGAGCTGCCTTTCGGCTACCTCAACTGTATGGGGCTTCCCAACCCTGGCATTGAGGATTTCGAAGACGAGATGATCTTAGCCGTTGGCTCGGGAATACCTATAATCGGAAGCATATTTGGATCCGACGCTCAGGGGTTCCAGGAGCTCGCCTGCAAGATGGAGGATTACGGGGCAGCCGCTGTTGAGCTCAATCTTAGCTGCCCCCATGTGAAGGGTTACGGCATGGAGTTGGGGACCGATCCCCCAGTGGTCAGGGAAATCGTATCCACCGTTAAGGAATCGATCAACATCCCTGTTTTCGCCAAGCTTACTCCCAACACCGAGAGGCTCGTAGAGGTCGGGACAGCGGTACAGGATGCTGGAGGTGACGGGGTTGTGGCGATAAACACCGTCGAGGCGATGTTCATCAATGTGGAGATGAGGAAACCCGTGCTCTCCAATGCCACGGGAGGGCTTTCCGGTCCCGCGATAAGGCCCATCGGTGTGAGATGCGTGTACAAGCTCTACGAGGCCCTAGAGATTCCAATCATTGGGGTGGGGGGGATAGAGAAATGGAGGGATGCGTTGGAGTACATAATGGCGGGTGCCTCTGCCGTGCAGGTGGGAAGTGCCCTGGGCAGAAAGGAACTGGACGTCTTCAGGGAAATACTGGCGGGCATCGATCTCTATCTCAGTAATTCTAAGTTCAAGAGCATCGAGGAGATGGTGGGTGTCGCGCATGAATGAGAGGCATGTAATAACCATCGAAGAAGTGGCGATGGAATCTTCGGAGATTAGGACCCTGCGATTCAGGTACGAGGGCCACTTCCTCCCCGGTCAGTTCATGATGGTCTGGATGCCAGGCGTGGATGAGATTCCGATGTCCCTCTCCTTCCTGGGAGAACTGAAGGGCATCACCGTCAAGCCAGTGGGGGAGGCGACCAGGGCAATGGCGTCTCTGAGACCTGGCGACAGGATCGGGGTTAGGGGCCCCCTCGGTCAGGGATTTGCCATCTCTGAGCAGCAGACCCTCTGCGTGGGAGGGGGCGTGGGGATCGCGACCCTCATGCCCGCGGTGACGTCATTCAAGGATCGAAGGAAGGTCGATGTGGCCATAGGAGCCCTCACCGAGTCAGAGCTCATATTCGAGGATAGGGGCTGGGGAAACTGTAGGGAGGTGCACGTGTCCACGGATGACGGAAGCAAAGGCTTCCATGGAACCGTGGTGGATATGGTGACTCCAATGATCGAGCGGGGAGAGTTCGAGATGGTCCTAGGATGCGGTCCAGAGAAGATGCTGCACTCCCTGTTGAAGCTGTGCAGAGAGAACGGGGTGCAGTCCCAGATGTCATTGGAGAGATACATGAAATGCGGTGTGGGACTCTGCGGTTCATGCGCAATAAACGGAAAGAGGGTATGCGCTGATGGCCCGGTCTTCTGGGGGAATGAACTCGTCGATCTACCAGAATTTGGGATCTTTAAGAGGGATCGGTCAGGTCGCAAGGTCGAGTTCTGATCTCACTTGGTGGACAGGACCGCCTGGACTATTTCGCGGAACTCCTGGTCATCGACGATGCCGTTCTCCTCTCCCATGGTCTTCACCTTCAGAAGTATCTCGCAGATGTGCTCTTCCGAGGCAACGAATCCCAGTTCCTCTATCCTTTTCTTGATGTAGGTTATGCCGGAGTGTTTGCCCATGCGGAGCAACCGGTGGTTCCCCACGGCCTCGGGGGGTATGGACTCGTAGGTGAGGGGGCAGTTGAGGACCGCGGCGACATGAATCCCCGATTCATGGGCGAATGCATACTCCCCCACAAGTGGCTGATTCCGGGGAATGGGGTTCCCGGTGAGTTCGGTGATGATCTCGGCCATCTCCTTCAAACGTGTGGTATCCATCCCCATGTCGTGACCATACAGGTATTTCATGGCCACAACGAATTGCTCGAGAGGGACGTTGCCCGAGCGTTCCCCTATCCCAGTCACCGTGGTGGTTATGGCCTTCGCCCCCGCCTTCACACCCGATATGGCATTGGCCAGTGCTAGTCCATAATCGTTGTGAAGGTGTAGAGAAACGGGGGTGCTGGTCTCCTTCACCACCCTTTTTACCAGGATAGAGATGGCCTCCGGTGAGGCACAACCCACGGTATCGGTAAGACCGAGTCTATCCGCGCCCGCGTCCTCCACCGCCTTGAACAGCTCTATCAAGAAGTTCAAATCGGTCCTGGATGAGTCCTCCGAACTAAAGCTGGCCTTGATACCCCTGTCCTTGCAGTACTCCACCGCATCTATTGCCATGTCGAGGATGCATTCCCTCGACTTCCTGAGCTTGTACTTGAGATGGAGGTTCGATGTGGCTATGAACAGGAGTGCCATGTCAACGCCACTCTCCACCGCGGCATCGATGTCCTTCCTCGTGAGCCTGGAGAGGGCCAGAATATCAGCTTTCAAGCTTAGCGAGGTGATCTTCTTTATAGAGTTGAGCTCTGCCTCGGAGATGGCTGGAAAGCCAGCCTCGATTTGATGAACACCGATCTGGTCGAGACCGGTGGCGATTCTGACCTTCTGCTCCATGCTGAATGATACACCAGGCATCTGTTCCCCATCTCTCAGGGTGGAATCGTATACTATGACCTCCGACAGGTCGAGTCTGGGATTGAGTGGGCTGAGAGCGGTGAGCTGCATGTTCAACTTACAGGCATCGGTACGGATTTTAAGGTTTCTACACTCACTCGATTTTCCAGATATAGAATCACCGGGTCATCGGTTCCAATGTACATCCAGGAACTGAGAGATTGATCCACGGCACCGAGCTTGATGGCAGATCGCCTTTCACGGTGATTCATAGGGATAGATGAGCGGGATTATATGGTGAATGAGCTAACGGAGAGCCAGAACGATCTTTGTCCCAAGGTACCCAGATAAGCCAATAATGATATCTTCATGCATTTAATGCATTGTCATTGATCACAGGATAGTCTTAGAATAGTCACTTGCCCCATTGATCGAACAGGGCGATTATCGCCTCGGTCACCTCTCTCACGGATGCTCCCCATTGCACCACGACGATGTTGTCGTCAATCACGTGATCCTGCTTCACCCTGCAGCACTTGACGATGGTCGGCACGTCATCTCTTGGCGCGAGTGTCCATGGGCAGATGTTTATGAGATTTGGTTCTTTCCTGTATAGGGACTTGTATATCCTGGCCGAAAGGCTGCAGCCGATGAGATCGGCCTCAACGTCTATTTCTGGCACATCATCAAGGAAGAAGTATCTCTTCTCCGAGGTGATGTTCGATGCTTTGCAGGGGAATATCACTCCTTCCTTGGTAACTCCATTGGCCAGATGGTTGAGATCTATGTGATCCTCCACCGGGATTATGGGGTACTCGATGTATCCTGTGGCAAGGGCCTTCTCCACCAAACTGAGCATTTTCGAAGGGTATGGAGGAACAGTATCCAGAACCCTGAGCTTGATCGGTACCAGATCCTTGACGAATGAGATGTGGTTGAAAAGCCCCTCTACCACGACTACCTTTCCCGGGTATCTCTCTGCGAGTCTTGCCATGTGGGATGGATTCAGCACGTCGATGCTCTCGTCCCTTACCATCACGGTCTCCTCTGGCAGTGAGATGATATCGTGATCGATAATGGGCTTGAACAGCTCCTTCTTACGAGCCTTCTCCACCGCTATCACCGCGGTGTCTTCCCCATTCACCAGTACCAGATGATCTGTCCTGGTGTAAGCTTTCTGGCCCTTGACATTCCTGGCAATTTCCTCTCTCGTAAGCTCGAATTCCACGTGCCTTATGGATACGTCCTTACAGTGATCGGGGATCATCCTGAATGCCATGCTCCCTGGACTATATTGAATTAACCTTTGTCATCTAATCTTAATTGGAAAGATTGGTTATGAAAACATTGATAAT
Organism: uncultured Methanomassiliicoccales archaeon; assembly: GCA_964594225.1. Classification (GTDB taxonomy): domain Archaea; phylum Thermoplasmatota; class Thermoplasmata; order Methanomassiliicoccales; family JAAEEP01; genus JAAEEP01. The sequence continues at coordinate 6,904 of CAZQLP010000032.1, forward strand.
CGATGAGCCGTTATAGAGCCCTGGATGCCGGGATGACAGAGCGGCTATGTGGCGGACTGCAGCCCATATGGTAGATATCCGTACACCCGAGTTCAAATCTCGGTCCCGGCCCCACTTTTTTCTTTCGCGTGCCCCTAAACCAATTCTTAGATGGAAAGTTTTTTCTCCAAGTTAGAGCATGAAAGTGAACGAAATCCAACGATGTGATGGTGAATTTATGGAAGACAAGATGATCATGCTGCTCTGTGTAGATGGCTCTGAGAACTCCAATAGAGCCGCCAGCTATGTAGCTCGACTTGCATCCTGTGCGAACATGAGGATCACCCTTCTCTATGTGGTGACAGAGAAGAAGGTCATAGAACATCTCGATGATGATGAAGAGGTGAAAAGGAGCGCTGTTGAGCACAGGATTCAGTACGCCGTCGACAAGTTAGAGGAGGCGAACATCGATTTTCTGGAATCCATTCAGATTGGTAATCCCCAAGAGGTCATTCTGGAGATGTCAAACAAGTACGACGGGATCATCATGGGATACAAAGGCCACGGTTTCATCGAGACCCTGTTCATGGGCAACGTCACGGAGAAGGTGATGAAGGACTCGAAGAAACCGGTGATCCTGATACCCTGAGAGCATCGGATGAGCTGATCATGATATTCGATTCCATCCTAGAAGCCGTGGGAGATACCCCATTGGTGCGATTGAATAGGCTGCCGCCCGAAGGATGCGCAGAGATCTTGGTGAAGGTTGAATCATCCAATCCAATGCACTCCGTCAAGGACCGGGTGGCGCTAGCCATGATAGACGAGGCGGAGCGGAGCGGGAGGCTGAAATCCGGGATGTTCGTGGTGGAGCCAACCTCAGGTAATACCGGAATAGGCCTGGCGATGGTCTGTGCGGTTAAAGGTTACCGTCTGGTGATTGTGATGCCCGAGAACATGAGCAAGGAGCGAAGTAGACTCATGAGTGCCCTTGGGGCGGAGGTGATACTGACATCCGCCGTCGAGGGAATGAAGGGCGCAATTGACCGTGCACAGGGGATCGTGGATGAGGACGAGATGGCGTTCATGCCCCAGCAGTTCGAGAATCCTGCCAATCCAATGATTCATTACCAGACCACAGCGGTGGAGATACTCTCAGAGGTACGGAATCCCGACGCATTCGTGGCGGGCATCGGGACGGGAGGCACCATTACCGGGGTCGGAAGGGTCCTGAAGCGTGAATCCCCCTCGACAATGGTCTTGGGCGTGGAACCGGCATCATCTCCCATGATATCAGAAGGGCATTCCGGCCAGCATTCGATCCAGGGGATCGGTGCCAATTTCGTTCCCGAGATACTGGACCTTGACGTGGTCGACCGAGTGGTCACGGTGGAGGATGTGGAAGCGAGGGAATACACCAGGAGGCTCGCCAGGGAGGAAGGTATACTGGCGGGGATATCCTCAGGCGCGGCACTTGCCGCCGGCCTTAGGATCGGGCTGGAGATGGGAGAGGGGAAGAAGGTCGTTGTCCTGCTACCCGACAGCGGGGAAAGGTACTTGACGACCGACCTGTTTGAGGGATGAATCACATGAGCTGGAAAGACGACGTGTACATCGTTCTTGAAAGGGATCCTGCCTCTCGATCATTCAAGGAGGCCATGCTCTTCAGTCAGGGGGTTCACGCCGTTATCCTCTATCGTATATCCAACAGGCTATGGCACAAGGGCAATCACACCGGGGCAAGGATGCTGAATTACTTCAGTCGCTTCCTCACAGGGGCGGATATCCATCCTGGGGCGGAGATAGGAAAGGATTTCTTCATCGACCACGCAACGGGGGTGGTGATAGGGGAAACCTGCATCATCGGTGAGAACGTCTCGCTGTTCCAGGGGGTCACCCTTGGAGGGGTGAGCACCTCCAAGGGAAAGAGGCATCCCACGATCAAGAACAATGTGGTGGTGGGTGCCAATGCGACCATACTGGGTAATATCACCATCAATGAGAACGTCAAGATCGGAGCGGGATCTGTTGTTGTCAAGGACGTTCCTCCCGATTCCACCGTAGTGGGAGTACCCGGTAAAGTGGTGAAGAGGCAGGGGGATAAGAAGGTCGATCTCAGGCATGATCAGATCCCTGATCCGATACTGGATGCCATGAAGGAGATGGTGGACACCATTCATAGGCTAGAGCACAGGATCAGCGTTCTGGAAGACAGGCTGGAGGAGGATGATTCCAGTTAGGGAATGATCCAATTCTCCATCATGACTCCAGTCATTCTTACAATTCAAATAAGGCATGGTCTGGAACTCTACCATGTCAAGTAGGCATTTGAACTCATAATTCCATCCATTCATGAGGTGCTGGACTTAGGTTCTTGGACGGAGTTCAGGGTGAGGACGTCTCACATCGATCGGTTTGCTAGGGGACCCTCGCCTTTATCGATCCATAGACGTCGGAAAGTCCATACCAAAAAACGCTGTCCATCAAAAGTCAGAAATAAGGGGTACTTTCTTCGCTTTCCAAGGCGAAGGTCATGACCCTGAAGGTTTACAACACCCTAACGAGACAGAAGGAAGACTTCAATCCCATCGAGGATGGCAAGGTCAAGATGTACGTCTGCGGGATGACCGTATACGATGACATGCACATGGGTCATGCCAGGTCCATCGTGGTCTTTGACATGATCGTTCGCTATCTCCGCTGGAAAGGCTACGAAGTGACTCACGTGACCAACTTCACGGACATCGATGATAAGATAATCAACAGGGCCAATGAGGAAGGCATCCCGGCATTGGAACTTTCCGAGAGGTACATAGAGAAGTACTTCGTGGATGCCGACTCGCTCGGCATCCAGAGAGCCGACATCTATCCAAAGGCCTCGGAATGCATCGAGGACATCATCGAGATGATACAGCGAATCATGGACAACGGATTTGGCTATATCGCGGATGACGGTTCCGTGTACTTCTCTGTGGACAGGGTTGAGAATTACGGCCGCCTGACGGGTCAGAAGCTCGAGGATATGCTATCGGGTGCAAGGGTGGACATCGAGGACGCCAAAAGGAACCCCATGGACTTCGCGCTCTGGAAGGCCGCTAAACCGGGTGAGATCTCCTGGGACACCCCGTGGGGCAGGGGAAGGCCTGGGTGGCACATAGAGTGCTCGGCGATGTGCTCCAGGTTCCTCGGGGATCTCATAGACATCCATGGCGGGGGCAACGATCTGATCTTCCCTCATCACGAGGATGAAATACTGCAGACCGAGGCGGCCACCGGTGAGAAACTGGCCAATTACTGGATTCACAACGGAATGCTTCAGATACAGGACGAGAAGATGTCCAAGTCCCTGAAGAACTTCTTTACAATAAAACAGGTCCTGGAGAGATTCACGAAGGAGGAGATCAGGTTCTATCTCCTGAATACCCATTACAGGGGTCCTTTAAGCTACAGCGATACGGCGATGGAAGAGGCGGCAGCCTCCCTCAAGAGGCTTCACAACCTGTACTACGAGCTCAGGAACGCCGCGGAGAACGCGGTGGGGGAGGAGAACGCGGGCGAGCTCTCCTCCAAGTTGAGATTGGATTTCGAGCAGAACATGGATGACGACTTCAACACCAGGGCTGCAATATCCACCATATTCGAGATGGTGAGGGAGGCAAATAGGCTCATCTCGGAGGATCTTCTCAGCAAGAAGGGAGCCGAAGATCTTCTTAAGGTATTGAGGGACATCGACCAGGTCCTGGGCATTCTGCCATCCGATCAGCCCACATCAGTTGAGGCGGAGAGGATCGTTCAGATACTGGTCGACATCAGACAGGAGCTGAGGAGGCAGAAATTCTTCGATCTAGCGGACGAGATCAGGAACCGACTGTTCGAGGCAGGGATCAAGGTGGAGGACACGGCGGAGGGTGTGAAGTGGAAGTGGATGTGAACAGTGCCGCGTACAAGAAAGCGGTTCTGATCACCGGGGGGAACATTAAGGTTCCCAAGGACTTCAAGCCTCCCTTCAGGTTGAGCAGGTCCACGGCAGGGCCGGGTGCGGGTCATCCTTCGATCGTGCTTTCGTTTCTGGGAACGAGAGTCAAGAAGGCCGTATCCCATGAAGAGGGGGAGCTCGAGCTTGTTGGCGAGGGGCCATCCTATCGAATCCTGAGGGATGGAAAGCCCTTCCTGGAAGAGGTGGAGATCCAGCCAGTTATCTACCATGCTCCGGAACAGGCCTTCTTCAACCTTTCCCAGGAGTGCATTTACGATTGCAAGTTCTGCAACTCATCAAGATTGGACAAGGATTACACCAAGGACCTGGATCCGGACAAGATCATCGACATGGTCCTTGACGCCTCGATCAGACCTGATTTCAAGGGGGTGGCACTCACCTCCGCTGTTCCGGATGACCCCCACAAGACCGTGATGAGAATGGCCTACATTGTAAGCGTACTCAGGGAGAAACTGAAATTGGGTGTCCCTATCGGTGTTGAACCGTGCATCGAGGAACTAATGGACATCTACCGATTGAAGGCCGCGGGAGCGGACGAGATCAAGATCAACATAGAGACCTTCGACAGGGAAATCTTCAAGAAGGTCTGCGGCAAGCAGGACTTCCAGAATATCATCAACGCGATCAAGTACGCCGTTTCGATATTCGGTCGAGAGAAGGTCTGCTCCAACATCATCTATGGTCTTGGTGAGGACGACGAGAACGTTATCGAAGGGGTTGAGGTCCTGGCGAGACTGGGATGCGTGGCAACCATCAGGGCCCTGCAGATCGACGATTTGAACAGGGAGGCTTTGGAGGAAGCCCTTGGCCCGCTGGAGCCAGTGACGCCGGAAAGGATGGTCAAGTTGGCCCAGGAGGCTAAGGACATTTTCACCATCTACGATCTCAGTCCCGAGAACTTCAGGACCATGTGTCACGAATGCACATGCTGCGATCTCGTACCGTTCAAGGATCTCTAGATCGCAACCACCAGGAGTGTTTTTAGGGACACCGAAATATTAAATATTAGGCATACCTATTCCCGGCTCAATGGTCAGTGAGAGCGTCGAGGACTACCTCAGTGCCATTTATGTCCTCACTCGCAGGAATCGCGCGGCGAAGACCAATGATATTGCCAATCGATTGAAGGTATCCCCTGCAAGCGTCTCAGAGATGCTGAGGAAGCTCTCTGAGAGGGATCTTGTGGAATACGAGAAGTACAAGGGCGTTACCCTGACTGAGGGAGGAATGGGGTTGGCAAGGCGCGTCAGGCGCAGACACCGGCTCCTTGAGAAGTTTCTCACGGACGTTCTGGGAATGAAGAGAGAGAAGAGTCACGAGGAGGCATGTCGCCTTGAACATATCGTCTCCGATGAATCGTTGAGGAGGATGTGTCAGATGGTCCAGGATCCAGAGACATGTGTGGAAGGGAAGCCCTTCGAGGAATGCAATGACGACTGCGATGCGTTATCAGGGGAACCCTCCGTGACGCTGGGAGAACTTAAGGAAGGGGAGGACGCCACGATAAGCTTCATTACATGCAACCATCCTGGAAAGGTTAGAAGACTCATATCCATGGGATTCGTCCCCGGAAGGAGAGTCAAGATGGAGGAGGAGATTCCGATGGGTGGCCCTCTCCTCGTGAGGTTGGATGAGTGCAAGGTGGCACTGGCCGTGGATCTAGCGAACCTCATCCACGTGAAAAGGTGATTCTGGATGAGGATCGCCCTTGTCGGAAATCCCAATGTGGGAAAGTCAGTTCTTTTCAATAAGATCACTGGTGTGGGAGTTATATCGTCCAATTATCCAGGGACGACGGTGGAGATATTTAAGGGTAAAGTCAACTTCAAGGGTAGGATCGTGGACGTCTATGATCTTCCCGGTACATACTCCCTATCGGGGGGCAGTGAGGACGAGGAGGTCACCCTCAATTTCCTGGCAAATGAGGAATTCGACTGTGTTGTGGCCGTCGCTGATGCCACCAGGCTCGAGCAGAGCATGGTACAGATATTCCAGCTCATCGAGCTGGGTTTCAGGATCGTGGTGGCCCTCAACTTCATGGACATCGCGAGGGAGAGATTCGAGATCGATCTCGACAGGTTGTCGAGTGAGCTCGGCGTTCCCATCGTGCCTACCGTAGCAGTGACGGGTGAGGGAGTGGAGAGGCTCTGCGACATCGCCTTCACGGGAGATATTCCGATTTCGGATTTCAGGGTCCATTATGACGGGCATATCGAAAAGATCATCGAAAAGCTCTATACCGCTGCCAAAGAGGAGCCATTGGATTTCCCGCCCAGGGGAGCGCTGCTCAAACTGTTCGAGGGCAACATCTTCTTCACAAATCAGTTCTCCGAGGAGATCAAAGAGCAAGCCAGGAACCTCACCGACACCTTCAGGGAACAGCACTACGAAACAATCGACGTCCACATAGCCCGTGATCGGTACGGGGAGGCCGGGAACATCAAATCCGAGGTCCTCAAGAAGATTGAGAGACCTCTATCGTTGAAGGAGAAGTTCTCCAACATCACCCTCCGACCTATCACGGGCCTTCCCATACTCATTCTGATACTCTTAGGCATCTTCCTTTCCGTGGTGTATGTGGGGGGCGCCCTGGAGGAATTCAGTCTAGAGGCATACGGTGCCTTGGTGGGTGATTTCTTCAATGATCTCGCCAATCTCATCGGAGGTAAGATAGGACAGGCGATCGCCGAGGGAATAGATCTCAGCATACAGGCCATTCTGGCAATAGTTATCCCATACATACTCGTCTTCTACCTGATCCTCGGTGTCCTAGAGGACTCAGGATACCTTCCGAGGGTGGTGGTGATGCTCGATGGTCTCATGCATCGGATCGGGCTTCACGGCAGGGCGATAATACCGATGGTAGTGGGATTTGGATGCAACGTCCCTGCGATTCTCGCCACCCGGGTGATCGACTCCAGAAGGGAAAGGCTCATACTGGCCGTCATAATCATCGTGGCCATTCCGTGTTCCGCTCAGACGGTCATAATCATCGGGACTGTGGGCAACTACGTGGGTATCGGATACGCCCTCGTCGTCTATCTCATACTGTTCTCGATGGTCCTCATGGTTGGAAGGCTGATGAACAAGTACATGAAGTTTGAGCCGACAAGCTTAGCGATAGAGCTGCCTGAGCTAACATTCCCTCGACCTAGGAACGTGCTCTACAAGACCGGCATGAGGATATCCGAGTTCTTCATCATCGCCTTCCCACTGCTTCTGGTGGGCAGCATCATCCTGGAGTTCCTGATGGTGTACGGGGTGCTGGACGGGCTCGTCCAGCCGATGGCCTGGTTCACGGTGGGATTCCTGGGGCTTCCCGCGGTAGCGATTATTGCGTTGATATTCGGAGTGCTGAGGAAGGAGATGGCCCTTCAGCTGCTCGTGGTCCTCTTCGGTACCACAAATCTCGCCCTGGTACTCTCCCCGCAGCAGATGTTCGTCTTCGCCCTGGTGATGGCGACATTCATGCCCTGCGTAGCGGCCTTTGCGGTTCTGAGGTCAGAGTTTAACATTAGGGACGCTCTGAAGATATCATTAGGCTCAATTGCCATTGCCTTCACACTGGGGACGGTGGCCAACATCCTGTTTCAGGTCTTCGGTTAACCTAATGGTGGGAGTACACCGCCCTAACCGTTGGAGAAGTTTCTTCCATCCTGCAGAAGCCAAAGCGCTCGAACTGAATCACCCTCCCCTCCTCAGATTTTGGGATGATCTCGGAAATCCCCCTCTTCACGGTCCCATCGGGCATGAGAACCTTGGCGGGAGGTCCATTGACCGCTGCCCAGTGAACGATCCTCGTGCCCTCTCTCAGTATGGAGAGGCTGTTCCCGATGAAGGTAACCTTTCCATCATGGAATTCGATGTTGCAGAGATCCTTCAGCCTCACTTTTCCGTTCTCCTCGAGAAGATGTCTGTCCTCAGGTGTAATCAACACATCGATATCATCGCTCAGCTCTGTCATCCTTGTGCCCTTTTCCGGGTAATCGGGATGCAGGGGTGATTTGGAGACTAGGTCTCCCACGCCCTCTATCCTTATCTTCACGGGATCCCAGACGAAGAAGTACCTGTTGGCTATGGGATCGACGATGTCCTTGTTGAAAGCGTACAGATTCTCCCATGAGAACTGGATATCGACGTCCTTCATTCCCACCTGCACCCAGTAGGCCCTTATGGCCTCCGGCTGGATGCCCCTACGTCTCAGTGCGCGGAAGGTTCCCAGGCGGACGTCATCCCAGCCTGAGTACTTCCCCTCATCAATGCCATCTCTCACCATGGAGGTCTTGAGGATGGTTTCGGGAATAGATACGAAGCCGTAATGGTGATACCAGGGCATCTTCCATCCCATGTAGTTGAAAATGTACTCCTGTCTCATGGTGTTGTTGAGATGGTCCTTCCCCCTGAGGACGTGCGTGAGACCCAACAAGTGATCGTCGACGGCCACGCTGAGGTTCATCATGGGATAGACATGGTACCTGTCTCCGGTCCTGGGGTGGGGGGTGTCGACGATCCTGAGGGCTATGAAGTCCCTGATCGCAGGATTAGGGTGGTCCAGATCGGTCTTGATCGCGACCACGGCCCCTCCCTCGGAGTAGTAACCTGAGAGCATCCTTCCATACGCATCAAGCTGATCATCGACCGGGAGATCCCGGTGAGGACACGGCTTGGAGGATTCCTTGAGCGATCTCCAATCCTCTGCACTGCATGAACAGACGTAGGCATGGCCCTTCTCCAGCAACTGCTTTGTGATATCGTAATAGAGGTCAAACCTGTCGCTCTGGATAATCGTCTTGTGAACGTTCACCCCCAGCCATTCGAGGTCCTGGGGTATCATGTCGTATGCCTCGGGGTCGATCTTCTCCGGGTTCGTATCCTCTATTCTGTTGATGAATGTCCCTTCGTATCGTCGGACGTACTCATCATTAAGAATGGCTACCCTTGAATGTCCGATGTGAAGGGGGCCCGAGGGACCGGGTGCGAATCGCATGACAACCTTACCCATGTGCGCACCCGGAAGCTCGGTGAGTTCAGTCCTATTATCTCCTTTTTCCCTCAGGAGCAGAGATGCATCGATAGATTCGAGCATCTCCCTCTGTTCCTTAGGAGACAGCAGGTTCACCTCCTCGACCACCCTATTGGAGATGGGCATGAGCTCCTTGGCCATCGGTTTCAGCGCTGGATCGTCTGCGAGAACCTTCCCCATGACCGCCTTGGAGTTTGCCTTTCCTTTATAGAGAACGGCATTCTGCAGGGCATACTTGCGGATGAGGTGCTCAGGGTCCTCAGGGAACATCGATCTGCCATTCCCTATTTGCCTATTGTACCTTTCGACTGTTCCAGGTCGAGCGGGAATCATCAGTCGTGAACCATGTGCTTAAGATCGATCTAGATCAACGCAGTACCTAGTATCGCTTATTCGCCGTATTGTATGGCCCTGAAAGACGCAGGAATCTCGATCAGGACAGCGGTGTTAGGATCAACTATCCTGCTCAACTCTCCAGACCTTTCAAAGCCCGCCTTCGAGATGATATCCAAGTCCCGATAATGTGGTTCAAGACCATGAACCTCCATCGGAACAATGGCAATGATAGTATGCACCCCCTCTTCAATAACGTCCAGATTCTTCAAAGATCCATTATCGAGTATTCGGAAAACCGTTGTATGAAAATGTCACTGAGGTGAAAAGGGCATGTTATTAAACCGTTGAG
>CAZQLP010000033.1:0-16441 GCA_964594225.1 uncultured Methanomassiliicoccales archaeon
GACTGGATCCCGGACGAGGAACTGCTGGAAATCGAGGAGTTGAAGAGCGAGAATTAACCTCGATCTAGGGGTCGATTGACCAGAGATCATTGTTGATTTATCTTGTTCTGAGAAACGGAGTAGCTTATTAATATCATTCTCCATATTTTCTAAAGGAACAAGCATCATCGAAGGGGGATTGCAATAGACGTCCTAAAGACGACCCAACTGCTCACTGACGAGTACTCAGTGAAGATCCTAGTTGCGACACTTCGCTGCTCCCACAGTGCGCAGGAGATATCCACCGAGTTCGGGATCCCCATAGCTGCATGCTACAGACGGATAAAGGAGCTGGAAAGGGTCGGCCTGGTCGAGTGCTGCGAAAGACGCCTCTCCAGGCAGGGGAAGCGCATCTCATACTACATGTCCCTCCTGAAGAACGCTTATGTCTTCTTCGAGAACGGCAAGCTGAAAGTCAGGTTCCAGTTGAAGACCGGCGGCGCAGATCGCTACGGTGACGGTTGGCATGATATCAACATCAATCCATTCGATGTTGAAAACGATGAGAAACAGGAACAGGACGAGCAGGACGAAGAGAAGGATGAACTCTGATGTCTGGCTCTCCTGCATTCCATTGATTTTCACCGAAAGGATTATTAACGAAACTCATTATGTCCACCTTGCTTCCATTTCCTGAACATAGAGTGTGAACTTATGACCGAGCTCTTGGAGGGCCTCGAAAGAAAGAGACAGATTAGCAATTTTGAAGCTGAAAGGCATAAGCAGTCTCGGGATCAACTCAACGAGGAGACTAAGAGGTGGGTTGAGACCAGGGACGAGCTGAACGCCAAGGTCCGTGAATTGATAGACGAGGCCTCCAAGCACAGGGAGAACAGGGATAAACTCAATTCCAATGTGAAGGAGGCCAAGGCCCTGCGTGATGAGTGGAACAAGAAGGTCAGTGAGATGAACGAGTCCGTCATGCAGCTGAAGAAGGAGACCATGCCCAGGAACGGTCCCCCGATCAGCAAGCTGAAGAAGGAGCTCAAGGCGCTTGAGTTCAAGCAGATGACCTCGGTTCTCACCACTGACAAGGAAAGGGAGCTCATCGATCTACTCTCCGAGAAGCAATCAGAGATCAGGGAGAGGGAGAATTACCTTGAGCAGAACGCCGAGATCAAGGATGCGGTCAAGAATCTCAGGGAAGCCAGGGAGAATGCCGAGGAACACCACAAGCAGGTAGGCGTACTGGCGGAACAGGCCCAAGCGGAGCACGACATCATGATCGAACTCTACGAGAATGCCGATGAGCTGAGGAAGCGGGCTGACGAGGCTCAGGAGAAATTCATCGAGTCCAAACTGAAAGCCGATGAGGAGCACAGGAAGCACATCGAAAACATCAGGCAGGTTCACGATTACGACAAGATCATCGCTGGCCTGAGGCAGAAGGTTCGGAAGGCCAAGAAGAGAAAGGAAGAGACCGAGGCCAAGAAGGAGGCCGAGGAGATCTTCGAGAAGTTCAGGAACGGGGAGAAGCTCTCCACCGAGGACATCATGACGCTGCAGAAGTCCGGTTATCTGTGACCGCTTCTTGTTTTACACATGTAAGCATATGAGAGATATTCCGTACCATATGAACCATACACCATGGCATGTTTGAAAGGTAAAGGTTATATAGTGCTAAGGTAATTATATTGGCGGGAAGTTCTGGGCTAGTTGTAGAGTGCATCCCATCCCTTCTGACAGGCTAGCCCTTCCCAACCTCTTTTTTATCATGAAAGCCTAAAGGTCATGTAAACATTAATTAGAAAGCTCGCAATTGGAGCTTGAAAGGTGTTAGGAAATGGTACTCGAAGGACTGGGCAAGTCCCTGCGGGACGTTCTTGCGAAAGTGGCCAAGGCCGGCCACGTGGACGAGGAACTCGTGAAGGAGGTGTCCAGGGACATCCAGAGAACATTGTTGCAGGGTGATGTCAACGTGAAGCTTGTCCTGAAGCTCACCAAGGCGTTGGAGAGGCGGGCCCTCGAGGAGAAACCTCCCGCCGGGATGAGCGTCAGGGAACACCTTGTGAAGATCATCTACGAGGAGCTCGTCAAGATACTCGGTGAGAAGAAGACATTGAAGATAAAGGGACAGACCATAATGATGGTGGGCCTGTATGGACAGGGAAAGACGACCCAGACCGGGAAGCTCGCCTACTACTTCAACAAGAAGGGGCTCACCGTGGGTCTGATAGCGGCGGACGTGCACCGTCCCGCGGCATACGACCAGCTGGCACAGCTGGGGGAGAAGATCAGTGTTCCCGTCTTCGGTGATCCTAAGGAGAGGGACGCCCCGAAGATCGTGAAGATGGGTATGGATCACTTCAAGGATCGGGATGTGGTAATCATCGATACCTCTGGGCGACATTCCCTGGAGGACGATCTGATCGAGGAGATCAAAACCGTTACCAGTGTGGCCGACCCGGACGAGAGAATCCTGGTCCTGGACGCCGCCACTGGACAGCAGGCCGGTCCCCAGGCCAAGGCGTTCCACGACGCCGTGGGCATCACATCAGTCATACTCACAAAGATGGACGGGACGGCGAAGGGAGGCGGCGCCCTGAGCGCTGTCGCCCAGACGGAGGCCCCCATCGTTTTCATGGGCACGGGGGAGCACATGCGCGACCTGGAGAGTTTCGAGCCCGCCCGATTCATCTCCAGATTGCTGGGAATGGGCGACATTCAGACCCTCATGGAGAAGGCCCAGGAGTCCATGACAGAGGAGCAGGCGATAGAGACGACCAAGAAGATCATGGGGGGCCGTTTCACCCTCAGGGAGATGTACGAACAGATGGAGATGCTGACCAATATGGGCCCGCTCACCAAGCTAATCTCGATGATACCCGGAATGCCAGGACTGACAGACAAGATCGACCTAGAGGCCTCCCAGGATAGGATCTACAAGTACAGGGTCATCCTCGATTCCATGACCGACGAGGAGATGGGGGATCCCAAGGTCATCAAGTCATCGAGAGTCATTAGGATAGCAAGGGGAGCCGGTGTGGACCCCGGGGACGTGAGGGAGCTCCTGAGGCAGTACAACTCCTCCAAGAAGGCGGTCAAGGGGTTCATGGGAAACAGAAAGCTGAAAAAGCAGATGCTCAAGCAGCTCCAGGCTGGAGGCTTCGAGGACCTGGGGGACCTGTCATGAGAAGGTTCGTCGTAGTGGGTCACAGGGCCATCACCTCAGGGGACTTCAAGTTGAACGACCTCTGTGGAAGTGCTGGGCGTCTGGACGTGCTGCTCAGGGCCATCAATTCCTCATTCTTCCTTTCCCACGATATAAGGAAGGATGTCGAGCTGAACCTGCTGCTACTGGGGGAGCCCAACCCGCCCAAGACGATAAGGATGGTCGGGTCTGAACTCAAGTACCTCAACCCCGATGAGAGGAGCACGGGCGCATTGATACGCAATGCGCTCATGAAGAAGGTCAAGGGGGAAGAGAAGTCCTCACCAGGGATATTCATCTCCAACCGGACATACAAGGACGTGCTCTCCACCATACCCAAGGAAACCCAGTTCGTGTACCTCAAGGAGGACGGGGCGGACATCAGGGACGTTGAGCTGAAGGATGACGTTACCTTCGTGCTCAGCGACGACCAGGACCTGAACCCTGAGGAGGAGGAGCTCCTGATGGACTACGGGCCAGAGAGGGTTTGTTTGGGCCCCATAAGCTATCACTCGGACCACTGCATCCTGGTGGTCAACAACGAGCTTGATCGAAGGGCTTTGTGATGGGACGATGAACAAAGATTCTTTAGGGGGAAAGGCATTAGCGGCCCGATAGCATGGAGAAGATACCGCAGCACAAGCACTGCAACCACTGTGGCAAGGCATTTATCGGGGACTCCAAGTTCTGCTCCCGGGAGTGCAAGATAGCTGGGGATAAGATACTCAAGACCCGAAAGAGGCAGCTTATCGTACTCTATGTCGTTACCCTCATGATACTATCGGTGGCGGTCATCATCATGGCGATGTGAATGAGAATCGCTGTGGGCGGGACCTTCAACGTCCTGCACAGAGGCCACAAGGCCCTACTCGAAACCGCTTTTTCCAGGGGTGGCGATGTTATCGTTGGAATATCCTCCGACGAGTTCGCCGGTGTGAGGAAGGACCACGCGATGCCCCTTTTCCAAAGGAGAAAAGGACTCGAGGACTACCTGTCATCCAGGTACGAGGGATGGAACGTCGAGATCCTGGAGGAACCAATGGGTGCCGCGGCCTGGGACGCGGAGATCGAGGCGCTGGTGGTCTCACCAGGCACCTATGCCACTGGTGAGAATATTAACCGTTTCAGGGAGAAAGGGGGGCTCAGACCCCTCGAACTGATGATGGTGAGCTATGTGCTTGCGGACGACTTCCTCCCCATCAGCTCCACCCGGATAATGGCCGGGGAGATCGATGAGGAGGGCAGGTTGACCCGCCCCCTCAGGGTGGTTGTGGGGTCTGAGAATCCTGTGAAGGTCGATGCGGTCCGGTCCGTGATGGATGGGTTGCTTGACAGCTATGAACTGATATCAATATCTCCCGATTCAACCGTCGGGGAACAGCCATTCCACGATGACACCGCCGAGGGAGCCGAGAGAAGGGCCCTCACCGCCTTGGAGATGGGTGACATCGGAGTGGGGATCGAGGCGGGGGTCTTCGAGATGGAAGACGGCCTTTATGATGTTCAGTACTGCGCCATCGTGGACAAGGGGAAGTGGATCACGAGGGGGCATGGATCTGGATTCAGGTACCCTCCTGGTGTGGCGAGGCTTGTTCGGTCCGGAAAGACAGTGAGCCAGGCCTTCGATGAACTGTACGGGATCGGGGACATAGGCAGGAAGGGGGGTGCCATCGGCTTCCTGACCGAGGGATCCCTATCAAGACAGGAACTGACGGAACAGGCGGTGATGGCCGCGATGGTCCCCCGGATAAGAAGGGAACTCTACAGGGGGATCTGAGCCCTTTCCCTCCTGAAGAACGCCATGTACTCTTCCAAGGAGGAGCAGTTGGCCATTCCAGGACATCCGAATCTATGATACTTCGCACAGAAATAACCATCCACCAGGTGAGGGCATTCCAGGTCCCTGCTGGCCTTGCACTTCTCACCGATGCAGCCGAATCCCTGGTAAGGTCCCCGGCACATTCCGTCCTCCGAGAGGAATGGACAGTCCATCTAGGGTCCACCCCTGGATTCCTTGAACTCGGCGAAGTGGGACATGTAGCTCTCCACCGTATCGCAGTTCTCCCTGCCCGCGCAGTAGAATCTCTGGTAGCGAGGGCAGTAGAGTCCTTGCCATCTCTCCATATAACATTCCTCGGCCTCGGTCACCCCACCATGCTGTAGGAAACCAAGGTGACAGTTCTCCTCACCTATGCACTCCCTTCCCTCAATCAAACTATTAGCACACAGGTTACCTCGATAGCGATACCTGCACAAGTTGGCGCATCCCCTCTAATGTACTTTTCCTATCTCGGAGGCCACTATAAAACTATGGGAATCGTTACATAGATGTGTTCCGGTCGGGTCCTTACACCGTCTACTTGGAGCGGCCGATGACAGTGACAATGGAGGCATTCCTCCCGGGGACCCTGTCCACCCCTACGCGTCGAAGTAACGATTGGTGAACAGGTACCTGGACATGACCATCAACCAGATTATCTCGATGGGTGTGCTGATCGCCGCGGGCAGTGCTGCCTCCGTCCCCACGAGAGTGGCCGCCATCGCGGCCGCCATGCCAGTATTCTTGTAGGTGGTGAAGAGCACCATGTTCACACCCTGCTTCCGACCCAGCCTGGATCGTATGGCCAGCAGGTACACAAGTACCCCCGGTATGAATATCCTCGCGGCAGAGGCCAGGAACAGGATCCCAACCAGGATGGGATCGTTGAAGAAGAAATCACGGTTTGCCCCCACCACGCAGAATGAGACAACCAGCAGCGAGAGGCTGATCATGGCGGCCCTGGTGTCCCCGCTCAAGGTCATCTTCCGCACCCTTCTGGAGATGACTATTGGGAGGAAAATCATGATCATGACGGAAGTGATCAGGCTTACTGGATCGACATCCATTCCCAGAAGGGCAACGAGGAGTAGGGGGGTTATGCCAATGGACAATATGTATATGACGGTTGAGGAAATGAGCGAGTTCTCCACGTTGCCCCTGAGGATGAAACTGAAAGGTATGACGCACACTGCCGAGGGAACCACGGCCTCGAATATCCAGCCGCTTCTTATTGGACCCTCGAAAAGGAAGGCCAGCATCACCGTGAATCCGGTTGCTAGACCGAACGTCAAGAGGAGTGCCAGGAGCGTGGTAAAAAGATGCTCCTTTAGCTTCAGGCCTTTGAATCCCATCCCACAGAGGGAGATGGACATGAGGACTACCAGGGCCAGGGTGATTATCTCGGAGTTGAGGAGGGGGAATCCGCCCAGCACGAGGCCTAGGACGAATCCGATGGACATCATCAACGGGTTGTTGAGAATGATCTCCCTGAGTGCCACGGTCCCCTGCAATATATGCCCTCTTTATAAGATTTCGCATGATTCTTAACGAAAATCATCAATATGTCACTGCTTGACATGGGCATTATGCGGATACAAACCGTGAAATTCGTATTATTTGAGTATTCAAGCGACTCGTTTGATTCTTGAAAATAATCATCGGGTGGTGCGATGGAAGGACCGCAAATGATTACATTCGTGTATGCGCTTGATGGGACGAATGATCCATGACGAGCCGGCCATCTCCTTCGGCCCGGTCCCTTCTAGGAGGCTGGGGAGAAGCCTCGGGGTCAACAACATACCGCCCAAGCACTGCACATACTCCTGCGTCTACTGCCAGCTGGGGAAAACCTTGAGCATGACATTGAAACGTGCCACATTCTACGGTGCGGAGAGGACATTCGATGATGTCGCAAGGCGAGTGGGCAAGCTGGAAAGGGAAGGGGAGCGCGTGGATTTCATCGCCTTCGTTCCCGACGGGGAGCCAACCCTGGATCTGGACCTCAGGGAGGAGATCGCCATGCTGGGGGATCTCGGCTATCCCCTGGGCGTGATAACCAACTCATCCCTCATCTGGGAGGAGGGGGTCTTTGAGGCACTGCTACTGGCGGATTGGGTGAGCCTCAAGGTGGACGCCGCAAGCGAGGTGGCGTGGCGGAGGATCGACCGACCCCACGGCAAACTCGACCTGGACAGGATCGTGGAGGGTATGAGACGTTTCTCAAGGGATTTCGGGGGATACCTTTGCACGGAGACCATGTTGGTAGAGGGTTTGAACGATTCCAGGGATGAGCTGGAGGGAATAGCATCCATCATATGCGACCTGTCTCCCGAGAGGGCATACCTCACGCTACCCCTCCGCCCTCCGGCCGAGCCTTGGGTGAAACCCCCGGACGCCCAGGCGTTGGAGATGATCCTGAAGATGATGCTGGGGCGCGGAATCAGGGCGGAAATGCTCTCAGATCTGATCGATGGCGAGTTCTCCCTGGCAGGGGACCTGAGGGATGAGATACTCCGCATCACCTCCGTCCACCCCATTGATCGGGAGGCGATGCTGGACATCCTGCGGAGAACTGGCTCTGGTTATGACGTGATAGAGGAGCTGCTCGGGAGCGGTGAGCTGATCCTGGTTGAACTGGGTGAGAAGGAGTTCTTCAAACGGGACTTCCAGAGGCGGACCAGCAAAGGATAAGTCCATTGGGATAGATGCTCATGACATGAAGCTGTTTCCCGACGCCCCTGTTGACTTCTCCCAGATCAACGAGATCATCATACACACCATCCGGTCCAGATTGCTCAGGACCGGGATCGAGCTTAGGGTTTTCGATCGACTCGCCAAGCCAGTGACGTCCCTGGAGGTCTCTGAAGAACTTGGAACCCATCCAGAGAACACTGGACATCTTCTCGATGGACTGACGGCCATCGGCCTCCTGGAGAAGAGTGACGGAAGGTACAGCAACGGTGATGTGGCCAGAACATTCCTGATAAGCGGGACCGACACATACCTAGGGGTGCTCTTCGACCAGTACCAGAGAACCCTTGTGGACGTGCTGGACAACCTCACGGACATGGTGCGCCACGGACCACCCCAACAACCTGGCGGGACAGATCTCGACGACCCGGGATACTTCGACCAGTATGCCTCGGTACTGGCTAACGCCGCCAGGGGTGGTCACGCCCAGGTCATATCCCGCATCGTCAGGGAGATTCCGGAATTCCCCCGGATGAGAAGGTTGCTGGATGTGGGAGGGGGACCGGGCATCATCGCCATGGCGATCCTCGATGAACATTCCACAATGACCGGCGTGGTGTTCGAGCAGCCCGCCATGGCCGAGGTGGCCATGGGGTTCATCGGAGAGTACGGTATGGAGGACAGGCTGGAGGTGATCGGGGGGGACTTCATGACCGATGAGGTCGGGGGGACCTATGACCTGATCCTTACGAGCTTCTGCCTTTACTTCGGGAAGCGCTGCCTGGACAGGATCGTGAGGAAGATATACGATTCCCTCGATCCAGGTGGGGTGTTCATGTCCGTGCACGAGGGCCTGACAAATGAGGGCACCAGCCCAGAGATACTTGTGCTGCCGGAGATGGGGTTCAACATGCGGGGCCGCTCCATGGCATTCAACCATGGGGATATAGCAGATTCCATGAGGCGATGCGGCTTCTCCAGCGTTGAGAGCAGACCGGAACTCACCCCCTTCGGCGAGGTGGAGCTGGTGGTGGGAAGGAAGTGACAGAATGGCGCCGAGGGGGAGATTCGAACTCCCGTGGTGCAGAGCACCACCGGCTCTCAAGGCCGGCGCCGTGATCCGGGCTTGGCTACCTCGGCCATTGCCTGGCAAGGCCGTTCCTGTGTATAAGCTTTATCGCCCCGATGGGCCTTAATGGTCATCCCTCGGGGAAGAGATCAGAAGATCCTACCCAGCTTGGAGGATAGGGCGGAATCCAGATCGATCTCGAATGCTCCCGCGGGATAGTCCAGATCCATGTTGGAAAGTATATTGGGGGAGACCTCACCGAAGTGGCCGCTCTCCCTGTCATTGACCGTAAGGGAGGCCGCCCGCCCACCGATGTACATACCCGAGGAGAGGGGGCGAAGCTCGTAATCGAGCGACATGTCCCTCATGACGCTCTCCACCACGGACTTCATCTCGGTGAAGCTCGCTCTCGAGTGAAGGGAGAGGCCGGCCAGGTGTCGGACCCTCTTCAGGTCGACCATTGCATCCCCAACTTCGAAGATCCTCTGGGGGAGGTCCCTGTGCTTGTTCTTCCTGATGACCTCGAAGAGGCTGGGCAGCAGATGCCAGCGCATGCAGGTGAGCTCCTCCCCCATGGAGTTCTTTATCTCCACCAGCTCCATGGGATCGATGCCCATTCTCCCGAACTGCTCCCACGGATTCGAGAGCATGAGGGTGGTAACTTCCATATATCCGTAGCCTATCATCAGCTGCTTCAGCTGGTCGGATGCTCTCTCGATCGGTCTGAGGGAGCCGAATGTCTGAACCTCTGGAAGCCTTGACCCAAAGTTCTCGTATCCGTGACCAATGGCCACATCCTCGACCAGATCGACGGGATGGAGCAGGTCCAGCCTCGTGGACGGTGCGAGCACCCTGATGATCCCGCCGTCATTAGAGGCATCGTAACCCATCCGCTCAAGACACCTGACGATCTCGCCGTCGGAGATGTCGATTCCAAGGAACTCCCTACAGAACTGGGCATCGAGATCCCATTTTCTTGGTTCCAGGTCCGGGGTGACCATCTCCTCCCGACCTTCAACCAGAACACTCTGGATCCTCGCGCCCCTCTCGGCGATGGAAGTGGCCACAATATTCAACGCGCCGGAGATGGCCTTGAGGTCCGTTCCCGTGACATCGATGAAGATGCTCTCGGTGCCCTCGGTGACAGTGGTCAACCGTCCGTTGATGATTGGCGGGAAGGAGAGAACCTCGTCATTCCTGTCCACTATGATCGGATAGCGATCCTTACCCTCAAGGATGGAGGCGTAGTCCACACCTTTCTCGTGCCTCTCCAGGATCTCCCTGAGGTTCATCTCCTCGTCCTTGGCAAGGGGTACGAACGACACCGCCTCGGGGTCGACAGCCTTGTACGTGAATGGGGCCTCGACCATATCCAGGTCATGAATGCCTATGGAGACCTTGGCCCTCTTGCGGCCCATGGTCAGGTGAAGCTTCTCCTGGATTTCCATGAGCGAGCGGATCAGCTCGTCCGTCATCACCACATCGCGCATCACCCCTGCCACGACATATGGGCGGACCCCATCCACGCTCTCGTCCCGGTGAAGGATTATCCCGGAATCCTCGACGTCGTAGCGCTTCAATCCCGGCTCCACCCCCGTGAAGGCCCTCAGGGCCCTGGCGATGCCCTCCACCGAGAAAAGGTCGGGTCTGCTGGGAAAGAACTCCATCGCGATCTCCCCAGTGTCCCCGTCGTAATCGTGGAGGTCCGCTCCCATCATGGGTATCCTTTCCAAGAGCTCCTCCAAGGGCATCTCGGCACCCATGAGCTCGGTCAGGTCGCGGTAGTCGAAGTTGATAACTGGCATGCTCAAAAGCCATAGGGTCGAGAGTATATTATTCTTTTCTAACGGCCAGGAGGACAATGTCCCCCACGTTGGTACCTGTCGGTCCAGTGACGATCAGCCCGCCATCTCTCTTGAAGTACCCGGCAGAGTCATTCCTCTCCAGGAAATCTGACCAATCTGGTCTTCTTGAACCGATATCGGCGATTGCCCCGCCCCCCGCCGAGCTTCCGTCCACCCCATCGGTACCGAAGGAGAGCATGGTCACCCCGGGCACGAGCTTCTGCAGGGCCCCGAGCACCAGCTCGGAGTTCCTGCCTCCTTCGCCGTTCCCCGTCACCGTGACCGTGGTCTCCCCCCCGGCCAGTATGACGGCCGGTGGTCGCACGGGTGTTCCAAAGAGTACCGCCTCTCCGCCGATGGAGGCCAGGACCTTGCCCACCTCCCTTGCCTCCCCCTCCAGGGTCGAGGTCAGTATCACGGTGTTGTAACCCAGATCTCTGGCCTTGGACCGTGAGGCCTCGAGCGCCTTCCGGTTGTTGCCGACAATCAAGTTCGTCACCCTGTCGAACACCGCGCTGCCGGGTTTGGGCGTCTCATCCTTCCCCTCCCTCAGGTGGTCCCTGACGCTGGCTGGCACCCTGTCAAGGAGGGAGTGTCTCTCCAGTATGTCGGTGGCATCGGAGAAGGTGGTTGGATCGGGGGCCGTCGGACCTGAACATATGCTCTCGACGGGATCGCCCACCACGTCGGACAGTATCAGGCTCAGCACCCTGGCGGGACAGCATGCCTTGGCCAGCTGTCCCCCCTTGATCCTTGACAGGTGCTTCCTGACGGTGTTCAGTTCCTCGATGTCGGCACCGGCTCGCATCAGCATCTCCGATGTTCGCCTTTTATCTTCCACCGTCACGCCGTCCGGGGGAAGGGGCATCATGGCCGATCCCCCTCCAGAGATAAGGGATATGACCAGGTCCCCCTCCCCCGCATCCTTGCAGATGGACAGGATGCTGCTCGCACCGATCCTCCCTTCCTCACTTGGATAGGGATGGGTGCTCCTGTGAAGCCTTATTGGTCCTATGGACCCCTCCTCCAGGACGTTGAGGTACCCTTCCA
Organism: uncultured Methanomassiliicoccales archaeon; assembly: GCA_964594225.1. Lineage (GTDB taxonomy): Archaea > Thermoplasmatota > Thermoplasmata > Methanomassiliicoccales > JAAEEP01 > JAAEEP01. The sequence goes on from CAZQLP010000033.1 coordinate 11,664, forward strand.
CGATACGCTCCCCCAGGAGATCCCACACCGCTCTCGCCATGCCCACGGACGCCTTTCCCGTCCCGACGACGATCACCCTCTCGATCCCGAGGAGGTCCAGTTCCTCCCCACCTGCGGACAGTCTCCCGTTCTGAATGGAGATGGCATCCGTGACGCAGCGGTATGGATCTATGGCCTCGAGCCCAGCCTCAACGATGTCCAGGAGGTGCTCTCTCGCCAATGCGTCTCCGGCGGAGATCAGATCGGGCCTGTTGATGATCCGCATTGTCCGTCTTCCAGGGAACCCAGATTGGCGGCTAACCCGATAAGCCTTTCATCCGTCCCCTGTCCAGAACCGGGGTGACCGCATCATCCCGAACGCTCCCTTGTTCCACAGAATCCCCGGTCCATCTTTCCCTGGTTCCGTCAATGGATCGTCCACGGCTATGATCATAATAGTGTTACGGAAATTTCATGATCATCTTCCCAGCTCGCTGTGGGCGCTGGAGAGATGTCCAGCGACTTCCGCGGCCAGGGTTGACAACTCTCCGGCAAGAACGGTAACAGCGATGATCTCCGCCAGCTTCCTGGCCTTGCCCTCCCCCAAGCAATCGATCATGGAGAGGGCCTCCTTCTGACATGGGAGGCTTGTCCCTCCCCCCACGGTACCGACCTCCAGCGCCGGGATCCTTATCGAGAAGTAGAGATCCCCCTCGACGCACTCGGCGGTCGTGGTCCCCATGCTTCCCTCGACCACCTGGGCGGCGTCCTGACCGGTGGCTATGAACGTCGCGGCCAAGATGTTGGCCATGTGGGCATTTGCCCCGTGGGAGAGTGCTAGACCACTGCCGATGTGGTTCTTGCGAACGCACGCCTCCACTACATCCTCGGGGGTGGTGTGGAACCTCTCCTCCACCACATCCCTGGGCAGGGTGACGTCCGCATGCACGGTCTTCCCCCTTCCCAGCAGGAAGTCAATACCCGCGGGCTTCTTGTCAGTGCAGAGGTTTCCCGAGACCGAGACCAGCCGGGCCGAGGTCTCCATCTGGATCAGATCGGAGGCCTTCTCCGTGGCTATTGTGACCATGTTCATTCCCATGGCGTCACCGGTGGAGTATGAGAACCGAAGGTAGAGGTTCCTCCCGACCAGATAGGGTACGACCTCCAGAAGCTTGCCGTGGCCGGTCGTGGCCTCGGCCACCTCCTTGATGCGGTCCAGGTTGCCACTCACCCATTCCATTACATCGGTGCCGTGCCTGATATCCCTCACCCTGAAGACCGGCGCCCTGGTCATGGCATCTTTCAGAACCAGCGCGTTCCCTCCTCCGGACCGGGTGATCGCGGAGCAGCCGCGATTGACGGAGGCTAGGAGGGCGCCCTCGGTCGTGGCCATTGGAACGAGGAACTCTCCTCTTGCGTGGTCCCCGTTAATCTTTAGGGGGCCAACAAAACCGACAGGGACCTGGACGCAGCCGATCATGTTCTCGATGTTCTTCTCGGCCACCACGGGGTCGAAGGTGTAGGATGAGATGTACTCCAGCTTCGTGTCCGAGAACTCCTCGACAGCGATTCTCCGCTCCTTCACGTCCCCCCTGGTCCTGCCCCGGTTCTTCAATCCCCCTGTCATGGTATCACAAGATAATCGACATCAGGGGTAAATAGGTTATCCAGTAATTATCCTAAGCCTGAGGTTGAAGAGGAGGACACCCCCCCTGATATAATGAGTTCATCCATATAGCTTCACTTGTGAGAGAATCAAGCATGGCATATTGCCATGGGCGTTGATCAAGGCACTGGATCTGGTTCATCTGGCTTGGCCAACCAAAGGTATTTATGGATTGACTTATTTCCATGCGACCGCAACGGGCCCATAGCTTAGCCTGGTTGGAGCGCCCGGCTGATAACCGGGAGGTCAAGAGTTCGAATCTCTTTGGGCCCACCTCCCCCCCTGGTCCTTCTTCAAGAATGCCGTTTTCAGGGCATTTTATGGAGTCCCGATAATGGGCATACAAATCCATAGCTTCCGCTTGGTCATCCATGTTTATACCGAGGTATTTGACCGTCTGATCTACCGATTCGTGACCTAGAATCTGTTTGATGGCCTCCAACTTGACCAAGCGATCAGATGTTCTCTATGTTCACCGGCTCGATCATGTCGGTTGGCTCGAGCCCGAGCACCCTGGAATAGAAGTACAGCTCCGCCTCCAAGGACCTGATGATGTTTTCCTCCTTGCGGAAGCCGTGCTGCTCACCCTCGAAGGCAAGGTAGGCCACCGGAACCCGCCTCTCCCTGAGGGCATCCACCATGACCTCCGCCTGGTCTGGAGGCACTACCCTGTCATCCAGGCCCTGGAAGAATATCACAGGGGAGGTTATTCCATCCACATGATGTAAAGGCGAGCGCTCCTGGTAGATGTCCCTTCGATCCGGATAGGGTCCGATCATGCCGTCGAGATAGCGGGACTCGAATTTGTGCGTCTCCTTGGCGAGCATCTCTGGGTCGCTGACCCCGAAGTATGAGGCACCTGCGGCGAAGACATCGGTGAAGGCCAGGGCGCAGAGCGTGGTGTAGCCTCCAGCGCTTCCCCCCCTGATGACCAGGCGGGCGCGGTCCACCCTACCCTCCCCAGCAAGAAAGAGGGCCCCGTCCACGCAGTCGTTCACGTCCACAACGCCCCAGTTCCCCAGGAGCCTGTCCCTATACGCCCTGCCGCGGCCGGTGCTCCCACCGTAATTCACATCGAGGACGGCAAAACCCCTGCTCGTCCAGTACTGTGTCATCAGACTGAGTGAGGTGCTTGCGGAAGCGGTGGGACCGCCATGACTGACCACCACCAGGGGGGGAAGCTCCCCCTCAAGGGGCTCGTAGCTTGGATTAGACGGTGGATAGAAGAAAGCATAAGATTCAGTGCCCTCCCGGTTGGGGTATGCGAGGGATTCTGGCCTCGAAATATAACCCGGTTCGAGGGACAGGTCGGTGGATCTTCTCAGCACATCCATGACCCCCGTTTCCAGGTCGAGCCTCACCAGAGAGATGGGCATGGAGGGAGAGCCGCCGATCATGACCGCTATGTCCCCCCTCACCCAAACAGAATGCAGGTCGGTCATGGGGAAGGTCCTCTCCTCCAGCTCCCCGAACTCCGTATCGAGATCGGCCAGTTTCCAGGTTCCGTCGCGCGTGTAAGAACAGAGAATTCGGTCCTCGGACAGGAATCCGAATGTGGACGTGCCGAACACCCAATGGGGGAGCCCGAACTCCGCATCCATATCCAGCAGATTCTCGGGCCCCTCAGGACCCGCCCTCCATATGTTCCACCAGCCGGTCTCATCGGACACGTAGTGGAGGATGCCTCCGGGGGACCATACCGGATGCGTCACGGATATTCCCTTGCCCCCGGCCACCCTGACGGCCTCGCCGAGTTCCCCCTCTCCAAGTTCCGCGATCCACAGCTCAGAAGAATCCCAAGGCATGTGAGGATGGTCCCAGCTCATGAATGCTATGTACCTCCCGCAAGGTGAGATCCTCGGGGACGAGTAGAAATCATGACCAAACGCCAGGATTGTCAACTCCCCATCCTCAAGATCAATGGAGGCTATGCAGTTCATGACCTCCCCCTTGGTGGAGTGATCCTCCATCACGCACAGCAGCCTTTTACCGACCGGATCCCACTGGAAATCGGCGTAGCGCCTCTCTCCCTCGGAGGTGAGAGGTGTTGGTTCATCACCAGGGGCCAATCGGTACACCCTCTGGTCCTCGAAGTTGGAGAAGAACAGTGTTCCCTCGACGACGAGGATGGAGCCTCCCCCGTACTCGTGCACCCTTGTCCTGGCATTATATCCTGAAGGAAGCGTATCACTCCTGGCCCCCTCCGAGTACCTCATCACGGCGTTGCGGCCGCCCTCGCTGGGCCTTCCCTCCACCCAGTAGATGTCCTCCCCATCGATGCAGGCCTCCTGCAGCCTCACCGTTCCCCGGGCGATCAGCCCGGCCGTCACCGGGGACTCCCAGGTCCCGTAGGGTGCTCTCGTGGTCATGTCGATCATCTGACATAATGAGACTCATTGATGTTCTGCTTTTCTAAAGATTATAGCAGCGAGGCCACGTTCCTCATGTGCTCCGCTCCCTGATAGGAGAAGTCGATGCCCTGCTCGATCATTCCCTGATCAAGGGAGCTCACACCCTGATTAATGTACTGCCCGGCCAGGATGAAGTCCTCCATGGCAAGCCGGTACTCCTCCATCGCGGGGGCCAGGTCATCGGACACGCTGAAGTCGTGGGATGCGGACAGATACTCCGAAGATACCTCCTCCAGTCTCTGACTGAGACTCTCGGAGGCGGAGAGGTCCATTTTCATGCCGGCCTCCTGGATGTCGTAGCACAGGCCCTGTATCAACTTCCCCGTGTCCACCGCGAACTCCCTGAAGCCATCATCGTCGTACGAGATGTCGATCAGCATTCCCGAGGATTGCTCGGACATCTCGCCGAGTTCGGTACCGAAGGGGAGAATGTTCCTGGCCCCGCATACCTGGTAGCTATAGGTTATCCCACCCTCCACCTCGGAATCGTTGAAGTGGAGCCTTTCCGTCTCGGTCAGCAGTTCGCCGTCCCTCATGATCCTGTAATGATCCGCCCCATCCAGTGGAAGCCAGGTAAGGCCAAGATATACCGTTGTCGCCTCCACATCCAGTCCCTGGACCTGTCCCAGTTCCTCCTCGGGAGAGGGGTTCAGGTTCAGGCAACCGCACAGGGAGACCGTTAGCGCGATTCCGATGAGTATTGCCAAGGCAGTGAATCTCAT
>CAZQLP010000034.1:0-16322 GCA_964594225.1 uncultured Methanomassiliicoccales archaeon
GAACTCATACTAGAAAGGGAAGGTTCTCTTGGCTGACGAGGGCTCAGATGGTATTGATGCTCTCGATGACGAATTCCTTTATGTCCTCCTCGTCGGGGATGGTGAGGGACTTTTTGAACCGCTCACTTCCATCTGGGAGGTAGTACCCCCTGGAGATGGAAATGAACTCGTTCTCGCCTTCATCCGTGACAGCCTTCTTCCTAGCGACCTCTATGAAATTGTTGCGGCCAAAAGAGATCTTGTTCGCGTCGATGGTGATGAAATCTATCCTCTTGGGATTCCTGTTCTCCTCCATTGAGAGCCTCCAGAGCAACCTAATTGTGAATTGTCAATTGCCTATTAATCACTTACAGTTGTTAGATGGCGGGACCGCGATCGTACCGGAATCACCTCCCCCCAAGGCCGGGACGATTCGCAGTTGAGCTGCGAATAATCGCCGCCTCGCCGTGGTCGCCCGATAAAAATATGAACCGACAGTTAGAAATAGAAACCTGGGTATGATGACGATATGAGCTTGGGGGCACCGGGCCCTGGTGATAATTACATAGCACCCACCTGCCCGAATTGCAGGATGAATGTGCCCGAGGAGGCTGTGTTCTGCCCCCACTGCGGAACCAGGCTCAAGGACGCGCCGGTCCAGTCTCCCGCCCCACCACCCAGGTATCAGCCCCTTCCCCGACCGACTTCCCTTCTTGACGTCGGCAGGGGGATCGCGTCATACACATCCCTGGTGCTACTGGCCCTCATCGCAGTCAACATCGGAATACTTGTGGGCAGCGTGGGGATGGTGAGCGGAGAACTCATCAGCAAGGATTTCAGCCTTTACCTCGTCACTCCCTGGATCGTGGACATAGTGGAGATTGGCGGAGAGGTGCTTGTCGGGTACTTCATATTCCTGATGATCGCCATTGTGGCCTCGTTCCTGTGGATGATCAGGAAAAGCGTCGTGGTTTTCGCAAGGGAGCTCAGGTTGAAACCGTTGAGGGGCGGTCACAGTCCAGTATACCTGATGGCCACCCTGTTCTTCGCCCTGATCGCCTTCAACTTCTTCTACTACATAGGATTGGGGGCGGGGGGGATTGACCCGAGCACCCCCGACTTCACCGACGATTCGCTGTGGAAACTCATATTCGCCTTCGCCAACGCCTCGGTGTGGGAGGAGCTGGTAACCAGGGTCCTGTTCATAGGGGTGCCCCTGCTGTTCGTGGATCTTGCCAGGAGAGGCGGCATGCGGTGGAAGAACTATGTTCTCGGGGGCGGTTTCAAACTGTGCAAGCCGGAGATCGTCCTCCTGGTCTTCTCCTCAACCATGTTCGCCCTCGCCCACATAAGCTCATGGGACATCTACAAGATGCCACCCACCTTCATCGCGGGACTGGCCCTTGGGTACCTGTTCCTCAGGGTGGGCCTCTACGCGGCGATCATGCTCCACTTCACCGTGGACTTCATATCCATGCCCATCGAGGTCACCCAGAGCCTGGGCGTGACCCTGGTCATAGGGGTCCTTATCCTAGCCTGGATAATCCTGGGATCGTGCTACTTCGTATACTATTCGACCAGGGTCGTGGAATTCGTGTTCGCCAAGAAAATCTGGCCGCCCAGGATCCTCAGCCCGGGCCCCCGGCCGATGATCTACAGACCGAGCGAAAGGACCCCCACGACCCAACGGACGGAGACCGAGACGCAGAGGGACCCCCAGTCGCGGGGGGGCTTCGGGTTCTCCTGCAAATTCTGTGGGCATACGGAGGCTCAATACAAGGATGGGGGGCTCTACTGCCTGCGGTGCGGAAGGAGGAACTAGGAGATCGAATCGATCAGTTCAAGCAGTTTCCTCTTGCCCTTAATAGCGTCGTTGAGGGATCTGGCCTCGATGACCATCTTCCCTGAGTATCCGTCAAGCCCGTTGAGCACCCAAGTGAAATCTATCACCCCATCGCCTATGGGGAGATGCTCGTCCATCTCGCCCGCATTATCATGGACGTGGACGTTGGTATATCTACTCGAATGCTCCAGGAAGCGGTCCAGATTCCCAGAGACGTTCGCGTGTCCGATATCAAAGCAGACCCCTATCTCCGTCCCCTCGAGAAATTGGAACAGCTCCTCGGGGCCCTTGCACATTGCAAATGTGAGATCGGGCATATTCTCCATGGCGGCCTTGATGTTCAAATTTCGAGCGGCCCTGTCGACGCTCTCAAGGGATCCGCTCATCGCCTCGCGGACCCGCTCGTTAGCCAGGGGGCCAATCGGAGACCAGAATCCGGGGTGGAACGTGTAGGTGTCCATCCCCATCCTGTCCGCTGCCTCCATCCCCTTTATGAGCTCACTGACGGCCACCTCCCGTATTCTGGGGTTGAGGCTGCCGATGTTGATGTCGCTCATTGGGGCGTGCGCCGAGAAGCTCATGTCGTAGCATGATGTCGCGTCGTGGAAGCGCTTCTCCACCTCGGGTAGGAAGTGCTCACATTCTCCCACCACCTCCCATCCGTCGAAGTGCTGGTTGACGAAGGCCAGGGCCACCTCGAAGTCCAGGAGGGAGAACACCGGGGAGGAGACCGAGATCATGGTATCTCCCCGTCGACCGTCTTGGGAGCGATGTCATCTATGACCTTATCAAGCTCGTCATCCTCTATGACCAGATCTATGGCCCCGAGGGGGACGCTCTCCTCAACGAAGCTGACCTTGCCCATGAAGGCCACCTGCTTGTTCAACGATATGGATGTCCTGTTCCCCTCCTTTCCCTTCCTGAGCATGCTCCTGGCGGTGTCCAGGATCTGGAGCCCCCGGAGGACCTCCTTGAATCTGTCGATGGAGTGGCTCTTGGCGAAGAACCCGCCCTCCAATTCCTCTATTTCGCTCTCAGGAAATATGTTGAGGATCGCCCTCCTCACCTTTTCTGGATCCTCTGTGGGGAAGCAGTTGACTCGCGCGGTTACCAGGGGCATACTCCTGGGTAATGGGATTCCTCCCTTCAAGGTTTCGGGGTGACGTGTTCCAACCCTTGAAGGGTGTGCTTCGCTCAACGGCGGCTTCACTGAACCATTGTTGCTTTCGCTGTGTCCCAGTGTGACTCTCATGAGAATGCACCTGTCATGTACATATGTTCCTTCCAGGGAGTTGGTGAAACTGGCCCGCTTTCATTCCACGGCTGAAGGGTGTGGGATGCCTCGCTTGCCACGATGTTGAAATTAAAATCGATTTATAAAGATTATATCGTATACGCAGGAACTGCTGGTGGCGTGGAGAGCGAATGACTCATGCCCGCCCATTTCAGACCCGCGGGTGCCTTCGCAAGATTAATATTGAGATCGCCCCTAACCCCTATGGGATGATGAAGGGGCGTGTTCTGGAGGCACTCGCATGCGATGGCATTCTGTTGGAACCTGGAGCCATCGAATACCTACTGGATCAGGATGAACCCCTCATATTTGCCAGGGGGGCGATATCCTCCATGCCCCAGAAGCCCCTGATCCTCACCCTTGACGATCTTCTCTCGGGGAATGGGGGAGGAACGCCACAGCCCGCGGCGCCTGTCATGCCCCGGAGCGGGGCCGACATCAAGGTCCTTAGGGACGTGACGGGTTTTTCATGCTGCGACGGCGACATCGCCGACTTCACCAGGTACTTCCTGGACCGCTACCGGCGGATCAAGAAGATGCTTGTCAGGAGAAGGGAGCTAGCGGGGGCGGTTCCCATATCCAAAGCCCTCAAGGTCTCCAGGGACGTCAGGATAGTGGCCATGGTGAACGAGGTAAGGACCACCAAGAACGGGCACAAGATGCTGGAGGTCGAGGACGAGGAGGAGAGGTGCCCGGCGCTGATCCTGAGGGACTCGGACCTCATCAATGAACCCATACTCCTGGATGAGGTGCTGGGGATCGTGGGGAGGGCCTCGGGGAAGGGGGACATGATCATCGTGAAGGAGCTCATCAGACCGGACATCCCGATCGCCCGGGCGATGCGGCCCACCGACTCCTCCAAGTCGGTTGCCTTCGTGTCGGACATCCACATTGGCAGCAACAACTTCCTTGGGAGGCAGTGGAAGAACATGATCTCCTGGTTGAGGAGCGAGTGGAGAGAGCAGGGCATAGAGTACATGGTCATCTCAGGGGACGTCGTGGACGGTATAGGGGTGTTCCCAAATCAGGAGGAGGAGCTGGAGATCGACGACATCTTCATGCAGTACGAGAGACTGGCGGAACTCCTTAAGGAGATCCCCGACGGTATGAGACTGGTGATGCAGCCTGGGAATCATGACGCCGTGAGGCCCGCCGAACCACAACCAACATTCTCCAGGAAGATCACGGACATGTTCGACTCGTCCATCATGTTCGTGGGCAACCCATGCTACATGGAGATAGAGGGTCGTTCCATTCTAAGCTATCACGGAAGGAGCATGGACGACCTCATAGGCGGGGTGCCGGGTCTCAGCTACGAGACGCCCATCGAGACCATGAAGGAGATGCTGAAGAGGAGACATCTCGCTCCCACCTACGGGGGCAAGACCCCGATCGCCCCCGAGAAGGAGGACTACCTGGTGATAGACGAGGTGCCCGATATCTTCGTGACGGGACACGTCCATGGTGCCGGGATGTCGGATTACAGAGGGGTCCGACTGATCAACGCCTCGACATGGCAGGCCCAGACCTCTTTCCAGAGGATGCACAATTTCAATCCCGATCCGGCGAAGGTTCCTGTAATCCACCTTGGTAACGGACATGGAACGATGAAGGACTTCAACGTTTGAGAGGAAAATCGGCTCGGGAAAAGAAAACTCGGCTCAGTTATTCCAGAAGAGGAGGATGAACGCCCAGCCAACGATCAGCATCAGGAACGCCACGAGCTGGACCACACGGATCATCAGCGCCCTCTTCCTCTCTGGATCCATGTCCCGGAACATCAATCCATCACCGCCTCCGCCTTCTTCTTCAGGCGCTTCAGGCGGACGATGGTCTCCCGCTCCATCTCCTCGAGGCGGAACTCTATGAAATCCTCGGCCTCCTGGAGCTCTGGGATGATCCTGTACTCAAGGGCATTGACCCTGCGCTTGGTTTTCTCCACCTCGTCGAGGACCCGCTTCATGGTGGTCTCGATCTCCGCAGCGATAATGATCGTCTTCACCATATTCTCGAAGGCGTCGGCCGCCTCGTCGATGTAGCTGGAGGTGCCTATGATACCGTAGCCGCGCTCGTCCACCTTGCTCTTGATCGAGGATGCCTCGATCTCGGGGACGACCAGGCCCATGACGTTCTTGCTCCTGAGCTTTATCTCGGGGTGGGATCTCAGGGCGAAGGCGGCGGATTGCACGGCTATCACGCCGTCCACGGCCTTCGCCACGGCGATCTTATCCATCGCAACCTGGTAGTCGTCGACGATCTTCCGCCTGATCTCCTTGGCCTCCTCCAGAACCTTGAAGAACTCCATCACCAGCCCGTCCCTCTTCATCTTGAGGATCTTGTAGCCGGACTTTGTGAGCTTGATCTTCTTCTTCACCTGGAGGAGCTCGGACCTGGTTGGCTTGATATCTTTATGGGCCATTCTACTCACTCTTTCTGTGCGCGGGGTGATACTTCTCGATATACTTGCGATCGATACGTGTCAGCTGCTCCTCTGGCAGGGCGTCGAGGATCTCCCACATGAGATCAAGGGTGGTCTCTATGTCCCTATCCTCGTCGCGATCCTGTCTCACGATCCTCCTCTCGAAGAGGTCCGCGAATTCCAGGAACTTGCGATCCCTGTTGGAAAGGGAGTCCTTGCCAACGATGGCCACCAGGCCCCTGAGGTCTCTGCCTTCGGCGTAGGCGGCATAGCACTGGTCGGAGACCGCCTTGTGGTCCTCCCTGGTGTGCCCCTCGCCAATGCCCGCGTTCATCAAACGGGAAAGGGAAGCCCCCACATCGATCGGGGGGTAAATGCCTGCGCGATGCAGCTCCCTGGAAGCCACTATCTGGCCCTCCGTGATGTAGCCGGACAGGTCGGCGATCGGGTGCGTGATATCATCACCGGGCATGGATAGGATCGGGATCTGGGTGATCGAGCCTTTCTTGCCCTTGATCCTCCCGGCGCGCTCGTAGAGAGAGGCGAGATCGGTGTACATGTAACCCGGATATCCACGCCGTCCGGGCACCTCCTCCCTGGCGGCCCCGATCTGCCTCAGTGCCTCGCAGTAATTTGTGATGTCGGTGAAGATGACCAGCACGTGCATGTCAAGCTCGAAGGCCAGATACTCCGCTGTTGTCAACGCAAGCCGGGGGGTGATGATCCGCTCGATGGCCGGATCGTCCGCGAGGTTTAGGAACACCACCGCCCTCTGGAGGGCGCCCGTTCTCTCGAAATCCTGCATGAACGCCTGGGCCTCCTCGTTGGTGATCCCCATCGCGGCGAACACCACCGCAAACTCCTCCTGCTCACCCAGCACCCTTGCCTGTCTGGCGATCTGGAGCGAGATGTCGTTGTGGGGAAGCCCGCTTCCCGAGAAAATGGGAAGCTTCTGCCCGCGTACCAGCGTGTTCATGCCGTCGATGGTCGAAAGACCGGTCTGGATGAACTCCTCGGGGTTGTCCCTGGCAAACGGGTTGATCGCGGCCCCCACTATGTCCAGACGATCCTCCGGAACGATCGGGGGGCCGCCGTCCATGGGCTCCCCCGATCCAGAGAGTATCCTGCCCAGCATGTCCCTGGAAACGGGCATCTTCATAGTCTCTCCAAGGAACTTCACCGCGGAATCCTTCTCGATCCCGGCCGTTCCCTCGAATATCTGCACTATGACGAGATCATCCGATGTGTCCAGCACCTGGCCGCGCTTCACGCTACCATCTGGAAGCTGGATGGAGGCAAGCTCCTGGTAGCCCACCGGCTCCGTCTTCTTCACGAAAACCAGGGGACCCGCTATCTCTGTGATCGTCCTGTACTCCTTGGATATCATGCGGTACCCCCCAGCTCCTCGAATTGTTTGTCCATGTCCTTGACCGTCTCCTTGAGCTCCTGATCCACGTTCTCCTCGTACTTCGCCTTGGTGAAGCGGTACCTCACTGGCAGCTCGATGATCGCGTCCACCGGAAGGTCGGCCTCCAGGGCCTTGATGGACATGTCGTTGAATCGCTTGATGATCTTCAGCATCTCGTACTGCCTGCCGAGCGGGGTGTAGGTGTCCACGGGGTGGAACGCGTTCTGCTGGAGGAATATCTCCCTGATCATCCTGGCGATCTCCAGTATGAGCTTCTGCTCATCGGGCAGGGCGTCGGAACCGACGAGCTGCACGATCTCCTGAAGCTCGGCCTCCCTCTGCAGTACCTCCATGGTCCATCCGCGGAGCTCGGGGAAATCCTCCGCAACGTTCTCCCGGAACCAGCTGTCCACACTGCCCGCATACAGGGAGTATGAAGTGAGCCAGTTGATCGCCGGGAAGTGTCTCCTCTCACGGAGCTTGGAATCCAGGGCCCAGAAGACCTTCACGATTCTCAGTGTGCCCTGGGTCACCGGTTCGGAGAGGTCGCCGCCCGGGGGCGAGACCGCCCCCACCACGGACACCGATCCATTCTCCCCTGCCATGGTCTGCACACGGCCAGCGCGCTCGTAGAACTCCGACAGCCTTGCGGCGAGGTATGCGGGGTATCCCTCCTCACCGGGCATCTCCTCAAGACGGGAGGAGATCTCTCTCATGGCCTCCGCCCATCTAGAGGTGGAGTCGGCCATCAGCGATACGTCGAATCCCATGTCACGATAGTACTCCGCCATGGTGATCCCAGTGTAGACCGAGGCCTCCCTGGCCGCCACGGGCATGTTGGAGGTGTTGGCGATCAGGATCGTTCTCTCCATCAGGGGATTGCCGGTCCTTGGGTCCTCCAGCTCCGGGAATGTGGTCAGGACCTCGGTCATCTCGTTGCCCCTTTCCCCGCAGCCTATGTAGACGACGATCTCGGCGTCGCTCCACTTGGAGAGCTGTTGCTGCGTGACGGTCTTTCCGGTACCGAAGCCCCCTGGGATGGCGCCGGTGCCACCTTTTGTCAGGGGAAAGAGTGTGTCGAGGATCCTCTGCCCCGTTATGAGAGGGATGTCGGGCAGAAGCTTCTTGGTGAACGGCCTGGCCCTCCTCACTGGCCAGTATTGCATCATCTTAACGTCCTTTCCTCCGATGACGGCGACGACATCGTCCACGGTGAAATTCCCTTCCATGATGTCATCGACCGTGCCGGATATCCCATGGGGGACCATGACCCTGTGCTCGAACCTGCTCTCGGGCACGATGCCGATGGTCTGGCCCGGCTTGACCCCATCCCCCCTCTTCACCGCTGGGCTGAAGGCCCACATCTTCTGATGATCCAGACCCGGGGCGGAAACCCCTCTCCTGATGAAATTTCCCATCTCCTTGAGCAGAACGGGGAGCGGCCTCTGGATTCCATCATACACGCTTCCCAGGAGCCCAGGGCCGAGCTCGGCGACCAACGGCTGCCCGGTGTCCACAACCCCCTCCCCCGGGCTCAAGCCGGTGGTGTCCTCATAGACCTGGACGACCGTCTTATCACCGACGATCTTGATGACCTCACCCATGAGGCGCTCCTCACCCACCTGGACCACGTCATACATCCTGGGTGAGACACCAATAGCGGTCACCACCGGCCCGGCGATCCTGTAAATCCTTCCAATCCTCGCCATTTCAATCCCTCTCGGTATTGTACAAATCAACGCCAATGGCTCTCTTGACCTTCTCCCGAAGATCCGCCTCCTCCACGCCCACCGGAACCACGACGGGTGCTATGCTCTCCATCGCCTTGTTCCTCGTGCTGGAACTGAGATATTCAAGATCCGATGATTCGATCGCCAACACACCGATGCTGGAGTCCTCGAGGAGCTCCAACAACCTCTCCTCATAATCATCAGGACCCACGGTGTAAATGCGCTTCAAACCAGCCAACCTGAAACCCAACACGAATTCCTCACTTCCCAGTACAGCGATTTCCATCATACCACCAATAAACTCTTTATGACCTCGGGGTCCATTTCGCTCTCCTTCCCGCGGGCGATGATCCTGATATTATCGACCTCGATCTTCTTCCTGATGAGATAATCTAGCACCGGAAGGACGGACAGCGGGTGGATGTGCGAGAACCTCTCCGATTGACGGATGAGATGCCTCTGCAGTTCCCGCATTACGACGGTCAGAGAGGCGCCCCGCTTAGCGTCCTCCAGACCCTCGCTGATATCCTCTAGGAATTTGAGATTGCCGATCTCGTCAACCATCTGCTCGAAGGTCTCCATGCCAGCCAGACGGGTGAGGTCATAGAGGCTAAGCTCTTCCCCTCCATCGATGAAGAAGTTACACATCCTATCGGGTGGGATATCCGCTCTCTTCAGCTTGAGGAGAGTGTGGAGATTCACGACGTCGATTTCCTTCTGGATGAAGCGGAGGAACAGCTTCTTCGGCTTCGTTGTCGGCTTGATCCTTTCCAGCAGGCGGGCGTAGTAGATCTTGTCCAAGAAATCCTCAATGGGCTGGAGCGTTCCTGTTTCCTCGAGAGCGGTCATGACCTCGTCCGGGACGCAGATTCCCTCCTTTCTCCGTACCGCCTCGAACAGCTCCGCGTTGCTCTCCATCGCGATCAGGGAGTCGAGATACTCCATGGTGAGCTTCCCCGCTGGGACCAGGTCCTCTTCGATCTCCTCAGCGGTCGCCCCGTAGAACTTGCCCCTCAGCACGGTCTTGATGTTCCAGAAATCCCACCTGCTGAGGTACGCCTCGATCATCTCTTCCAGCTCCCCGGTGCAGAACCCCAGCACGTTGGAGTTCGTCCTTGCCAGGTTGCGGCTGGTTCCAAGTTCGATCAGGTTCACACCGGAGTACCTGGAAGCCAGCTCGACCATCTCTGTCTGATACTGTGTCTCCCCCAGGAATCGACCGATCTCGTTCAAATCCATCATCATGAGCTTGGGATAGTTATCCTTCGTAAGTAGGAATCTCTTCTTGGCCTTCGCCCTGGCACAAGAGTACGAATAGTTCCCCTTTCTACCCCATTTCATGATCATGCTCTCACCCGAACAGTGTCTCGGAGACGTTTCTCAACTCCCGCTCCCAGATAATCTCCAGTATTGTACGGAAACGATAATCCAACCGGACAGAGCCGTCCTCACTCTCGAATATGAGCCCTGTCTCCATGTCCACCTCGTCCACTGAGACGGGCCCCTCCATCCCGACAAGAAGGGCTGCCTCCCCCGATGGGCAGTAGACCCTGGGTCTGGGGATGTCCCTCCTGGCCGCATCAATAGACTTGCGGTAAATCCTCTGCTTGTCGCTGGAGGGCATGGTCGAGAGCTCGCTTAGTGCCTCCTCGAAGGTACGATCGAGGATCTCCTTCTTCTTGTTCAGAATGATCTTCTTGGCTTCAAGCTCGGCACTGGATATTTCCTGCCGGCGAAGCCGCTCTAGGATTTCGTCGAGCTCCCTCTCCTGCGCCTTACGCATCTTGATGTTCTTCTCGTCAGCGTGCCTGAGGATCGTTTCCCGTTCCTCTTCCGCACGCTTGATGAGCGCGCCCGCTTCCCGCCTGGCACTATCTATGATGTCCTTCACTACCTTATCAAGCGCCATGAATTGGCCTCATTATGATTAACTTAGAACGAGCCCATGGATGTCCAGAGCAGGATGGCTATGATCATGCCGAAGATGACAAGGGTCTCCGGTATCACGGTAAGGATAAGGCCCTTAACGAACAGCTTCTCGTTCTCGGCCATAGCGCCGATGGCGGCTGAGCCGATGTCCTTCTCCGCAATACCAGATCCTAGGGCCCCGAGGCCCACGGCCAGTCCTGCGCCCAGAGCGATGAGCCCTGCTTCTATTGCCATTTCTTTACACCTCCATTGTGTGCGTCCTAACGACCCTTAGCGGGCTGAACTTCAACCCACCACCCGTATAGAACTTGGTGAAGAACTCGACATACTGCAGCCTGATGCTGTGCAGTCCTGCCGAGAGTGTCGCCAAGATGAAGATCATCAAATGCCCTACTATGAATACCAAGAGGGCGAACAATATCATTATTCCTCCGGCGGGGGCGATCAAGGTGATGGCGATCGTGTTGAATGCCAGCGCCAACCCCGCCTTGGACATCCCGATGGCGGTGAGACGAGTGTAGGAGAAGACGTTGCCCATGAGCCCGGTGAGCTCTATTAACGCTGTGCCCCCCTCAGCCTTGACGGCCATGATCGTACCGATTATGATCATGGCTATCCCGCCGATGAGCAGCGGGCCTATGATGAGGGCGCCTCCCAATATGAGGACGTTGATCATCTCCAGCCCGAGCATGACCCCGCCGATCAGGATTATCAACCAGCTCACCTTCTCGAACACGGCCCTCTTGGCGCCGTGCCTCATCCCAACGTTCGCGGCGCCCATCACGAAGCCAATGAACAGGTGGAACACGCCAATCCACAGGCTGATGTACAGCAGAATCTTCACGTTATTCAGCTTGGCGAATATGCCGATCGGGATAACGAGACCGCCAATGTCTATCTCGTGGGGGAACTGGAAATCGATGCCCATCTGGTTGAGGAGGGAGGTCCAGGTGATGTCCCCCTCGTGACCTGTCGGCGCGAAGTGCATTCCCAAGGCCTCTCCGAAGATGAAGAAGCCGATCAGGGTGGCCCATATACCCCCATAGAATAGCATCGTGGCGATTGTGCGCCACTCGGGCGACTTACATTTTCTCAGGCCAAGCCATCCAAGGACGAGGAAGGATAGGCCGTAGGCTACGTCCCCCACCATGAGGCCGAAGAACAGCGGGAAGAATATCGAGACCAGCCAGGTGGGGTCAGCCTCGTTGTACTTGGGCATCGAAATCAGTTCGATGAGAAACTGGAACCTGCCGATCCTTTTACCGTTCTCGAACTCAGTGGGGACCTCCTCCGGGTCGCTCTCCCCCGCCCCTTCCGCCTCTTGTTCCCCCTTCCTGTCCTGTTCAACGAGTACCTCGAGGTGGATTTCGTCGCCGACCTTCTCTTTCAGCGTTCGCTCTATCGACCTCACTTCCTTCGTTGGGACCCACGCGTCAACCACGAAGGCATGGTCGGTGGTGCCGAAGCGGAGCGGCGTCTCCGCCATCTCGACCTCTATGCTGAGTTCTTCCTCGGCCGCGAGCACGAAGGAGAGATGCTTCTCCTTGAGCTTCTCCAGAGTGCCAGATACCTCCTCCAGCTTGCCCTCGAGAATGATCGTCTCATTATCAATCTCCTTGACGATTTTTACCAGATCGCCCTCTCCATCGGGGATCGGCATCTCCGAGTATCCACTCTGGATAAGCAGCCTCTGAGCCTCTGAGACCTCCCTGTTGTCCACGAAGAGCGCCAATTGCTTGGCGTCGGAGCCTTTAAACAGCTCGAAGTTCTCCAGCGACTCCCTTAGAACGCCCTCGGGATCCTCCTTCACGAAGCCGACGAACACGGTGACGTTCTCATAACCCCTGTAGAATTCCAGGTCAAGGGGCAGGGCCAGAAACGGTTCCAGCTCCTTCTTCCTGGCATCCAGCTCACTTATCCGATGCTGGATCCTGCTCTTGGAATCCGCCACCCCCCTCGTCTCCATCTCTAGGGCGGCAAGGGCCTCGTCGAGCTCCTTCTGTATCCTGGACGCCACCACCTTTTCCGCGACCTCGTCCTCCTTGATCTCGAGGTCCTTCTGAATCGCCCTGAGTTTGAGAAGCTTCTGTGATGCGGAGGACGCCTGCTTGAGAGGCGCCCCCAGACTCATGTCCTCTTCCTCGGACGTGAAGTCGACCACATGGACGGAGCCCGTCTCGTAGAGGAGACCAATCGTCTCCTCCAACTGTTCCTTGGAGCCCACGATGAGGATCTTATTCATCGATCTAGGAAGTAGCATCTAGTATCCTCTCAAAGAGTGATTCTAAGTGGATCTTGGCCCTCTTGATGCGCTCGACCGAGTTCTTCTCGATTGCCGAAGCCCCCTCACGCCCCTTCTTCAGAAGCTCATCGCGGAGCCCGGCGACCTTCTCCCTCTCGGACGAGGTGGTGGCGGCATATTTCTCGCGAAGCGTCTCCTCCGCATTTCGCAGCCCGTCCGCGGCCTCCTTCCTAGCGGTGGAGGTTATGATCTTCTGCCTCTCCTGAGCGTCAAGAAGTATCTTCTGGGCCTCCTTCTCGGCATCCTTGATTTGAAGCAGTATATCGGCCCGATTCAAGCGCATCTCCCCCCGAGATTTTGAGAGAGATATGCTCATTGTACTTATAGTATTTCCCGAATTGCGAAACTCGTAATCAAAAATGGAGGTGGGAGACATGCATTTCGCCGAGTTGTCTAGCATGCTGAACAATGGGACGAGGCCGTATCTTTCTTGCCTTCATCTGGTTACGCTTTTCGTCATAATTCCAGGTTCAATTAATTGAAATCGAACCAAAACGTAGATACATTCGAACGAGAGGGCGCATGCCGCCCCGATGAGGTTGGAGGTTCGTGGATGCCCGTCTAGTGGGGTGGGTCGGGGTCGGGAACGAAGCGACGGACCTTCACCCCGCTCTCATCCAGGACCGACTTGGAGAGGTCCTCCACGTAATCCTCCTTGTAAACCACTTCCACGATCCCGGCGTTTATCAGGATCTTGGCACATAGCACGCATGGGAACGCCGTCGAGTAGATCACACCCCCCTTTATGCTGATTCCAAAGTAGGCCGCCTGGATCACCGCGTTCTGTTCCGCGTGCACCCCCCGGCAGAGCTCGTGCATGGTCCCAGATTCGGCGTTGCTCTTCTCCCGGAGACACCCCACCTCTATGCAGTGCTTCAGCCCCCGTGGCGCCCCGTTGTATCCCGTGGTCAGGACCCTCTTCTCCTTCACTATGACCGCCCCAACCTGCCGCCTTAGACAAGTCGACCGTGTAGCGACGAGCTCGGCCATTCGCATGAAGTAGGTGTCGTTGTCGGGCCGCTCCATCAACCTGAACAGCGCCACATTGGTATTTCCATTTTTCCCAGTACCAGGGGGGGTGAGACCCGAGGTTACTACAAATATAAATAATGAAAATCCCTTTGATGCGCCGTGCCCCAAGAGAGCAGACGAAGGTGGGCCATCCCTGGTGTCGTGAAGGGTCTGGTCATGGCCCTTGTGGTGGTCGCTATCATCATGGTTTCTCTGTATGCCTACACCGGCATGTGGCCGCCACTGGTGGTGGTGGAATCGGACAGCATGCAGCACAGTAGCGACCGCAGCTATATCGGTGTAATAGACGCCGGCGACCTGGTCCTTGACAAGGAGACCAACCCGGACACCATCATAACCTATCTTCAGGGCCAACCCACCGGGTACCAGACCTACGGGGAGTACGGTGATGTCATCATCTACGAGAGATACGGCAATCCTGACTACAAGTCGATCATCCACAGGGTCATTTGTAGGGCGGAATACAACTCCTCGGGAGGCGGTTTCGACATCCCAGAACTTGCCGACATTCCACAATCCCAGTGGCAGGTGCTTGCCCCCGGGGAACAAACCTGGTGGAATCTTAGAGGAACGGTCGAGATCTACGACATCGGATACGAGGGGGCCACCATCCAGCTGGACCTTGAGGCGATTCTGACCTACTTCGAGAGCCGGGGGAGAACCCCACACAGCGGATTCATCACTATGGGCGACCACAACACGGCCCACCAGGGCAGCAAGGTGGTGGGCCTCTACGACCAGATGGCTATATGCAGGGAACCCATCCAGGATAGCTGGGTAATCGGCGTGGCCAGGGGAGAGCTTCCTTGGTTCGGTCTTCTGAAGCTCTGGGTCAGCGGCGATGCGCCCGAGAACGTCCCCCAGAACAGCTGGACCAACCTCTGGATATCGCTCGGCTTAATAATCGGCGTTCCCCTTGCGCTGGACATAGCCACCTTGCTACTCAAGCGAAGGGGGATCGATATATGGGCATGGACCAAGAAGCTGAACCCCATGGGGCTGTTTCAGCGGAATAAGGGGAGCGTGGACGGTGGGGGCGACCCCCCCGAGGATAAGGGTCCCCGAGTGGACGATAAGAAGGACTAGATCAGGGTGGTCTGCGTCTTGGGCTTGAACCGTTTCAGGTCGTGGAGGATCTCATCCTCTTCCAGAATCCTCTTGGTGTCGACCGTGGAGATGCTGCACTCGATCTCACGCGTCCTGCCCCCCCTCCCGAAGGACTTCACCCGCGCATGGATTATGCCCAGCATGTCTAACTCGGAGATCAGGTCTGTCACCCTCCGCTGGGTGATCACGCTCACCCCGGCCATCCGGGCCAGGTCCTTGTATGCCTGGTAGACCTCGCCGGTGGTCTGTCGGTTCGCGCCCCGCTCCTCATTCGTTATGATCGCATAGAGGACAAGTTTGGACTGGGTCGGAAGGGTCCTGACCGTCTCGGCAACGCAGTCCAGCTCGATCTTGTTCTTTGCCTTGTACACGTGGGCTTCGGTCACGCCCTCATCGTTACCTCTTTCGGCGATCTCCGCCGCCACCCGCAGGAGGTCGAGTGCCCTCCTAGCATCTCCATGTTCTTGGGCGGCGAGCGCCGCACACAGCGGGATGACCCCGGGTTCGACCGCATCCTCGTTGAATGCTAGCTCCGACCTCTGAAGGAGGATGTCCTTCAACTGCTCCGCGTTGTAGGGTGGAAAGACCATCTTCTCCTCCCCCAACCTGCTCCTCACACGCGGGTCGAGGAATTCGGTGAACTTGAGGTCGTTGGATATACCGATTAGGGAGACCTTGGCGTTCTCGAGGTCGTCGTTGATCTTCGAGAGATGGTAGAGCAAGTCGTCCCCGCTCTTGTAAACCAGTTTGTCTATTTCGTCGAGAACGACGATCGCGACCCTGCTATCCTCGTCGATCTTCGCCCTTAGAGCGTTGTAAACCCGCTCCGTGCTCCATCCAGTGAAGGGTATTCTCTCATCGAAGTCCTCGATGAAGCGGTTGCCTATGTTCTGCAACACACCGTACTGTGTATCCACGACCTCGCAGTTCATGTAGATGAAGGTAACTCGATTGAGCTCGGAGTCGGCTTTCTGTATCTCCTTCCCCAGGAACTTAACGGAGGCGGTCTTACCCGTCCCGGTCTTCCCGAAGATCACTATGTTGGACGGTCGATCCCCTTTGAGGGCTGTGACGAGCACCGAGGCCAGCTGATCGATTTCGTGCTGACGGTGGGGAAGCTCGTCAGGAATGTAGGACGGCCGGAGTATCTCCCGGTTCCTCTTGAAGATGCGGTTGGAGCGCAGGTGTTGGTTGAAGATGTTCTGCTCCAAATGATGTTCCCTCCGAGTGATTCTCGCCGGATACGACGGCGGTCCCACCCCTTTATTTCCTGTGGAAA